>JASJCH010000016.1 GCA_030066075.1 Woeseiaceae bacterium
AGCCTGATTTCTCGAACCTCAACATCAAGCGCGCCGCCGCCGCGCGCAACGAGCCGCGGGTGCACGTCGTTGCAAAGACTGACCAGCTCGTCACGCGCCGCTGAGATTCTTGCCACGGCAGAAGCCGCATCCCCGGTATCGGCAACGTGTACCTGGCCGATAAGCAGCGACTCGTCACTGCTGGCCTCGAAGCCGCCCGACCCGCGCGCCAGCGATGCGGCCATGCTCAGGCCGGCGACAACAGACGGTTCCTCGATCGCCATCGCCGCCAGGTGCTCGCGCCCGTTGACGACGAAATTGGGTGCGATCGCAAACGGCAGCCCGAAAACGCCCACCGTGTTTTCGACCATGCGGTCTGCCGCAGCAACCGGCAGCACGTAATGCCCCCGGCGCAAACGAGCCGCATCCGATTCCGCCAGCCAACCCGCGCTGGCCAGTCGGTCGATGCGTTCGACCACGGACAGCCTGTAGAACCCCTTGATGCGCGACTCACTCACTCGAAACCTCCGTTCGTTGCGCGCCGATTTCATCGACCTGCAGGTCAAGCTCGCGAAACCCTCCGGGCAGGTTCGCGGCGATGAACTCGTCGGCGCGTTCGGCATTGTCGGCCAGCAGGACACCGACGTCGCCGCCGCCGGCACCGCAGGGTTTGTACACGAGCCCTGCATGCGCCGCCATCGCCGCCAGTTCGCTGTGGCCCGCGTCGAACACGCCGAGATCATGGTCCGTGCTGAATTGCTGCAGCGCCTCGATGTACTCACGATACTCGCTGAGCACCGCTTCGGCCGACCCGCTTTCCCAGGCGCTGGCCACGCGTTTCGCCGACACTACCAGCGCGTCGAGTGACGGCTGCGGGCCGCGGCTCGACAGGTGCTGGAGCTTCTTGCCGGTGCTGGCCGGGGCGCCGCTCCAGAGGAACCTGCACTCGAGCCCGGCAGGCATGGTCAGCTTTGACGCGGCGCGCTCTTGCATACGGTACTCGACCAGCCCGCCGGCGGCCGATGTTGCAATATCGACGCCACTGCCGAGACCACCCTGGAAACCGAGATGACCCTCATGAGCGACCGCGACGGGATCGACTCTTCCCGGCGCCAGCCCGGTGAGAACAGAAGCCAGCGCTACCGTCAGCGCCGCGCTCGAACCGATGCCGATTTTCCCGCCTTGCTCTGCATCAAAGAAAGCGGTCGTGTCGAGCCGCAAGGACAGGCCGCCTTCCCGACTGATGTTACTGGCCCGCCAGACCTGTTCCAGTAACCCGAAGTCGCTGCCCGAGTCCAGCCAGGCAAAAACGCCGTCACGTACGCGGAATCGTTGCGGCTCCTCGATGTGGCCCGGCGCCACGACGACGTGATGGTCATCGCCCGTTTCTTCGACACTCGCGACTGCACGGCGGTCGACCGCCATGCAGATGGCCGGCGCACCACTCAGCACGGCGTATGCTCCGGACAACACCACTTTGCCGGGCGCGCTTGCGATACTTTGCTCAGTCATCGTCAATCAGCCGCGCGCCGGCGCCGAGTCCCGTCACCATGACAGCCTCGACCCCGGGTGCAGCCGCCAGTCGTTCGCGCACGATGTCGACCGCTGTCGGTTCGCAAACGGCCTTGAGCTGGGGCCCGGCGTCGATAGTGAAGAACACCGGGACGCCATCGGCCTGCAGCTGTCTCACGGCGTCCATGCACTCCAGCGTGGTCGCGTTCCAGTAGACCATCGGCGGACGGCTGGCCCACATTACCGAGTGCATCTTCAGGCAGTTGTGCTCGGCGACGGTTGCGAGGCGCGCAAATTCCTTGTCGCTGATAGCAGCGCGGGCCGCGTCGAGGTCCGCCTGTTGCTGCTCCACCCAGCGGGGGTAGAACGGCGATGTCTCGCGACTGGTTTCCATCGCTTGCGTCGAACCCACAGCTTTGGGCCCCGTCGCCGTGATTGCCACGACCACGTTAAGCGGCCACTCGGCGGCCGGACGAAGCCGGGCCAGCCTGATCGAGTCGCCGTCGTTGGCAAGCTCGACGAAGCCGCCGTAAATCGAACGCGCCGCCGAACCCGACGCCATGCCCGCAAGACCCGCTAGTTGCTCCCGGCTGTGTTGCTTTTCAGCAGCGGCGTCCGCCGCCACGACGAGCGCAGCGAACGCCGAGGCCGATGAGGCCAGCCCCGCAGCTATCGGGAAGTTGCTCGCGCTCGACACCGCGGCTCGCGACCGATCCCCACCCACCACGGCGTCGAGGCATCGCGAAACCCGGGGTAACATCGCGTCATTCTGGCGGTCGTTGACGACCAGGGAATCAGCCGGCAGCGAATCGTCGAACTCGACCCGCATCGTCGTAAATAAATCGGCCAGCGTGATCGAGATAGACCCAACGGCCGGGAGGTTCTGCTCGGTGTCGCGCTTGCCCCAGTACTTGATCAGGGCAATGTTCGGCTGGGCTCTGGCTGTTGCCCGCATAGTGTTCTTGTTCTGGCGGTGGGTTGCGAATTATAGCCCAGCGCTGCTGCAGAGAAGCAGCGATTCCGTGTACGCTAGAGAGTCTCGCCGACTGACCCGGAGAACATTTTGTCCGCCTCTTTCGAGAGCCGAATCGCTCACTATGTGAGCCGCGTCGAGAACGTCCTCGACGAGGTTCTGCCTGCCGCCACGGTTCAACCCAAGCGCTTGCACGACGCGATGCGTTACGCCGTTTTCAACGGCGGCAAACGCGTTCGACCGTTGCTTGTTTATGCCGCGGGCGAGTGCCTTGGACTGCGGGAAGATGCCCTTGACGCTCCGGCCGCCGCCATCGAGCTGATCCACGCGTTTTCGCTCGTGCACGACGATTTGCCGGCGATGGACGACGATGACATCCGGCGCGGCAAACCCACCGTCCATCGCCAGTTCGACGAGGCGACGGCGATACTTGCCGCCGATGCGCTACAGCCGCTCGCGTTCAGCGTCCTGGCCAACGTCGGCGACGCGCCTCCCGGTGCCAGCGCGCGGCTCGTCGGGATTGTCGCCGATGCCGCCGGTTCGATCGGCATGACGGGCGGCCAGTCGATGGACCTGGCGGCCGAGGGCAAGTCGCTGACGGTCGATGAAATTGAACACATGTATGCACTCAAGACCGGCGCGCTGATTCACGCGGCCGTCATGTGCGCCGCCGCCCTGTCCGAGAACCTGCCAGACGACCGGGCATCCGCCATCGACGCGTTCGGCCGCACCATTGGTATCGCTTTCCAGATCAAGGACGACATTCTCGACGTCGAGGGCGACACCGAGGTCATTGGCAAGCGCTCGGGCGCGGACCAGCGCCTTGGCAAGGCAACGTTCCCGGGCCTGGTTGGCATCGACGAGGCGCGGGCCCGCTGCGGTAGCCTGCTGCGCAGCGCGCTCGAGCAACTCGACGATTTCGGTGCCGACGCTGATTCACTGCGCTGGCTCGCGCGCTTCGTCGTGGAGCGCGGCAACTGACGTGGCGCCCGGGCCGCGCACGATCCTGCATGTCGACATGGACGCGTTCTACGCGTCGGTGGAGCAGCGCGACGATCCAGGCCTGCGCGGCCAGCCGGTCGTCGTCGGCGGCGGCAGCAATCGCGGCGTCGTTGCGGCCGCAAGCTACGAAGTCCGCAAGTTCGGCGTGCGCTCGGCGATGTCGATGGCGGATGCGCGGCGGCGCTGCCCGGACCTCGTCCAGGTGCGCCCTCGCATGGCGCATTACAAGGCCATCTCCAGGCAGATCTTCACCATCTTCAGGGAGTTCACGCCGCTCGTCGAGGGCCTCTCGCTCGACGAGGCGTTCCTCGATGTCACCGCCAGTTACAAGCTGTTTGGCAGCGGTCCGGATATCGCGCGCGAGATCAAACGGCTGATTCGTGAGCAGACGCAGCTCAGCGCCTCGGTCGGCGTCGCGGAAAACAAGCTCGTCGCCAAGATTGCGTCGGACCTCGACAAACCCGATGGCCTGTGTGTCATCACAGCGGACGACGTGCACGACAGGCTCGATCCCCTGCCCGTCGGCGTGATACCCGGCATCGGACGCAAGACCCTGTCGAGGTTGGAGGCTCTGAGCATTCACACGGTGCGTGACCTGCGGCTCGCGCCGGACCGCGATCTCGAATCGGTCTTCGGCCGCTATGCCGGGCGTACGCGCGAACGTGCTGCCGGCATTGACGAGCGGCCGGTCGTTGCCGAGCGCGAGGAGAAGTCGGTCAGCGCGGAGGAGACTTACGATACCGATCTCGCCGAGCGCGGCGATATGGAAAAAGAACTGCTGCGCCTGGCCGAGGCCACGGCACGTCGTCTGCACCGGTCGGCCCTGCAAGCAGGCACCGTGCAGGTGAAGATCCGGCAGGCGGATTTCCAGACGTTTACCCGCCAGCGCAGCGTGCAACCACCGGTGTGTCACACGGACCAGATCTACCACGTGGCCTGCGAACTGCTCGGTACCTGGCTCGAGGAAAACCCGGGCACGCGCATCCGGCTGCTCGGCGTCGGCGGCAGCAAGCTGTCGCCTGCCGGCCAGCCCGACCTGTTTCGAGCCTGAGTCATGTAGAATCGGGCTGCTGAGGGGACCGGTCCACGATAAACAATAATGTATACGAGCTTTTTTGGTCTCAATGAGAAACCGTTCTCGATAACGCCCGACCCGCGCTACCTCTTCATGAGCGAGCGCCATGGCGAAGCTCTCGCGCACCTCGTCTACGGGGTCACCGAGAGCGGCGGTTTCATGCAGCTCACCGGCGAAGTCGGTACGGGCAAGACCACGCTGGTCCGCTCGCTGCTGCAGAGCCGCATGCCGGAAAACGCCGACGTTGCGGTCGTCCTGAACCCGCAGCTTTCGGCTCGCGAGTTCCTGGTCTCCATTTGCGAAGAGCTGCACATCGAGCTGCCCGCCGATCCGTCCAGCATCAAGGCGCTCATTGACACGCTCAACCGCCACCTGCTGCAGGCGCATGCCGACGGCCGGCGCACGATTCTCGTTGTTGACGAGGCGCAGAACCTCGCTCCCGAGGTGCTCGAGGAAGTTCGGCTGCTAACCAACCTCGAGACGGCCAAGCAAAAGCTGCTGCAAATCGTCCTGATCGGCCAACCCGAGCTGCGGGAGCTGCTCGCGCGTAACGATCTGCGCCAGCTGGCGCAGCGCATCACGGGTCGTTATCACCTCGAACCCCTGTCACGGGACGAATCGGCACAGTACATCGAGCACCGCATGAAGGTCGCGGGCGCGCTCAGCGAAGTCTTCGAGCCTGCTGCCAAGCGCGAGGTGTTTCGGCTCTCGCAAGGCGTGCCGCGCCTGATCAACGTCATCTGTGATCGGGCGTTGCTCGGCGCGTACAGTAGCGAGACGCGCAAAGTGACCCGCGCCATGGTGCGTCGCGCGGCGGCCGAGGTAACCGGCGACCGCGAATCCGCCGGTTGGCCGCCCTGGCTCATTCCCATTGGCGGAGTCGCCGCGGCGCTCGTCATCGCCACCGCATTCCTCGTCACGCTCGACAGTCGGCAGGAAGTCATCGAGAGCAGTGTCGCGGCAACGGTCGGCGAGCCGTATTCAGACCCTGCTTCCGAGCCGCTGCCGGTGGGGCCGCCGGTCGCGACAGTAATCGACGAGGCAGAACCGGTTGAACCCGAGGCCACCGAGCCCGAACCAAGCGAGCCGGAAGCCACGCTCGACGCCAAGCTGCGACTGGCCAGTGACCTGACCACTTCCGAGACGGCCCTGCGCACCCTGTTCGAGCTATGGGGCATCGACTACCAGCGCGGCGTTCGCGGCTGCTCGCAGGCCGAAGCCGCGGGTTACGAGTGCCTGTTCCAGCGCAGCTCGATTACGGGTCTGAAGCAGTACGACCGGCCCGCGGTGCTGACCCTCATCGACGGACGGGGCGCTACTCACAATGTCGTGCTCACGGCTGTCGGCGACACGACCGTGACCCTGTCTATCGGCGGTGTCGAGGTTACTCACCCGCTGATTGAACTCAGCGACCTGTGGTTTGGCGAGTACGTGCTGCTGTGGCGCCCGCCCAACGGCTCGTCAAATGCCCTGGGGCCCGGCTCGACCGGGCCCGGCGTACGCTGGTTGCGCGAGAGCCTCGCGGCGATCGACAGCCGTTACGCCTCGGCTTCTCCCGACTCCGATGAGTTCGACGAGGACCTCGCCGACAAGGTGCGGCTGTTCCAGCGCGACCAGCGGCTCGACGTCGACGGACTCGCCGGCCGCAATACGCAGATCATCATCAACACCTTGCTCGAACCCGACGGCGCGCCGCGACTGACACGCTCGCGCCTGGCCCAGGAGTAACCAATGTCTTTCATTCTCGATGCCCTGAGAAAATCGGAAGCCGAGCGACAGCAGCAGGCCGGCGGCGAATTCTCGAACGTGCCGTCGAGTTCCGGCGACGACCAGTCGCCAAAGTGGCTCTGGATGCTCGCGCTGTTGCTGCTGGTCAACATTGCCGTTTTGCTCGGCATCTTGCTACGCCCCGATGCGGCGCCCGAAGCCGAGACGCCGGCGGCAACCGCGCCGGCCTCCAGCGCGCCGGTTGCAAGCATGCCGATCGAGACGGCTCCTGCGGAAACCCCGCCGGCCGAAGCCGCAACCGCGCAGCCCGAAGCGCCTGTCGAACCGAGTTTCGAGGATCGCGTCGCGCAGGCGATTGAAGACCAGCCGCCGCCCGAACCGGTCGACGATGACGCGGCGGCGCCCGTCGCCAGTGATCCCGCCCCGGCGATCGTGGCCCCTTCGCCGGACCAGGAGCGTCTGCAGACACTCGATGAGCTGCGTCTCGCCGGCGCCGTGCAGCTGCCCGAGCTGCACCTCGACATTCATGTGTTCGCCGAGCAGCCTGCCGAGCGCTTCGTGTTCATCAACATGAACAAGCACCGCGAGGGTTCCCGACTCGACGAGGGCCCGGTTGTCGTCGAAATCACGTCCGCGGGCGTCGTCCTGCAGCACCAGGGGCGGACGTTCCTGCTGCCGCGCGAATAAGGCAACGTTTGCCGGGTTCCGTAACAGGCCATCTCGACAGCGGGGCGCTCTCCAGCGCGCTGATCTCCGGAATTCACCGCGTCATTGGCGAACAAGATTTTCTCAACCATATCAACGTGTTCCCGGTGGCCGACGGTGACACTGGCACCAACCTGAGCCTGTCGCTGGGGTCGGCGCTCTCGGTGCTGGGCGAGAAGACCGAAGAACAGCTGTCCACATTGTTGCCACGCATCGCCGATGCGTTACTGGACGGATCGCGCGGCAACTCCGGGGCCATCGTCGCGCAGTTCTTCCAGGGCGTCGCCGACGCCGCTGGCGATCTGCAACGCTTTACACCGGGGACGTTTTCCGCCGCGATCACGACCGGCAGCGAGTATGCGCACGACGCGATGTCGAAGCCCCGGGAAGGCACGATATTGACGGTGATCGCGGCCGTCGCCGACGCCGCCGCGAACCATGTCGCCAAAGCCAGGGACAGCGACTTTCCCGCGCTCATGACGGCGGCGCAGGAACGCGCCGAGTCGGCGCTCGAGGAAACGACGAACCAGCTGGACGTGCTGAGGAAGGCGGGCGTCGTCGACGCCGGCGCAAAAGGATTTGTCGAGTTGATTCGCGGGATGACCGATTTCATTGCGCACGGTCGCATTGCCGACGAGCCCGACCTGTCGGTGTTGAGCGGCGACGAGGCCGTGCCCGCGATGGCGGGAACCGGCGAGGACTCCGAGTTTCGTTATTGCACGGAATGCATCGTCACCGGAACCGACATCGACCGTCGCAAGCTGCGCGAAGCGTTGTCGACGCTCGGCAACTCGTTACTGCTGGCGGGAACCAAACGCAAGGCCAAGATCCATGTGCACGTGAACGAACCGGAGGACGTCTTTCAGGTCGCTCGCCAGTACGGCAACGTCAGCGCCGAGAAGGCCGACGACATGCACCGCCAGGCGCACAGCAGTCATGACACAGCCAGCCGCTTCGCGGTGATCACGGACTCGGCTGCGGATATCGCCGACGAGGATCTCGAACGGCTCGACATTCACATGGTGCCGTGCCGCCTGCAGTTCGGTGACCGCGGCTACCTCGACAAAGTCAGCATCACCGCGACCGAGTTTTACGAAGAACTCAGTACCAACCCGGTGCATCCGACGACGTCGCAACCCGCGCCCGGCGATTTTCGTCGCCAGTTCCAGTTCCTCGCGAGCCACTTTGACGATGTCCTGTCGATCAACGTGACCGGGGCCGCCAGCGGCACCTACAACGCGGCGTTATCGGCCGCCGAGCGCGTCAACGCGCACGGCAGGATTCACGTCCTGAACTCGCGCAATGCGTCAATCGGGCAGGGTTTGCTGGCCGTGTTCGCCGCGGAGTGCGCACATGCCGGTCTGTCGGTCGAGGACACGATCGAAGCGGTCGAAGCCCTGATTCCGCAAACCCGCACTTACGGCGTGCTGCGCGACATCCGCTACGCCGTGCGCGGTGGCCGCGTACCAGCGTGGGTGCGCACGGTCGCCGAAATGCTGCACGTGACCCCTTTCATTCGCGCGACCAGCGGGGGGCGCATTGCGCCAAGCGGCTTTGCCATCGGCAAACGCAGCGCGACGCGCAAGTTTGCAAAAAGCCTCGTGCGCCACTCGCGCGACCTGGGCCCGCTGACAGTAGCGATCGGCCATGCCAATTGTCCCGACGACGCCGCCGAGCTCGAGCAGCTGCTGCGACGCGACCTGCCACAAATAGAGCGGTTGACGATGGCGGAGCTCGGCTCGGCGCTGGGCGTGCACGCGGGACCGGGGGCGATGATCGCGGCTATCCAGCCGTTTACGAAGCCGCCTCGATAAGGTCTGCGCCCTCGTGGCGGGCATTATTGACGCGCCGGTCAACGGCCCACGCTCGCAGCTCGGGTGTGTGCTCCAGCGCGAAGGCCAGCGCATCATCACCACCCTGCAGCCAGCGCCGGGCAGTGTCCGGAGTCAGCACCACCGGCATGCGATGATGCAATGACGCCATGAAGTCGTTGGCTTCGGTCGTGATCAGCGTTGTGCTCTGGATCGAATCGTCGCTCTCCTTGCTGTTCCAGTTCTCCCAGAGGGCTGCAAAGGCGAACGGCTCACCGTCAGCGCTCGAAATGTAGTACGGCGTCTTGACGCTGCCTTCCCGATGCCATTCGTAGAAGCCGTCGGCGAGTACCAGGCAACGTCGGTGCCGGTAGGCGGCGCGAAAGGCAGGCTTCTCGGCCACCGTCTCGGCGCGCGCGTTGATCATGCGATTGCCGATCGACGGGTCCTTGGCCCAGAAGGGCACCAGGCCCCAACGCAGCATCACCAGCTCGGGGTCATCGTCCTCACCGTTGCGAATCGCGGCCACATACTGGGTGGGGGCTATGTTGTAACGCGCCTCAACGGGCAGCGCGCCGCTCGCACCAAACAGCGCGGCGGTTGCCTCGCCCGGGGAATAGAATGCGAAGCGGCCGCACATGCTTACTCGCGAATTCCCACGCCACGGTTGAGCAGGTACAGGCAGACCGAGAACAGACCCACTACGAACACGATCAGGATCGCATAGGCCGTGCCGATGCCAATGTCGGACGTTCCGAGAATGCCGTAACGAAACGCGTTGACCATGTACAGGATCGGGTTGGCCTTTGACACGTTTTGCCAGAACTCGGGCAGCAGCGAGATCGAGTAGAAGACGCCCCCGAGGTAGGTCAGTGGCGTCAGCACGAAGGTGGGAACGATAGCGATGTCGTCGAACTTCTTGGCGAAAATCGCGTTGATCAAACCCGCCAGCGCGAACACGGTCGACGACAGCAACACGATCGAGATCATGATGAGCGGATGCTGGACCTGCAGCCGCGTGAAGAACAGCGCGACGACCGTGACGAGCAGACCGACGAGCAGGCCGCGCAGCACGCCACCGACAACGTGGCCGATGATGATCGTCGCATTGGACATCGGCGACACGATCATCTCCTCGATATGGCGGCCGAACTTGGCGCCGAAGAAAGACGACACGACGTTACCGTAGGAGTTGGTGATCACGGACATCATGATCAGGCCCGGCGCGATGTACTGCATGTAGTCGAAGCCGTCCATCGTGCCAATGCGGCGGCCGATGAGGTTGCCGAAAATGATGAAGTACAGCGTCATCGTGATCGCAGGCGGCACGATCGTCTGGACCCAGATGCGCAGGACGCGAATCATCTCCTTGCGCACGATCGTCTGCATGGCGACGAGGTTGAGCTTCAGGTTCATGCGTCGGCGACCTCCTTGAAGCCGTCCTGCTTGTTCTCCACCAGGCGCATGAAGAGTTCCTCGAGTCGGTTCGCCTTGTTGCGCAGGCTCACGACGCGTATGCCCATGCCGGCCAGCTGCACGAACAGCTCGTTCAGGCTGGTATCGGGTCCTTTCTCGACCTCGAGCTCGGTCTCCTCGATGAGCTTCGCGTCAAAACCCTCGAGCTGCGGCGCCGCATCAAGTGGCGCCTCGAGGCTCAGCACGAAGACCTCGCGTTGCAGCTTGCGCAACACGACGCTCATTCTCGCGTCTTCAATGATCCTGCCTTCGTCGATGATCGCGACGTGACGGCACAGCGATTCAGCCTCTTCGAGATAATGGGTCGTCAGGATGATCGTCGTGCCCTGGGCATTGATCTCGCGCAGAAACTCCCACATCGACCTGCGGATCTCGATATCGACTCCGGCGGTCGGCTCGTCGAGTATCAGCAGTCGGGGTTCGTGCACCAGGGCCCTGGCGATCATCAGCCGCCGCTTCATGCCGCCGGAGAGACTGCGCGCGTTGTCGTTACGCTTCTCCCAGAGCCGCAGCGCGCGCAGGTATTTCTCGGTACGCTCGTACGCGAGCTGCCGATCGAGGCCGTAGTATCCGGCCTGGTTCAGCACGACATTCTGCACCTTCTCCCAGAGATTCATGTTGATCTCCTGGGGCACCAGGCCGATGCATTGCTTGGCGGCCGCAAGTTCCGTATCGATGCTGTGGCCGAAGATCTCGACCTCACCGGCGGTCTTGTTGACCAGGGAGGTGATGATGCCGATCGCGGTCGTCTTGCCGGCGCCGTTGGGCCCGAGCAGCGCATAGAAGTCGCCGGCTTCGACCGAGAAGTCGATGCCTTTCAGCGCCTGTGTGCCGTTAGCGTAGGTCTTGGTGAGGTTTTTTATCGACAGTGCTTTCATGAAGCGGGCTATTGTAACCACGCCTCGACCCCGGCGACACAGAGGTGTTTCAGCCCGGGCGACGAATGGCCGCGGTTCGATAGCGCGGCGGCTGGCTGCGGCGCGCCGCCGCCCTGAGTATCGGTACCGACTCGGGCAGGCCCGTGAGCATGGTCTGCAGGCAGGCCGTGTGCGCGGCGCTGCGGACACTGGCATCGGAGCTCAGGCCCGGTCCGAGCAGTTTGCGCCAGAACTCATGGTTGTCCGCCTCGCGCGGCAGCAGGATATCCGGACGCGCAGAGGCGCGCCGGACCAGTTCCAGCAGTGTGCTGCCCGCCAGGGTTGCACACCAGTCGTTTGCGGCGCCCGCGAGCAGGCGCAGCGCGTACGGGTTGCGGCGCGCGAGGTGCCAGAGAAATGAGAGCGCCGCCGCAACGATGTCGTCGGCGCCGTCCGTGGCCGTTGCGAACAGGTCCGGGAACCCGTCCTCACCGACGAGCCGCTTCCAGTAATCGGCGTCGCGCTCGCGCAGCGTCAACAGCAGAAATGGCGTTGTCGCCAGGCGCTCGACCTGCACGTCGCGCAGCGCGGCGACAGCGGGTCGCAGGCGCTGTGGCAATCGCTCACGCAGGTTGGCGCCGGCCGTTGACCGCAGGCGCATGAGGAACGCGTGGTTCAGGGCGGCAACATCCGCGAAATCCGACGCATCGGGACCCGAGTAATCCATACAAACCCCCTTTGGCGCGCATTAGTTGCGCGTTCTTCGAGTTACTAAATTTATGATTGAAAGACCATGTATGGATCCTATATGCTCTTGTACCACTATATATGGTCTTTTTCTAGCATAAAGGGATTGATATGCGATTGACCGACGACCGCTATGCGGCCGAGCGCAGCCAGTTCGAGCTGGCGCTCAGAATGATCCGGCACGAGGCGCGAACCAGGACGATCCGCGAGTGCACCGGCCTCTCGGATGACCGCATCCGCAAACTGTACGCCACGTATTTTCGCAATACTGGCGCCACGGACGTCCGGCGCCGACGCGGCAAGTCGCCACGCCAGGTCATGCGCTTCGTCAGGAAGCCCGAGAACCAGCTCCAGGCGACGACGCTCGTGGCGCTGTTCTGCGGCAGCCTGCTACTCCGCGTCGACAAGGACAACAACGTGGCAGCCCGGTGGCCGCGACCCGGCGTGGAGTTCGGCCATCGTCTGTGCCGGGCCTACGAGACGTACCTGCTGCTGCACGAAGACGCGCGGCTGAGTTTCGAGTGGGCGTGGAACCTGCTACACAGCATCTCGTATAACGATGAGCTCTACCTGGCGAGCTGCGACCAGTGCAGAACACGCTACGTGCAGGACGCTTACGGGCTCGACAACGCCACTTGTCCCTCCTGCCAGATCGAAGAGCGGAGTCGGGCATAGGGCCTCGGTTTGCGCGTACACTGTCTGCGTGACAAGCGAGTCCCGGAATGTGTTTGCGGGCGCTTTCGTCGATCGCAGTGGCGAGCGCCGCAAGGACGACGACTGGCTGGCCGACGCGCTCGAGAGCGATGACAGCCGCTTCCTGGCGGTCTGGCGTCAGCAGTGCCTGGCCGCCGGCGATCCGCCCGCACTCGCGCTGCTGACGCGGCAACAACTGGACCGGCCGGTCGACGAACACGAGCTCATCTTCCTCGGCATTTTCAAGGAGCACCCGACGTTCGCCTTCGGCGTTGACGACGAGTCGCCGCCGTACGAGCAGCGCGGCGAGTTTCAACAGCTGCGCTACCTCGGCACCGTGCTGCCGGCGGACGAAGCCAACCTGGCCGCACACGCCCGGGCCCTGGTCGGTTGGCATGCCTCGCAGGTTTACTGCGGCCACTGCGGCTCGGAAGCGCGGCCGGCCGCCGCCGGCAACGCGCGCATCTGCGTCAACGAGGACTGTGGCCGGCAGATCTTCCCGCGCGTCGACCCGGCTATCATCGTGCTGGTGCACAGGGGCGATCGCTGCCTGTTGGGCCGCCAGGCTTCCTGGCCCGAGGGGCGTTACTCGACGATCGCGGGTTTCGTCGAACCGGGTGAGAGTCTCGAGGATGCCGTGCGCCGTGAAGTCTACGAAGAGACCAATATCCGGGTCGGCAGTGTCGCCTACCACAGCTCCCAGCCGTGGCCGTTCCCTTCCGCCCTGATGCTCGGATTCGTCGCCGAGGCGACCTCCGAGGAAATTGAACTCAACGATGCCGAGCTCGAGGATGCTCGCTGGTTTACCCGGGAAGAACTGCTGGCCGGCGCATGCAAACTGCCGTTTCGCATCTCCATTGCCCGGCGCCTCGTCGATCACTGGATAAGTCTCGACCGGAGCGGCTGACATGTGCCTCGTCCTGCTCGCGTTCCAGGCCAGCGCCGATGATCCCCTTATCCTGGCGGCCAATCGTGACGAGTTCCACGCGCGCCCGACGCGCGAGGCTCACTGGTGGCCTGACGCCCGGGACACTCTAGCAGGCCGCGACCTGCAGGCTGGCGGCACCTGGCTGGGCGTGAGTCGCAGCGGCCGATTCGCGACGGTGACCAACCACCGCGACGCGCGGCCGCCGACAGGCCAGCTCGAATCCCGCGGCCGGCTCGTCGCCGAATTCCTGCAGAACGACCAGGCGCCGCTCGACTACCTGCGCTCGATCGATACCGGAGCATTTGCCGGCTTCAACCTGCTTGTGGGGAATACTCAGCATGTGGGCTACCTGTCGAACCGCGGCGGCGGCATCCGGGAGCTGTCTCCGGGCCTTTACGGGCTCAGCAATGCGACGCTCGACACGCCCTGGGAAAAAGTGGAGCGCAGCAAGCTGCGGCTTGCCGATATCGTCGCAGACGGCGCGGCCGACGACGCGTCGCTGCTGCGCCTGCTTGGAGATAGCGAAAAGGGTCCGGCCAGCGAAGTCCGCGATGAGGAACTGCCCTTCGAAGTGGCCCATGCAATCACGGCCCCCTTCATCGTCACGCCTGATTACGGGACGCGTTGTTCCACTATCGTGCGCGCCGAGCCCGGCGGTCGCTGGCACTTCCTCGAGCGTCGCTTCGCGGCCGACGGCGGACCTGTCGGCGATTCGCAGTTCTCATTCGGCGGCGTCGAAAACGCCGACTAGCCAGTCGCGGATGTGCGCAATTTCCTCGGCGCAGACCGCGTGCGCCATCGGGTACTCGCGCCACTCGATTTCCAGGCCCCGGTCGCGCAGCAGGTCGCGCGATCCCGAACCCATTTGCATCGGCAACACCGGGTCGAACGTACCGTGGGCCATGAAGATCGGGATGTCCTTGTTGACGGCGGCGGGGTTGTCGATGACCTCGCCGTCGAGACTCGACCACAGTGGCAGGTACGTCGATAGCGCCATCAGCCCCGCCAGTTTCACGGGGTAACGCAACGCGGCGTGCAGCGCGATGGCGCCGCCCTGCGAGAAGCCCGCCAGCACGATCCGGTCTGACGCAATGCCGCGCTCTCTCTCCCGCGCGATCAGCGCATTCGCGATCTCGCCGCTGTCGCGGATGCCCTGCTCGTCGACCGGGCCGCCACGATCGAGACTGTAGATGTCGTACCAGGCGCGCATGGCCGTGCCGCCATTGATCGTCACGGGCCGCACCGGCGCGTGCGGAAAAACGAATCGCAGCGACAGGTTCGCGGGCAGTCGCAGCTCGGGCACGATAGGCTCGAAATCGTGCCCGTCGGCGCCGAGGCCGTGCAGCCAGATGATGCTGCCGTCCGGATTCGTTCCGGTCTCGATCTCGACGGTCTCGATGTCGGTCATTATCGCTTCCTGGCCGTGGGGGCGCGCAGTGTAACCAAAAAGCCCGGAATTGTGCGAAACCGGTGCTTGACGCGATATGTGCATTTTGATATTTCTATGCGCATATTTATGCGAGTTGGGCAATGCCTCATTCCTCCGAAGATCAGGTAAGGCGCCGGGAGACGATCCGGCAGCTGCTGCAGCGCGGCCCTGCCGGTACGCAGCAGGCACTTGTTGACGAGCTCAACGAGCGCGGGCTCGTGGCGACACAGTCAAGCGTGAGTCGCGACCTGCGGGAACTCGGTGCAATCAAGACGACCCAGGGCTACGAACTGCCTGCCGAGATTGCGGATGCGGGCGACGAGCTGCGTGGCGTTGCCGAGTTTCTGCGCAGCGTCACACCGGCCGGACCTAACCTGCTCGTCATACGCACCGCCATCGGCGCGGCGCAGCGCGTGGCGCTCGCCCTCGACCGCAGCGGCTGGCCGGAGATGGTCGGCAACATAGGCGGCGACGACACGGTCTTCGTCGCGTCCGACTCCGCCGCCAGCCAGAAGATACTCATTGCAAAGATCGAGCGAGCTCGTTCGTAAACCCTCTTATCCAGGACCCTATCGTGAGCAAAGACCCCATCATCCTTGCGTTCTCCGGCGGACTCGACACGTCGTTCTGCGTACCGTGGCTCAAGGAAACCTATGGTCGTGACGTAATTACTGCAACGGTCGACACCGGTGGCATCGACGCGCAGGCGGCACAGGCGCTCGAAGAGCGCGCAGTGGCGCTCGGCGCCATCGAGCACGTGCTGATCGACTGCAAGCAGGACTTCTTTGACGATGTCATCCGCTACCTGATCGCAGGCAACGTCCTGCGCGGCCAGGCTTACCCGCTGTGCGTCGGCGCGGAGCGCGGCCTGCAGGCTGCCCGGCTTGCCCAGCTGGCGGCGCAACGCGAAGCGACAACGGTCGCGCACGGCTGTACCGCCGCCGGTAACGACCAGGTGCGCTTCGAGGTCGCGCTGCGCACACTGAACCCTGGCCTCGAGATTCTCGCGCCGGTTCGCGACAACAGCTGGGTGCGTGAAGAACAGCTGCAGTACCTCGAGGACCATGGGCTGCCGCTGCCCGCGCAGGGCTCGGACTATTCGATCAATCGCGGCCTGTGGGGGATCACGATCGGCGGGCAGGAAACGCTCACGTCGCAAAACGCCATTCCGGAGGATGCCTGGGTGCTCTCCGCCAGCGCGTTCTCCAAACCGCAGCCGCCGTCGACGCATGAGCTCGAATTCGCGGCCGGCGTGCCTGTCAGGCTGGACGGCGAAGCGCTGGACCCGGTTGCCCTGATCGAGCGGCTGGAAAATCTCGCGGGCAGCTACGGCATCGGCCGGGGCATCCATCTCGGCGATACCGTGCTCGGCACCAAGGGCCGGGTCGCGTTCGAAGCGCCGGCGGCAATCACCCTGATCACGGCCCATCGCGAACTCGAGAAGCTGGTGCTCAGCGCCCAGCAGATGCGGGTCAAGGACAGCCTGTCCGCGATCTACGGCGACCTCGTTCACGAGGGCAAACAGCTGGATCTCGTCTGCGCGGATATCGAGGCATTCCTCGCATCATCACAGCAGCGCGTCACGGGCACGGTCCGGTTCGCCCTGCAGCCCGGCAACCTGTTCATCGAGGGTACTGACTCGCCCCACTCTCTGCTCGCCGCGACCAAAGGTGTCTACGGCGAAGCCGCGGGCGAATGGACCGCGGCCGATGCGCTGGGCTATGCACGCATCCTGTCGCTGCCAGGTTCGTTACAGACACGCGCGGGCGGAGCCGGGTCGTGAAGAGTGTCAACGTCGACAAGATTGCCTCCGTCGCGCAACACAGCGACCTCGGCCACGAGCTGCGGCTCTCGCCCGACATTCCCTGCGAGGAGGGCGTGCTCGTCGCGGTGCGGGTGCTCAACAACAAGACGCGATACAACCAGCTCGAACTGACGTCGGGGCGCATGGCGACCGTCAACCAGGGCGACATCGTCGTGGGCGCCCTCGGCCATCGCAAGGCGCTGCGCGGCTACTCCGGGCACCTGCCAACCGAGCTGACTGTCGGCGATACGATCCAGCTGCTGAACATCGGCGGCGTGCTCGGCGTCTGCGATTCCGCCAATCCGGACGTCGGGCCGGCGTTCGACTGCGAGGTCCTGGGTACGGTGCTGCATTTCCCGTATCTCGGCGAACGCATCGGCATCCCCGCCCGAGCCGGTGAGACGCAGCTCGACCCGTCGGCGGAACTCAACACCGGCGACGTCCCGGTCGTCGCACTCGCCGGCACGTGCATGGACTCGGGCAAGACCGCGGCCGCCTGCGCTATCGTCAGCCGGCTGCGTCACCTCGGCTATCGCATCGCCGCCTGCAAGGCCACTGGCGTCTCGCTGCGGCGTGACATCCTGACGATGGAAGATGCCGGCGCCGTCGACACCATGATTTTCTCCGACCTCGGCATCGTCACGACGACGGCCGACAACGGGCCGGCGCTGACACGCGCCCTGCTCACGGCGCTGGCGAAGGACTCGCCCGACGTCATCGTGCTCGAACTCGGCGACGGATTAATCGGGGAGTACGGTGTCGAGGCGATACTGTCTGACGCCGCGATCCGCGAGGCGCTGACGGCCGTCATCCTCTGCGCCAATGACCCGGTGTCGGCCTGGGGCGGCGCGCGCCTGCTGCGCGAGACGTTTGCGATCGAGCCCGCCGTCGTCACCGGCCCCGCGACCGACAACGCGGTCGGCGTGGACCAGATCAGGCGGCGCCTCGATCTCCCCGCCGTCAACGCATTGACTCATGGCGTTGCGCTGGGCGATCTCGTCGCCGACCTGCTCGGCGACCGGGAGGCAGCATGAGCGACAAGATCAGGGCAGTGATCCTCGGCGCCAGCGGCTATGTCGGTGGCGAGTTGCTGCGGCTTCTGGCCGGGCACCCGGACTTCGAGCTGGCGGCTGCCGTATCCGAAAGTTGTCGCGGTAAACCGATCGCCGACACGTTCGGGCACCTGTCGCCTGCGTACGGCGAGCAGGCGTTCGCCGGCTACGACGACTGGCTGGACACGCTCGAGCCGGGTTCCAGGCTGGCCCTCTTCTCGGCCGCACCGCACGGTTCCTCGGCGGCGCTGATCGCGGCCGCGCTCGCCGACGCCGCGGGCAGGGACATCGACGTGCACGTCGTCGACTCCTCGGCCGATTTTCGCTACCCGAACCAGTTGGACTACGAGGTCGTCTACGGCAGCGAGCACGGCGCACCGGAGCTCATCGACAGCTTCGTCTGCGCATTGCCGGAGCATGCGGACACGTGGGACCGGCAGCACGTCGGCCACCCGGGCTGTTTCGCGACGGCGACGCTGCTCGCGACGGTACCGCTCGTGGCATCCGGGCTCGCGGAACCCGACCTGTTTGTCGCGGGGGTAACGGGCAGCACGGGCTCGGGGCGCAAACCGCAGCCCGGCACGCATCACCCGGAGCGGCACAGCAACCTGTACGCCTACAAGCCGCTCGAGCACCGTCATGCCCCGGAGATGGCGGGGCTCACCGAGGCCGCGACCGGCACCGCCACGCGGGTGCATTTCGTGCCGCATTCGGGGCCGTTCACACGCGGCATTCACATCACGGTACACGCGCGCACCGACCAGCGCGTCACTCAGTCTGACCTGCTCGACGTTTACCGCAAGGCCTACGCGAACGCGCCCTTCGTCGAAGTCGTCAACGGCATGCCGCGCGTCAAGGACGTCGTCGCCAGCAATTACTGCCGCATCGGCGTGGCGACGGCTGACGGTTCGATTGTCGTGATGAGCGCCATCGATAACCTGGTCAAGGGTGCCGCCGGCGGCGCGCTGCAATGGATGAATCGCCTGTGGGGACTGCCTGAAACGGCGGGCCTCGGCACGACCGCTCCGGGGTGGACGTGATGGTCGCCGAACCTATACCGGGCTCCGACCCGCGGCCGCGCGAAGCCGCTACGACCCTGCCGGTGTACGGCCAGCTGCCGTTCGTCCCGGAGCGCGCCGCCGGTTGCGACATCATCACGACCGATGGACGACGCATACTCGACCTGTATGGCGGCCACGCCGTCGCGGCGCTCGGGTATGGGCACCCCGCGCTGATCAACGCCATCAGCGAGCAAAGCTCGCGGCTGCTCTTCCAGTCGAACGCGGTTGCCATCGAGGTTCGCGCTAAAGCCGCCGAGAACCTGACGCGCATTGCGCCGGGCAACCTGCGGCGCGCGTTTTTCGTCAATTCCGGCGCCGAGGCCAACGAAAACGCCTTGCGCATGGCCTGTGTCGTCACGCAGCGCAAGAAAGTGCTCGCGATCACGCACGCATTTCACGGCCGCACGGCCGCTGCCGGCGCGGTCACGTGGAATTCACAGAAGTGGTACGGCTTCCCCCAGCTACCGTTCGACGTCGACTTCATTCCCCGCGATGACTGCGCGGCGGCGGAGTCGATGATCGACCGGGACGTCGCGGCCGTGATCTTCGAGCCGGTCCAGGGCGTCGCAGGCGCCTACGACCTGGCGCACGAGTTCATCAAGACCCTGCGCGAGTGCACGCGCCGGCACGGCGTTCTACTGATTGCCGATGAAGTGCAATCGGGCA
The DNA here is from genome assembly GCA_030066075.1 of Woeseiaceae bacterium. Lineage (GTDB taxonomy): Bacteria > Pseudomonadota > Gammaproteobacteria > Steroidobacterales > Woeseiaceae > UBA1847. The sequence goes on from JASJCH010000016.1 coordinate 19,499, forward strand.
TGGGGCGCAGCGGCCACTTCTTCGCCGCGGAGGCGCACGGCATCGAGCCCGACATTCTGACCAGCGCGAAGTCGCTCGGCGGCGGCATGCCCTGCGGCGCCGTGCTGTGCTCGGAGGACATCGCGCCGCACTTCGGGCCGGGCGATCTCGGCACGACCTTTGGCGGCGGTCCGGTCGCAGCGGCCGCCATCAATGCCGTTATCGACACGATAGAGGCCGAGAGCCTGCTGCAGAACGTCAGCGATCGCGAGGCGCAGATTCGCGAACAGTGCATTGTCGGCCCCGTGCAAAAAGTCCAGGGCATGGGGCTGTTGCTCGGCCTCGTTTGCGACCGGCCCGCGGTCGAGGTGCGCGACGCGCTGCTCGATCACGACATTCTCACTGGCACTAGCGGCGACCCGAACGTATTGCGCATACTCGCGCCGCTGGTGCTGCACCCGGAACACGTCGATCGACTCGCGCGCGCGCTCGAGTCAATACCGCAAGGACATCACTAAAGGACCTCATATGAAAGCGTTCAATGACCTGGCCGACTTTTCCAACGAAGAGATCGCCGCCTTCATAGCGCTGGCCAATCGGCTCGACGCGCACCCGGAACCCGAAGCGCTGCGCGGCAAGGTGCTCTCGTTGTTGTTCCTGAGCCCGTCGCTGCGCACGCTGGCGTCGTTCCAGGCCGCCATGACGCGTCTCGGCGGCGGCTCGTTCGTCATCTCGCCGGACATGTCGATCCACGGGCTCGAGACGCGTCCCGGCATCGTCATGGACGGTGCCGCTGCGGAACACATCCGCGAGGCGGTTCCGGTCATCGCCTCGTATGGCGATGCGATTGGTATTCGCGCCTTTGCCGAGCGCAAGAGCCTCGAGCACGATATGGCGGAAGTCGAGTTCAATGCGATGCTCGACCTGATCGACACCCCGTACATCAACATGGAGTCGGCCATGGGCCACCCATGCCAGAATCTCGCCGACTGGAAGACGCTCGACGACCTCGACATACCGGCCAACGGCGGCAAGTTCGTATTGAGCTGGGCCTACCACCCGAAAGCTTTGCCGCTGGCCGTGCCGACGTCCACGCTGTACATGGCCGCCAAGCGCGGCATGGACGTCACCGTGCTGCGACCGGAGGGCTTCCAGCTGCCGACGCCGCTGATGCGAAAAGCCATATTCGCGGCCGAGGAAAACGGCGGCTCGGTTCGCGAAACGGACGACCGCAAGGAGGCGATGGAAGGTGCGCATGTCATCTACGCCAAGTCCTGGTCGTCGACCGCCCACTACGGCGACAAGCTGGGTGATCACGACCTGCGCGAAAACCTCATCGACTGGTGCGTGGACGAGCCCTGGTTCGAGAGCGCGCGCGATGATTGTCGCTTCATGCACTGCCTGCCGGTGCGGCGCGGCGTGGTCGTCAGCGAACCCGTGCTGGACGGCCCCCGCAGCGTCGTCATCCCCGAGGCGCGTAACCGGATGCTGGCGCAGATGGCCGTGCTGCACCAGATGCTCGGGGGGTCGTGATGACGTCGAAAAAAGACCGCGCGATTGTCGTCTCGGCGCTCAAGCACGCCGCACCCTACATTCGCCTGTTCAAAGGCAAGGTCTTCGTCCTCAAGGCCGGCGGCGAGATCTTCGCCGACCCGGCGCAGACCAGCGCCCTGATGGAGCAGGTCGGCATCCTGCACCAGGTCGGCATTCGGGTGGTGCTGATCCATGGCGGCGGACCGCAGTCGACCGAACTGGCGACGGCACTGGGCCTGGACACGACCTTCGTGGACGGCCGCCGCGTTACCGACGGGGCGTCGCTCGACGTGGCCACGATGGTGCTCAACGGCCAGATCAATACGCGCGTGCTCGCCGCCTGCCGTGACCTGCATATCCCGGCGGTCGGCATCAGCGGCGTCGACGCGGGACTCATCCGCGCCCACCGCCGCCCGCCCGTGGAGCGCGACGGCCAGGAATCGGTCGACTACGGTTATGTCGGTGATATCGACTCGGTGGAGATCGACGTCCTCGTCAAACAGCTCGATAACGGCCTCATGCCGGTCGTGAGCCCGTTGTCCTGCGACGAGACCGGCACGCTGCTCAATATCAACGCCGACACCGTGGCGGCGGCGATCGCCGCGGAGCTGGGCGCCGAGAAGCTCATCCTGCTGACCGGCGCGGCCGGCGTGCTGGAAGACGTCAACGATCCGCGATCGCTGATCAGCTATATCGACCGCGCCGCGCTGGACAAGCTGCGCGACGACGGCAAGCTCGCGGACGGCATGCTGCCCAAGGCGGCCGCGATCGACGCGGCGCTGGCCGACGGCGTCAGTCGTGTTCACGTGATCTCGTACAAGATGCCTGACAGCCTGTTGCTCGAGGTGTTCACCAACGAGGGCACGGGCACGCTGGTCGTCAACGACATCGCGGCGCTGACACCTGCCGAGCAGGGATCATCCTGATGGCACGGCTCTGGGAGAAGGGACTGCCGCTGGCCGAACGCGTATTGCGCTACACGGCTGGCGAAGACCATGCGCTCGATGCCCGGCTGGTTCCCTACGACGTTCGGGGCTCCGTCGCGCACGCCGAGATGCTTGCGGCGACCGGGCTCATCAGCGACGACGACCGCGACTCGATCTGCAAGGGACTGCAAGACCTCGAGGCGTCGTTCGCGGCCGGGGAATGGACCATCACGCTGGAAGACGAGGACGTTCACACGGCGCTCGAGTCTCACCTGACCGCCACGATCGGCGCGGCGGGCGGCCGCGTGCACCTGGGGCGCTCGCGCAATGACCAGGTGCTGACGGCGCTGCGACTGTACCTGCTGGACGCCAACGACGACCTCGCCACCCGCGTCCAGGGCCTGCGCGACTCGCTGGCGGCGCTCGCAAACCGCCAGGGCGATGTCGCGCTGCCGGGTTACACGCACATGCAGCAGGCAATGCCCTCGTCGGTTGCGCTGTGGAGCGGCGGCTTCGACGAGGCTTTTGCCGATGCTATCGACGGCCTCGAGGCCTGTCGGCGCCGCACCGACAAGAATCCGCTGGGCAGCGCTGCCGGCTACGGCACGCCCGGGCTGCCGCTCGATCGCGATATGACGTCGAAAAAACTGGGCTTCGCGACGACGCAGTCACCGGTGACGGCCGCGCAGCTGTCGCGCGGCAAAGCTGAGAGCGCACTCCTGTTCGAGATTACGCTGTTGCTGCAGGACATCGGCCGCATGGCGACCGACCTGTTGCTCTTCTACACGCAGGAGTTCGCGTATGTATCGCTGGCGGCCGACGTAACCACCGGTTCGTCGATCATGCCGCAGAAACGCAACCCCGACGTGCTCGAGCTCCTGCGCGCATCCTCGGCAACGGCGCAGGCCTGTCTCGACGAGTCGCTGATGATCACGGCCAAGTTGCAGTCCGGTTATCACCGCGACCTGCAGCGGCTCAAACCGCCGCTGTTTCGTGGCATCGACCTGGCCGTCGATAGCGTCGATATCATGGCGCTCGTTCTCGACGGCCTCGCGTTCCGGCCCGAGAACATCGAGCCGGATGAGAGCATCTTCGCCACCGAAGAGGCTTACCGCCTGGTGACCGACAATGGCCTGCCCTTCCGCGAGGCGTATCGGCAGGTCGCGAAACGCTATTCAAAGTGAGTGCCCGGACTCTATAATCGGGCGATTCCAGGAACCGGTCTTTGCCCATGAAATCCACCCTCATTCTTATTGCCGTCCTGCTGTCGCTCGGCGCCCTGTCTGCCTGCGGTCAGAGCGGGCCACTCTATGTCCCCGGTGACCCGAGCTCCGTGCAGCAGCCGCAGCCCGCGCCGGAGTCGGAAGACGACCGCGAAGAGAATGGCGAGGAAGACGAGGGCTAGGGACCCCCGATCCTCACGATGTCCGGGGCCGACCTCGTACTGATTGACGGCTCGTCCTATCTTTACAGGGCGTACCACGCGCTGCCCAACCTGACCAATTCGGCGGGGGAACCGACGGGCGCGCTGCACGGTGTCGTCACGATGATCAACAAGCTCGTGCGCGAGCAAGCCGGCGCGCACGTCGCCGTTGTGTTTGACGCGCCGGGCAAGACATTTCGCGACGAAATCTTCGCCGAGTACAAGGCCAACCGGCCGCCGATGCCCGACGACCTGCGCAGCCAGGTACAGCCGATACTCGACGCCGTCCGCTTCATGGGCCTGCCACTGTTGCAGGTGGATGGCGTGGAAGCTGACGACGTTATCGGCACGCTGTGCCGCCAGGCTGCGGACAGCGGTCAGACCGTGCTGGTCTCCACGGGCGACAAGGATCTCGCGCAGCTCGTCACCGACAGTGTCACGCTGGTCAACACGATGAACGACAGCGTGCTCGATCGCGACGCGGTCAAGGCCAAGTTCGACGTGTGGCCAGAGCAAATCGTCGATTACCTCGCGCTCGTCGGCGACAGTTCGGACAACATCCCGGGTGTACCGAAAGTCGGCGCGAAGACGGCCGCGAAATGGCTCAATGCCTACGACAGCGCGGACGGCATCGTGGCAAGCGCCGAGGACATCAAGGGCAAGGTGGGCGAGAGCCTGCGTGACAACATCGACCAGCTGCGGCTGTCCCAGGACCTGGCGACAATCCGCGTCGATCTCGACCTGCCGGTTGCGATCGCAGACCTCGAGGCCGACGCCGGCGACATCGACAAGCTGCGTGAACTTTACGGGCGTTTCGAGCTGCGCACGCTGCTCAAGCAGCTCGACGACCAGTCGGGGGCCGCGGAACCGGAAGCTGTGGAGGAGCCCGGCGGCGACTACGAGACTGTGCTGACCTGGGACGCATTCGATAGCTGGCTGGCGCGCATCAGGGCCGCCGACCTGGTCGCATTCGATACCGAGACGACGAGCCTCGATTACATGCAGGCCGAGATCGTCGGTCTGTCGTTCTCGGTCGCAGCAGGCGCGGCGGCGTATGTCCCGGTCGCCCACGACTACCCCGGCGCCCCGGAGCAGCTGCCCCGCGACGAGGTACTCGACAAGCTCCGCCCGTGGCTGGAAGACCCCGAGGCCGCGAAGGTCGGCCATCACCTCAAGTACGACGCGCACGTGCTCGCACGACACGGCATTCGGCTGCGCGGCATGGCGTTCGACTCGATGCTGGAATCCTACGTGCTGAACAGCGTCGCCACCCGGCACGATATGGACTCGGTTGCACGCCATTACCTGGGACGCGAAACGATCCACTACGAGGATGTCGCCGGCAAGGGCGCGAAGCAGCTCAGCTTCAACGAGGTCGACATCGAAACTGCGGCGCCCTACGCCGCCGAGGACGCCGACATCACGCTGCAGCTCCACGAGACCTTGTGGGAGAAACTCGGCGAGATCGAGCCGCTGCGCAAAGTCTACGCCGAGATCGAACAGCCGCTCGTGCCGGTGCTGCTGGAGATGGAGGAGACCGGCGTGCTGCTGGACCGCGACATGCTCGCCACGCAGAGCCGGGAGCTGGCGAAGCGCATGGTCGAACTCGAGAAGGAGGCGCACGAACTCGGCGGAGGACCGTTCAACCTCGGCTCGCCGAAGCAGCTGCAGGAAATCCTGTTCGAACGCCTCGAGCTGCCCGTCATTCGCAAGACTCCGAAAGGCCAGCCGAGCACGGCCGAGGACGTGCTGCAGGAACTCGCCGAGGACTACGACCTGCCGCGCGTGATCATCGAGTATCGCGGCATCAGCAAGCTCAGGAGCACCTACACGGACAAGCTGCCGCTGCAGATCGCCACGAGCACCGGCCGCGTGCACACCTCTTACCACCAGGCCGTGGCGGCAACCGGGCGACTCTCGTCAACCGACCCGAACCTGCAGAACATCCCGATTCGCACCGACGAAGGCAGGCGCATTCGCCAGGCCTTCGTCGCCCCGGAGGGGCACGTGTTGCTCGCCGCCGACTATTCACAAATCGAGCTGCGCATCATGGCGCACCTGTCGGGCGACAAGGGCCTGCTCGACGCGTTTGCGGCGGGCGCGGACGTGCATCGCGCCACGGCCGCCGAGGTATTCGAGGTCGACATCGACGCCGTTAGCGCCAACCAGCGGCGCTCCGCCAAAGCGATCAATTTCGGCCTGATGTACGGCATGTCCGCCTTCGGCCTTGGCAAGCAACTCGGCATCCCGCGAAATGAAGCCCAGGAGTACATCGACCTTTACTTCGATCGCTACCCGGGGGTGCGGGCATACATGGACGACACGCGCGAGTCCGCGAGCCAGCGAGGTTATGTCGAGACCGTGTTCGGCCGGCGGCTCTACCTGCCGGAGATCAACGCGCGCAATGCGCAGCGCCGCCAGTATGCCGAGCGCAGTGCGATCAACGCGCCGATGCAGGGCACCGCCGCCGACATCATCAAGCGCGCCATGATTCGTGTACACGGGTGGCTGGAGAAAGCGGATGTCGGCGGCCGCATGATTATGCAAGTTCACGACGAACTGGTGTTCGAGGTCGCCGCGAACCGGGTCGACGCCTTCAGCGCCGAGGTCGTGGACATTATGAGCGGCGCCGCCGAGCTTTCCGTCGCGCTCAAGGTGGACGTCGGCACGGGGCCGAACTGGGACGAAGCCCACTAGACCCGGTCTAAATAATTATTCGATATTTTTCATAGATTTACGGCTGGACGGGAACTTACCGAAGCGGCCAGACTCCAAATTATTGAGTGCAATAGTCACTCGCCTGTTTACCTCCCTAAGCAGGCGTGCAACGCGGTAACCCCAAGCCGGTTGCTTCTTCTTGACCCGGGACATGTTTGTCCCGGGTTTTTTTATGCGGCCGTGCCGGAGAGCATGCGCTCGAGGATGGCGCGCGCCTCGTCCTCGCCCGTGCGGCTGAGCGCCGAGAACGGCTGCACGCTGGCCCGGGGCCCGACCTCTTTTTGCACTTCGAGCAGCGCCGTTGCGGCCTGGCCGCGTTTGAGCTTGTCGGTCTTGGTGAGGAGAATGTGTACCGGGAGGTCGACCTCCTCGGCGAACGCCATCATCTGCCGATCGTAGTCCTGCAGGCGGCGCCGGATATCGACGACGAGCAGCAAGCCCCTGAGGCTGCGTCGCGTCTGGAAATAGTCGGAAAGCAGCACACCCCAGTGCTCCCGCATGCGATCGGAGACCCTCGCAAAACCGTAGCCCGGAAGGTCGACCAGTCGCTGTCCCTCGCGCAGCGTGAAAAAATTGACGAGCTGGGTCCTGCCCGGAGTCTTGCTGGTCCGCGCGAACTGGCGCCGGTTGACGATCACATTGATCGCGCTGGACTTGCCGGCATTGGAACGGCCGGCCACGGCGACCTCGGCGCCCTCGTCCGGAACGAACTGTTCGCGGGCGTTGGCGCTCTTGATGAAGCGGGCGTCGGGGTACTGCGACATTGGGGTATGCCCGTGGGATTCCGTGTATAATTTGGGGCTGCTAGTCTGACGGCTTCAGGTTCAAGCGGCAAGGTAATCAAGGCCTTGCAGTCCATCAACAAAGACGACTTCATACGACGATAAACGCTGGCCATGGCCGGCGACAGAAAGTAACGGTTACAGGTAAATGAAAACACGGAAAGTACTGAACTGGCTGCCCCTGGTTTTACTCGCCGCTTCGGCAGCCCAAGCAGAGAGTCTCGTAGAGGGCTCCATCGAAGCGGGCAAGGCCGTATCGGTAACATGCAGCGCCTGCCATGGCACCGAAGGCAAGAGCGCTAACCCCGTCTGGCCCAACATCGCCGGCCAGAACGCCACGTACCTCGTAACCCAGCTAAAGGCCTTTCGTGACGGTGCGGCGAATCCCGCCGAGGCGAAGCGCTACAACCCGCTGATGTCGCCGCAGTCGATGGCGCTGAGCGACGAGGACATTCGCAATCTCGCCGTGTTCTACGAAAGCCTGCCGGCGCCGGTCCAGGCCGTCGCCAACCCCGAGACGATCGACCGGGGCGAAGCCCTGTATCGCGGCGGCGACCTCGAGCGGGGCATTGCGGCCTGCCTGGCCTGCCACGGCCCGACCGGGCGCGGCAACCCGGCAGCCGGTTACCCGGCACTTCAGGGCCAGCACGCGGTCTATACCGCGCAGACATTGAGAGATTATGCGAGCGGCGCACGCAAGTCCGATGGGGCTACCCGCATGATGCGTGACATCGCCTCCCGGCTCAGCGCCGAGGACATCGACGCCCTCGCCTCATACATACAGGGACTGCGCTAATGAAAAACCTGACACTACTCGGCCTCGCGCTGCTTGTTCTCGCCGCCTGCGGCAAGGAAGAACCGGCGCAGCCACAAACGACCGCGCCGGCCGTGGCCGAGGACCCGATGGCGGAAGCAGCGACCGAGGCAACGGAAGCCCCCGTCACCGAAGAGACCGAAGCCGTCGTGGTGGAAGAGTCCGCCGCCGAACCCGAAGAGGATGAACAGGCCATTGTGCTCGCGCAGGCCGAGGTCCCGGCCGCAAGTCATGACTGGCAGTTCGAGGAAGGCAGGCACTACCAGCGACTGGTACCGACGCAGCCGACCATCGGCGGCGCGGACAAGATCGAGGTTGCCGAATTTTTCTGGTACGGCTGCCCGCATTGCTGGACCTTCGAGCCGACCGTCAACCGCTGGGCGGAAAATGACAAGCCCGCCAACGTGCGGTTCGTGCGTGTCCCGGCCATGTGGAACAACCTGCTCGTCCTGCACGGACGACTGTTCTACACCGAGGAGATACTTGCGCGTAACGGCACCATCGAGGATCCGGAGCTTTTCCGTGAGACGGTCTTCGAGGAATACCATCGCCGCGGCAACCGGCTGGCATCGGAAGGGGCCATCCAGAAGCTCTTCGAACGTTTCGGCGTCAGCGAGGAGGAGTTCGCTCGCACCTGGAACTCGTTCGAGGTCGACCAGAAGATGCGCGTCGCCACGGACCTGGCCCGGCGCTACAGCATTTCCAGCGTCCCGGCGATCGTCGTCAACGGCAAGTACCGCACGGGCGCCCAGGAAGTCGGTTCCAACGAGAAGTGGATGGAGCTGGTCGACGAGCTGATCCTGCGGGAATCAGCCAGGTAGGAGCGGGCCATGCCCGCTACAGCGCGCCAGGCCCATCGCGCCCATGGGGCTCTCCTACCCGTTGTCTTCCGCGACGATCCTCAGTTCGCCATCCGGCGTGCGCCGCCAGTAGAGCCGCTTGACGGTCGCGACAGTGCGATCGTCATACCGGATCGTCTGGCGGAAACGGGCAAGATACAGCCCCTCGTCTTCCGGGTCGGCTAGCAGGAATACCTCGTCCAGCGCAATCTCGCGGGGTGGCGCATTCGTAATGGACTGGGTGCGAAACGCCGTCCACTGATCCCGATCCATGCCCCGGTACGTGAAGTCGTCCGCATACAGCGACAGGTAACCGTGCAGGTCGCCGGCCGCGTAGCTGGCGGCCCAGGCGTCGAGCCCGCCACGCAATTCGGCCCGCGCCGCGGCGACCTGGTCGTCGCTACGCCAGCGAATCTCGCGCGTGATCACGACGGGCGTGGCCGACGGCTCGAGACGCGGCTGCAGTTGCAGCAGCTCGTCGTTTGGCAGGGCTATGCAACCATCCGTATCGCGTTCCGGCCGGCGACCACCGTTGGGTGCGACGCCGTGGATCCAGATGCCGTCGCCGCTACGACGGTTATGCCGGTCCCAGATGTTGGGGTAGTCGAGCGGGAACGCGGTGGGCCCGTACTTTTCGTGCAGCTTGCTCGTGTCGAGCTGCTCGGTGATGAAATAGATTCCCAGCGGGGTCTTGCCGTCCCAGGCGCGCTGCTTGCCGGCCCCCTTGAGGCCGATCGACATGTAGCTGCCCCCCGTGCGCACCGCGCCCGCAGCTCCGTCACCGAAATAGTGCAACGTAGCAGTGCTCGTCTCGGCGATCAGCACGGTGCCGATCGAGTCCGGCACCTCGAGCAGGTAGGCGGGACGACGCTCGTCGCCGCCCGCGAAAACGGGCGCCATGAGCAACAGCAGCAACAGTGTGCCAAGGCGAAACATCGCTCGATATTACAGCTGCCGTGTAGCCACCACCATGCTATGTTTCTCACCATCGCAAGACTGATTCGGGGACCCATCGTGAGAAGAATTGCCGCCGCCATCGCCATCACGCTCGCCGCCCAGGCCTGGGCATCGGACGACGCCTTCCAGGAACTGGCGGACAAATTCGTCAACGACCTGCCCACATTCTCGCCCGTCGCCGCCACCTGGATCGGCGACCACCGGCGCGATGCGGACCTGGACCAGGTCGACGCGCAGGCGCGCGCGGACCTGCTGGCTAACCTCGCCGTTTACCGGGAGGCCCTCGACGCCATCGATCGCGACACCCTGTCGCGCGCCAACCAGATCGACTACGAACTGCTGAGTAGCGAGATCGCATCGAGAACCTGGTCCCTCGAGGAGCTGCAGGAGTGGGCGTGGAACCCACTCTATTTCGTCAACACGGCGGGCAGCTCGATCTACAACCTCGTCGCCCGCGATTTCGCTCCCGTGGAGCAGCGCCTGGACAATGCCGCCGCCCGGCTGGAGCAGTTTCCGCGCTTCCTGGAGCAAGCGCGCGCCTCGTTGCAGCCCGAGCGCGTGCCGAAGATCCACGCCGAGACCGCCGTCGCCCAGAACCTGGGCGTCGTGTCGATCATCGAGAACATGATCATCCCGGAGATGGACCAGCTCACGGACGCGACGCGTGCGCGACTGGAAGCCGCCATAGAGACCGCCAAGGACGCGCTCGCCGAACACCAGACCTGGCTGGAGGAAGAACTGCTGCCACGCGCGGCGGGTGACTTCCGAATCGGCGCCGAGCTGTTCGACCGCAAGCTGGCATTCGCGCTCGACTCCCCGCTCGGCCGCCGCGACGTCGTAGCGCGCGCCGAGGCCGAGTACGAGTCCGTGCGCAACCAGATGTACGAAGTTGCGAAGGAGATATACCTGGCCGACCACCCGTATACCGCCTTTCCCGACAACCCGGACGAGGCTTACAAGCAGGTCATCATCCGCGCCGCGCTCGAGAAGGCCTACCAGCACCTGCCTCCCGCCGATGGCATCGTCGAGGTCGCCGAGCAACAGCTACAGCAGGCGACTGACTTCGTCATCGAAAAGAACCTGGTCACGATGCCCGACGACCCCGTCGAGATCATCATCATGCCGGAGTTCCAGCGCGGCGTATCTGTCGCCTACCTGGACTCGCCCGGGCCGCTCGACAAGGGCCAGAGCACGTTCTACGCGGTTGCCCCGTTGCCGGAGGACTGGACCGAGGAGCAGGTGCGTTCCTTCCTGCGCGAGTACAACCTGTACTCGCTGCAGGACCTGACCATTCACGAGGGCGTACCCGGTCATTACCTGCAGCTCGCGCTGAGCAACCGCTACCCGTCGACACTGCGCGGCGTGCTCGGATCGGGACCGATGATCGAGGGCTGGGCCGTCTACGCCGAACGGCTGATGGTTGACGAGGGCTACCAGGACAACGACCCGCTGCAGCGCCTGATTATGCTCAAGTGGTACCTGCGCGCGGTCACCAACGCGATTATCGACACGGCTATTCACGTCGACGGCATGACGCGCGACGCGGCGATGCAACTCATGATCGAGGGCGGTTTCCAGGAAGAACGCGAGGCCGCCGGCAAGTGGGTGCGCGCGCAGCTCACGTCGTCGCAGCTATCCACCTATTTCGTCGGTTACCAGGAGTGGGTCGAGCTGCGCAAGGCGGTCGAAGCGGCCTGGGGCGACGAATTCACCCTGCGGCGTTATCACGACCAGGTGCTCTCCTACGGTTCGCCGCCCGTGAAGTACATCCGAGCGCTCGTTCTGAACGAACCTGTCCCCAAAGGCGTTAACTGAGCACTTATATCGTTTATTCATAAGCGTAACGCTTTCCCGCCCTCCTGCATCTAAGGGATATTCGCGCGCCTGAGCCCTCCGGGCTCGGCGCGGCGTACCTGTCAACACGCCAATAGGGGGGCGTAAGAATAATGAGCATCACCGAGATGAGCACCAGGCATTGGCCGTCGGTGGCCGTGGCGGTCGCTCTCGTCGCGCTGTTCGGCATGAGCTCCATCGCATCCCTGCCGATCCAGCTGCTGCCGACCATCGAGGAGCCGCAGGTCTCGGTCGCCAACTTCTGGCGCGCCGCGGCGCCCGAAGAGATGGAAGCCAACATCATCGAACCGCAGGAGAACGTGCTTCGCAACACGCCCGGTCTCACCAACATCAGCTCGTTCATCGGCCGCGGGCAAGGGTTCATCAACCTGAGTTTTGCGATCGGCACCGACATACAGGCGGCCAAGCTCGATGTGATCAACAACCTCAGCCAGGTGCCGCCGGGACCGGCCGACGCGGTCGAGCCGCAAGTCTTCGCGGGCGGCGGACGCAACCTGCCCGGCGCGGCGTCACTGCTGATCCGTGTGCTGCCCGGGAATCCGAACAAGGACCTGTCCACCTACCAGGGCCTTATCGAGGAACACGTGCAGCCGCGACTCGCGCGCATACCCGGCGTGTCGCGCGTCGACCTGCAGGGCGAACGGCCACGCGAGGTTCATATCACCTTCGATGCCTACCGCGCCGCCGCGCTCGGAATCCAGGTCAACGACATCATCACCACGGTGTCCAGGGCCACGGACAGCTCGGGCGGATTCGCCGACGTGGGCCGACGCCAGTACACGGTGCGTTTCGTCGGCCAGTTCGAGCCGGACCAGCTCAACGAGCTGATCGTCGGCTGGAGCAACGAGCGACCGGTCTACCTGACCGAAGTGGCCGACGTCGACATCGTCGCCCGCAAGCAGGACGGCTTCACGCTGCGCAACGGTTATCCCGCTTACTACATCACGGTACAGCGCGAGTACGACGCCAACACCGTATCGATCCTCGACGGCGTCAACGCGGCCATCGCAGAGCTCAACGCGGGGCCGCTGGCCGACGCGCAGCTCGAGATGGACCTGAGCTTCGACGCCTCGGTGCACATCCGCCGCGCCATCTCGCTGGTCAAGAACAACCTCGGCATGGGCCTGGTGCTCGCCATCGGCGTGCTGTATTTCCTGATGCGCAGCCGCCGCGCGACGTTGCTCGTTACCGCCACCGTGCCGCTGTCGTTGCTCGTGGCGTTCGTCGCTTTGCGCATGTTCGACAAGACGCTCAACGTCATCTCGCTGGCGGGCCTCGCGTTCGCCGTCGGCCTCGTCATGGACGCCGCAATCGTGACACTCGAGAACATCGTCCGCTGCCGGCAGGACGGCCTGGCGATGAAGGACGCGGTGGCGAAAGGGACGCGCCAGATCACGGGCGCGCTGTTCGCCTCGACCGTCACAAGCGTCGCCATCTTCCTGCCGGTCCTGTTTATGGAGGGTATGGAGGGGCAACTGTTCCAGGACCTCGCGCTGACGATCGCCGTCGCCGTGTCGGCCTCGTTTATCATCGCCATCACCGTGTTGCCGGTCGCCGCCAGCTTCCTGCTGCGCAAGGAGCGCGACCACGACCCCGTCGAGAGCTGGTGGGACCGCATCACGAACGTGGTTATGCGCGTCACGCGCACGCCAGCGATCTGCCGCACCTGGGTGGTCGCGATCCTGGGTGGTTCGCTGCTCGTCATGCTGCTGCTGGTGCCCAAGGCCAACCTGCTGCCGCAGGCACCCGCCGACTCGTTCAATGCTTTCTTCGCGATGCCGCCGGGCGGCACCGTGGACATGGTGCAGGAGGAGATCGCCGGACCCATCGTCGAACGCCTGCGTCCGTACATGGAGCACGAGAAGGAGCCATACATTCGCGGCTACAACCTGTCGGCGTTCGGCACCTTCAACGCGCTGTTCGTCTACCTCGAAGACGCGGAGCGTATCGAGGAGATGATGAACATCGTGCGTACCGAGGTGCTCGTCGACCTGCCCGACACGCAGGCCTTCGTGCAGCGCTCGTCCCTGCTCAACTTCGGCTTCGACGGCGGGCGCGCAATCAACGTCGACTTCTCCGGCAACGACATCAGCCAGCTGTCGGCCACCGTGATGCAGGGCATGGGCATCATCAGCGAGGTGCTGCCCGGCGCACAGGTGCGACCCAACCCGAGCCCGGCCATCGCCGAGCCGGAATTGCAGCTCGTGCCCAACGACCGCCGCATAACGGCCGCCGGGCTCGACCGTGCTGCGCTCGCGAACATCGTCCGCACTCTGACCAGCGGCTCGTTCGTCGGCGAGTACTTCGACGGCAACGACCGCATGGACATGATCCTGCGCGGACCGGTTTGGGATTCGCCCGAGGAACTCGCCTCGACCCCGATCGCAACACCGCTCGCCGGTATCCAGACTGTCGGCGAACTGGCCGACATCCGCCGCACCGTCGGACCGACGCAGCTGCGCCGCGTCGGCGGCCAGCGCACGATGACGCTCAGCGTGACGCCGCCCGAAGACATGACCGTGCAGGAAGCGCTGGAGCAGCTGCGCGACGTCGCCGGGCCGCGTTTCAAGGAGATCATGCCGGCCGGCATCGGGGTGCAGTACCGGGGAACCGCGGACCGGCTCGAGGCGGCGCTGTCCACGATGACCGTCAATCTCGCGGTCGCCGCTGTCGTGCTGTTCCTGATCCTGGCAGCAATGTTCCGTTCGCTATGGGACGCGCTGCTCGTGCTGTTGTCCATGCCGCTCGCGATTGCGGGTGGCATCCTCGCCCTGCGTTTCATGAACCTGTTCACGACCCAGGCCATGGACCTGCTGACGACGATCGGCTTCGTGATCCTGCTCGGCCTGGTCGTCAACAACGCAATACTGCTTGTCATGCAGACCCGCGCCGGCGAGCGTAAAGGCCTCGATTCGGCCGAAGCCGTGGCCCAGGCCGTCCGCATGCGGGCGCGCCCGATCTACATGAGCACGCTGACGAGCATCTTCGGCATGCTGCCGCTGATGCTCGTACCGGGCGTGGGTTCGCAGATCTACCGTGGCCTGGCCACGGTCATCGTTGGCGGCATGGTCGTCAGCGCCATATTCACTCTGATACTGATGCCGAGCGTCCTGCGCTTGCCACGTGTGCGCCTGCCGCGTTTCCTGCGGCCAGGTGACGTCAAGGGAGTAACCGCCGATGCCTGATTACCGAATTCTCCTCGCCGCCCTGCCATTGCTGGCCGGCGCCGCCAGTGCCCAGCAACCGCCTGCGCCGGTCGTACAGGTCGCGCATGTCTTCGAGACCGAGGTTGCGCCGACCGTCGCCGTCCCGGGAACGATATACAGCCGCAACGACGTTCAGTTGACGGCCGGCGTCACGGGGCAGCTGATCATGGTCGCCGAACCGGGCACGTTCGTTCGCGCCGGTGACGCGGTCGCGCGCATCGACCGCCAGCCGCTCCTCCTGCAGCGCGCCGAACAGGAAGTGTTGCTGGAGCGGGCCGAGATCAACATCCGCCAGCTCAACAGCCAGCTGCGGCGCCAGCAGGAGCTCGAGGGTTCGAACCTCGTCTCCGAGTTCGAGCTCGAACAGACCGTCGCCAACCGCGACCTCGCCGTGGCCGATGCCAAGCTGATCAAGGTGCGCATGCAGCAGATAGACGACCAGGTTCGACGGGCGGACGTGCGTGCGCCGTTCTCGGGCGTCGTCACGACGCGCCTGCACCGTGCCGGCGAGGACGTGGCTCGCGGCGAGGCGCTCGCCGCCATGACTGACATTCGTAACATGGAAGTTCGCGCGTTCGTGCCGCTCAAGCACCTGCCGCGCACGGTCGTCGGCGACTCGATCAGCGTGTTTGCGACCGACACGCAATACTCGGGGAGCATCCGCTCGCTCGTGCCGACCGGTGACGTTCGATCGCAGACTTTCGAGGCCCGCATCGACCTGCCGGTCGAGGCAAGCGGCGCGTGGGCGGTCGGGCAGCTCGTGAGTGTCGGTATCCCGATCCGCTCAGGCGACCAGACGCTCGCGATCCCGCGCGACGCCCTCGTCCTGCGACAGGATGGCTCTTATGTCTTTCGCATCAACGCAGAGAACAAGGCCGAGCGCGTCGCCGTCGATATCGGGGCCGCGGACGGCGACCTGATTGGCGTGTCGGGAGCGCTGGCGCAGGGCGACCGCGTGGCGGTTCGCGGCGCCGAGAACTTGCGCGAGGGGGTCGAGGTGCGCGTGATGATGTCGAGTTCAGCCGGCGAAACGCTCGCGACCGAAGGCTAGGTGCTTACCTGACGCGGCTGATGCGTATGTCGTCGTCCTGCCCGTCGACACGCATCTTGTAGCCGAAGAAGTCGCGCTCGATCCGAACGTCGAAACTGCAATTGCGGAACGGTAGCCGGTTGGCTTCCTTCTGCTTCCAGACGTGGCCGTTGTCGAAGTAGAACAGGTAACGGCCGCTCGCATCGCGCTTGCAGTTCGTTACCGTGCCGCGCACCGGGGTTCGCTCTTCCTCACGCGGCTCCTTGCGGGCAAGCTGCTCCTCGCCTACCTCGTCGGTCAGGACCGGGACCTCTTCCTGCGGCGCCGCTGCTTCGACCGGAGCTGCGGCGGGCGGCTGCGGCTCGGGCGCCGGTCCGGGGGTGGGCCCGGGCGCTGGTTCGGGAGCGGGCTCGGGCGCTGGCGCCGGCGGCGGCTCTGGAGCGGGTTCGGGCGCTGGCGCGGACACCGGCTCCTGCTTGCCGCTGGCGGCGTCGTAGCAGGCGAGCCGCTCGCCCGCATCCTCGATAGCGCTGCAGCGCGCAAGCTCTGCCGCATCCTGGGCGCCGGCTTGCGCCGCGGCCAGCAGCAGCGTGATCATCGCTGCCGAAGTTCCTGCGCGACCATTCGTTACAGATTTCATAGCGTCACTCCCCCTGCTTCCAGTCGTTTGCGCAGCGGCTCGAGATGCTGCGCATAGCTTTTCCATTTGTTCACCGAACGCGTGTGCGCCTTCTCACGGACCTGGACCGAACTCGCGGTGGCGACGGGCGCAACATTGCGGTCGAAGTCGAGACAGGCCTGTTCGAACTCCAGGCCGAGCCGGTCCAGCAGTTGCCGCGTCTGCGCTTCCTGGTCGGCCACGAGTTGCTCGTACTCGAGCTCGACAACGCGATCGCCGAGCGTGTTGCGCCAGTGCCTGCTGAGCCGGTCATACGCGAGGTAGTACTCGGCGAGGTCGTCCAGATTATACGCGAAGCGAAAATAGGACTGTTTGTACATGGCGAAACAGGCGTCCATCGGGTGCCGGCGCAGATGCACGATCTTCGCATCCGGCCAGGCCTTCGCGACGAAGCCGAGGTTGAGGACGTTTTCCGGAAGCTTGTCGATGAAAAACGGCGCCGCCCCGAGCCGGTAGGCAACGGCATCCATGTAATCGGCGGCCATCAGGTCCGCCGGCGCCTTCGCCGCGGCGGCAATGACGTCGGCGGTCAATTCACCGCCTGACTCGATCGCGCTGGCGCGCCGCAGCAGCATGTGCAGTACCTGGGTCTCGCCGATGCTTTCGACCTGCGAGTGACTGGACACGATGCGCTCGGTCAGCGTCGTGCCGGTCCGCGGCAGGCCGACGACGAAGATCGGCGTGCTGTCGGTTCGGGCCTGGCCCGGCGCGTCGACCAGCCAGTCGGCGCTGCAGACCTCGACGATGCGGTCAATCGCGGCGACGTCGGTCGCCACGTCATAGTCCATCGTCGAGCGGGCGGCGTCACCGCCGCGCTTGTAGTAGTCGAATGACTCGTCCCAGCGGCCGAGGTCTTCG
Source organism: Woeseiaceae bacterium (assembly GCA_030066075.1). Taxonomy (GTDB): domain Bacteria; phylum Pseudomonadota; class Gammaproteobacteria; order Steroidobacterales; family Woeseiaceae; genus UBA1847. Next base: position 37,097 of record JASJCH010000016.1, read on the forward strand.
AGCTCCTTGCCGAGCGCGTAGTAAAGAAAAATGTTGCGGGTCGGGTCTGGCGACGCCCTGTGCAACACCGCCAGCATCTGCTTGACGTGACGGTCGCTCTCGGCCCGCGCGAGTTGCGCAAGCTCGTAATGAAAGCGCTGGTGGTCGGGGTGCTTTTTCAGCAGCTTGCTGTAGATCGCCTGCGCGCGATCGGTCTTGCCGAGATACACGGCGCAGGTCGCCATGTTGACCTCGATCGGCTCGACATTGGGCTGCAACTGCAACGCCCGCTCGTACAGCCCCCACGCCGAGTCGTAGCGTCCCAGTCGGGTGTACGCCTGCCCCGCGAGGTCGAGATACACCGGGCTGTTGTCGAGCCGCGCCCGGTAGTCGTCGAGCAGCTCGTTGGCCTCGGCGAAGCGGTTCAGCAGGACCAGCTGCCAGGCCAGCTCGATGGCCGCGTCGTAGCGGGCAACGTCGATGCCGAGCGCCGCGGCAAAATAGTCGGCGGCCGCCTGCAGGCGGCCCGCCGCTTTCTGGGCGAGACCGAGGAGGAAGGGCCCTTCAGGATTGTTCGGATCGCGCCGCTTGATCTCCATGCCGCAGGCGCCGACCTGCGGCCAGTTGCGGGCGGCGGCGGCCTGTCGGCCGCTGGCGCTGATCCGGTCGATCTCGTTCACTCGACCGTGATGCCGGCGTTCTCGAGGTAGTCGCGCAGCGGCTGCAGTTGTTTCTCGAAGCGCTTCCAGCGCTGTACCGAACGGGTGTGCGCCTTCTCACGCACCTGGATGTTGCTGGCCGTCGCGGTCGGGGCCCGGTTCTTGTCGAAGTTGAGGCACGCGTCTTCGAAGTCGAGCCCGAGACGATCGAGCAATTGGCGCGTCTGCTGCTCCTGGTCCGCAACGAGGTCCTCGTAGACCACTTCGATGTAGCGGTCGCCGAGCACGTCGCGCCAATGGCGGCGCAGGCGCTCGTAAGCGGCAAAGTACGGCCCCAGCAGTTCGAGGCTGTAAGAGAACTTGTAGGCCCAGGTGAACACCTGTTTGTACATCGAGAAGCATGAGTCCATCGGGTTTCGGACCAGCGATACGATGCGCGCGTCGGGCCAGGCCCTGGCGATGAACCCGGCGTACAGGAAATTGAACGGCAGCTTGTCGATAAAGAAAGGGCTGTCGTCGAGACGATAGCCCGCAGCTTCCATGTAACCGCGGCTGATGATGCCCATGTCTTTCTGCGCAACCGCCTCGATCATGTCCGGGATCATTGCCTCCATCGTCTCGACGCCGCTCTCCCGGCGCAGGACCATCTGCAGGAACTGCGTTTCACCCAGGCTCTCGACCTGCGAGTGGCTCGAGATGATCCTCTCGGTGAGCGTCGTGCCGGTGCGCGGCAATCCGATGATGAAAATCGGCGTCTTCGCGGATTCCGCGGTCGTCGTATCGCCGTCGGTCGCACCCAGCCAGTCCGCGTCGCACACCTCGATGATCTTGTCGATGATCGCAATATCGCTGGCGCCGTCGTATTCGGCAACGCTGCACACCGCGTCACCGCCCTTCTCGTAGTACTCGAATGCCTCGTCCCAGCGCTCGAGGTCTTCGAACTGCTTGCCGATCGCATAGTAGAGATAGACGTTCTGGTCCGGCGGCAGATTCTTGCGCTCGATGATTTCCTGCATCCGCCGGATGTGCGAATCGTCTTTCGCCTTGTGCAGCCGCGACAACTGCCAATGGTTGCGCTGGTGGTCCGGGAAGCGCTCGAGTAAACGCTCGAAGATCTCGGTCGCCTCGTCGATCTTGCCGAGAAAAACCGCGCATGCAGCGAGGTTGGCCTGGAACAGATCGACCGTTGGCTGCAGCTTGACGGCCTGCTCGTAAAGCGGCCAGGCCCGCTCCGGCATGCCGATTTCCGTATAGATCGTCCCGGCCAGATCGAGGTACATCGGGCTGTTGGACATCTTGTCTTCGAAGCGCGCGAGCAGGTCGGCGACGTCGGCATTGCGGCGCGCAATCGAATACTGATTCGCCAGCTCTACGGCCGCGTCATAGCGTTCGGGATCGAGGTCGAGGGCGCGCTGGAACAGCTCAATGGCCTTGCGCGGATGCTGTTGCACACGCTCCACGAGTCCGCCGAGGAAATAGCCCTCGGCGCTGTTCGCATCGCGGCGAATGATCTCGTTTGCACAGGCGGCAACGGACCCCCAATCCTGCGCTCTTACCGCATGCCGGCCGGCTGCGGCTATCTGGTCAATGGTCTCAGGCATGCGCTTATTATTATGGATAGGCCGTTGCTATACTAGATGGTTTACTCGCTCGATCACCCACCTGATGGCATCCGACTCGAACTCTGACGCGCCGAAGTCCAACGGCAACTGGGACTCCTATTGGAGCGGCGCCGGCGGCGCGGCTGCGTTCAGCGCCGATGGCGCCGATCATCCGGCGCTCGTCGGTTTCTGGAAAGAGATTTTCGAGATGGCGGGGCGCGACAAGCCGGCGCCCCGTATTATCGATCTCGCCAGCGGCAACGGCGCCGTCATCGCTCATGCGCTCGACGTATTCGCAGAAGGCGCCGCTAACATCACGTCGGTTGACCTCTCCGAGCAAGCCGTGACCAGGATCAGGGAGCGCTTCCCAGGCGTAACCGGCGTCGTGGCCGACGCCGCGCAGGTGCCGCTGGAGTCGGACAGCTACGACGTTGTGACGAGCCAGTTCGGGATCGAATACGCAGGAGCGCAGGCGGTCGACGAGGCGCTGCGCCTGCTCGCCCCGGGTGGCTACTTCGCCGCGCTGTTGCACCATACGGGCAGCGCGATCCACCGTGATTGTGTGGCCGGACTCGACGCGGTTCGGCGTTTGCAGGACGCTGATTTCTTCCCGCTTGCGATCGACTTCTTCAGCGCCGGCTTCGACGCCCTGGGTGGCGGCGACCGCGAACCGTACGACGCGGCGGCGACGCGCTTTAATCCGGCCGTGAAAGGCGTGGAAGCCATCTTCAATGACCACGGCCAGGACGTGGCCGGCGGCGCGATCGCCCAGCTCTACAGGGACGTCAGCCGCATGCACCAGCGTATTGCGCAGTACGATCGCGACGAGGTTCTGCGCTGGCTGCAACAGATGTCCGAGCAACTGACCAGTTACAGTGGGCGCATGGCGTCGATGGTTGCGGCCGCCGTGGAGCCCGGCGAATTCGAGAAGATCTGTGACAAGATCCAGCAGGCCGGACTCGAGACCGGCCAGGGCGGTCCTCTGCACGCACCCGACGAGGCGGCGCCGCTCGCCTGGGCCCTGGTCGTCAGGTCCTGAGCGCGAACAGCGCGACCGCCGACCATAACCACCGCACAAAAAAGAAGGGCCGCATTGCTGCGGCCCTTCGATTCTGACGTTCTAATCTATTGATCAGAAGCCATACTTCAGGCGTACAAAGTAACCACGACCGAACATACGATACGTCGTAACGTCCGTCTTGGCGTTGAACGCGCTGTCGATCCACGGCGGCTCTTCGTCGGTGAGGTTAGTCACACCAGCCGTAACCGTCAGGCCTTCCCACTCGTAGTTCGCGGTCAGATCGTGATACAGGAACGAATCGATGTCCTGGATGTAATCTGAGCCGAAGAACACGGTGTCAGCTTCGATGCCACTGATGTACTCAGCCAGGTAAGAGACCGAGAAACCACCGTTGGCCCACTGTACGGACGTGTTGATCTTGTCCTCAGCGTACGTACCACCGTTCTGCGTGGTGACGTTTTCGAAGTGCAGGCCTTCGAGGTTGCGCTCGGGATCGCCGGGCAGCTCAACGAGCGTCTGCTCGAGAGTGTGCGACCAGAGCATTGCAACTTCCCACAGCCCGATACCGCTTTCGAAATCCCAGCGGATTTCGGTGTCGACACCGTTTGCGCCACGCTCGGAGACGTTGTCTACCGTGTCGATGGCGAGAGCAAGGCTGTAGTCCGGGTTACGCGTCAGCTTGGCGCAAGACCCTGCGTTCTGATCGCGGTAGCAATCCGTCAGCAGGAAGTCGATACCGAACGAGCTGATACCGTCATCGAGCTGGACATCCCAATAGTCAGCCGTGATCGTCAGACCGTGATCGCCAAGATCAGGCTGGAACACGATACCGGCCGTGAGGGTGTCACCCGTTTCCGGCTGAACGTTCGGGTTACCGCCGACACGCGTACGAACCTGCGTATCGAGCTGCGGCGGAGCAACCTGGGCACAACCCGGGTTGTCAGCGAACGTAGCTGCGAGGCAGGGATCCGTGTAGGTCGGGAAGCTGTCGCGCTGACCAGAGTACAGGTCGCTGATCGTCGGAGCGCGGAACACCGTACCGGCCGTGGAGCGGAACTTCAGTGAATCAATCACCTGGAATTCCAAACCGACCTGCCAGGTCGTGTCGTCGCCAAACGCGTCGTAGTCGTCCCAACGCACGCCCGCTTTCAGGAGCAGTTCCTGGCTGCCGTTGTCAAACAGCGGAGCAAGGAGCTCGAGGAAAGCGTTCGTGTTGGTCAGGCTACCATCGGTACCGAAACCAACGTTACCCGTAACCGCACTCGTCTGCTTACCGGAGTCAGGCGTGTAGGTGAAATGCTGATCCCACCAGCCGACACCGGCCGCCCAACCGAGCGCACCGCCCGGCAGTTCGAACATGTCGCCCGTGAAGCTGAGACCCGCCAGTTCCTGCCTGGTGCTGAAGATGTCAGCAAGGTCGGCAGCAACATAGGCGATCATGTCGTCAGTCAGGGTGCCCGTTACAGGCTGGCTCGTGACCGGGTCAACAACACCGCCGCCAAACAGGTTCAGCGGTACGCAGCCCTGGATCAGCGTAGCAGCATCAACGCCGCCCGGATCCGTACCCGGAGATGCGTAGCATTCCGGCTGGCCGTCGCCATCGAGGTCAGCGGACGGGCCGAGAGCGTTGTTGAGACGCGCGCCCGAGAACTGACCGAAGTCAACGTCGACTCGATCGCGGCTACCACGGTTGTAGAACAGCTCCCAATCGATGTCGTTGGCCAGCGTGCCTTCGAACTTGAAGATCATGTTGGTCTGGGTGATGTCCTGCTCGAACGAACGACCGGTCTCGATCATGCGACGACGAGCATCCGTGACGGGCTCGTAACGCAGGTTCGCACCCGGGTTAGCCGCGTTGTAGGCATCGACTGCCCGACGCAGGTAGTAGTTGTTCTCCGAGATACCCTCGTACGTGAGAACAGAACCGTCATCAGGGTTGGTCCAGATGCCGCTGTGGAACGGATCGCCCGGCGTGTACGGCACCGGTGCCAGTTCCTGACGCGAGGAGCGCTCGTTAGTACGCAGCTCAGCGGTGAACAGGACGTTGTCGCTGACTTCGAAGCTACCTTCCATGAAGATGTTGGTGCGCTCGTACGGCGTCTGCAGATAGTTAACAGGCGCGTAGTTGTACGTGCGGCCATCATGCGCAACCATGGTGCCGACTTCGTACGGCTGCGATGCCGGCGTACCGATGAGGAATACACCCTGCGTTGCGAACGCGAGGCGGCTCTCAGGAATACGCGACGAACCGAAGTAGATGCAGCCACCGTCCGGCTGACCCGTGTAGGGCGCCGTCAGCTGGTTCTCGCAGCCCTGCGGATACAGGTAGTACGAGTTCTGCATGTGCTTCCACGGTGCATCAGCCTGGTAGGCTTCTTCCTGGTCGACATACTCGGCGCCGAACACGAAGTTACCGCGATCGAAGTTTGCGCCTGCGAGGAAGCCGAAGCTGTACTGTGCGCCGGAGTCGGTGTCGAACCAGTCAGCGGTCTGGGCCGTTACTTCAATGCCCTCGAAGTCCTTGCGCGTAATGATGTTCACTACGCCCGAGACTGCGTCGGCGCCGTAAACAGCGGACGCGCCGTCTTTCAGGACTTCGACACGCTCGATCATGGTCGAAGGAATGGTCTGGAAGTCACCACCGTCAACGGTGCGCTGACCATTGATCAGCGTGACCGTACGGGCAGTACCCATACCGCGAAGGTCGATCAGTACCGCACCGCTACCACCGTTGTTCGTGGTGGTACCGATCGGCGAACCGGACATCGACGGCATCTTTTGAATAATGTTGCCGACATCAGTGAGGCCACCTGCGAGAATGTCGTCACGCTGCAAGACCGTTACCGGGCTTGCGCTGTCCAGGTCGGCGCGTTTAATGCGCGAACCTGTCGTGACGATTTCCTCGAGGACCTCGTCCGATTCTGCGGCCGTGTCCTGGGCAAGAGCGCCCGGGGCAAAGCCTACTGCGAATGCACCTGCGCCCATACCAAGGGCCAAACGCACTGCAGATTGCAGCTTGTTATCAAACATTTAAGTTCCCCTATGCTGTGTAACAGACACGTTGCGTATAAATCACAACGCAGCGGATATTTATACCACCGTTCGTTTCAGCAGTAAATGTAAGTCCCCGGAAGTGCCCGTTTTATGGGGCTTTTAGCTTTTTCACAACAGGAGGCGTCACTTCAGAAGTGTTGTGACAAAAATACAACAAGGGTGTTTTTCGGACGAAATTCCTGCGCTTAGCCACACCTGTGGGCGGGACGCGGACGGGCCGGTCGGCCGGAACCATATAACAAGGACTTATATGGCACCGGCAGCATAAGTCATCGCCATAAGCGGACCCGGCCAAAAAATGCGCGTTTTTGCGCAAATGCCAGAGCGCTAGAGCTCGCGCAGCGCCTGGGCCACGGGGAGGCGGGCCGCGCGCAAAGCCGGCAGCAGGCCGCCGACGAAACCGATGACCAGGGCCACGACAATGCCCTGCGTCAGCAAATCCGCCGTCACGGCAAAGTCGAAAACGACCTGGCTGAAGCTGGCGTTGCTCAACGTTGAGACAGTGAAGCCGTTGAAAACCAGGAAGGCGATCGCGCCACCAATGAGGCCGCCCACGAGGGCGAGCAGGGTTGACTCGATGATCGTGGAGATCAGCACGGACATCGGTCCGAAACCGAGCGCGCGCAGCGTTGCGATTTCTTTGCCACGCGTCGAGACCGACGAATACATCGAATTGAGGGCGCCGAATATTGCGCCGATCGCCATCAGGAACGTGATCGGGTAGCCGAGCACGCGAATAAAGGTCGCCGTGCCTTCCGCCTGCGTCGAGTAGAACTGGCGCTCGGAGAAGACGTCCACATCCATCCGCGGGTCGTCCTGCAGCGCTTGATCCAGGGCCGCCAGGCTGTCCCTGCTATCGAGCCGCACACGTACTGTCTGGAAACTGTTGCCGCGCCGGTATGCGCCCTGCAATACGCGCACATCCGTCCACAACTCGGACTCGGCGACGCCGCCGCCTGCTTCGAAGACGCCGACAACGGTCCATTCCGTGCGGCCGAACAGAATGCTGCCACCCAGCTCGAGCCCTTCGAACTCGGACTGCGCCGCGCGCCCGACGATGAGTTCGTTCTTGCCAGGCTCGAACATGCGACCTTCCACAAGCTGCGTACCGTCGCGCACCTCGAACGCGCCTGCGCCGACACCGCGAAACGGTGCGTTTGCATCCGTGTCCTTGCCGCGCAGGGGAACATCAACCAGAACGAACAGTTCCGCGGAGACGATCGGCCGGTCGCCGTCGCGCAACACGCCGGGCGCCGTTTCGATAATCAGGACCTGGTCGTTCGACAGGCCGCTCGCGAGTTCTGACGTGGATCCTGAACGGATGACGATCGCCGTGTCCAGCGACCCCGCCAGCGTCATCGTCCGTTCGAAACCTTTCGCCATCGACATAACCGCTGCGAAAACCAGCACGACCGCCGTTACACCCACAACTGCAACGGTTGACGTCGCCATGCGGTGCGACAAGTGCATGATGTTGAGCGCGGTGACGGCGAAGATCTGGCGTATAGCGCGCATCAGACTAGCCCCGAGCCAGTGCGTCGACGATCGTCAGGCGCATTGCATGTAATGCCGGAAACACGCCGGCAAGCACGCCGGCGCCAACCATTATGGCGACACCCACAAGAATGATTTGCGGAGAGACAGCAATGCCGGGAACGAAGGCGGCCAGTGCCGCCGCGACGCCCTCGGTCAACACCCAACCGATAACCAGGCCGAGTGTGCCGCCGATCAGCATAATCAGGATGGACTCGGACAGCACGATGCCGAGCACGGCGCCGTCGCGAAAGCCTACCGTCTTAAGCACGGCCATCTCGGCGATGCGCTCGCGAACCGATTGCGACATCGTGTTTCCGGCCACAAGCAGCAACGTGAAGAACACGGCGCCGAGGATCAGCATGACGATCAGCGCAATGTTGCCGAACTGCTTCGCAAACGATGCAGCAAATGCGGCCTCTGTGCTCGTTTCAGTCTCGTTCGCCGAATTGGCAAACTCGAGATCGATCGCGTTAGCCACGGCAACGGGATCAGCGCCCTCCTCCAGGAGCAGCGTGTACCAGCCGACAAAGCCGTCGCCGAAAGAGTTGGCCTCGGCGAAATAGTCGTGCCGGAACAGCAACACCGCCGTGCCACCCTTCGGATCCGTCGTGTCGAAGATGCCTTCGATGTCGAATTCCCAGGTTCGGCTGCCTTCCCTGGTGGAGAAGATCGTCGACTGGATCGGTATCCGGTCCCCAATCTCGAGACCGAAGAGCTCGGCGAGCTCCTTGCCGATGACGGCGCCCGTCCGGTTGCTGTTCCACGCCTCCATCTGCTCGGGAGGCAAGACGAACTCCGGGTACATCGCGAAGTATTCGTCCGGCACCACCGGAAACTGCGGAAACTGGTTCTTGGGGTCCTGGTAAAAGCCGCCAAACCAGGATAGCTGGGAGACGACGGCGACCCCGGGAATCGCGGCGATGCGATTCTTATAAGAGAGCGGGAGGAAATTGATGATCGAAACTTTGTCGATGACCACCAGCCGCTCCGCTCCCGTCATCGCGCCGCCCGTATTGAGAGCCTGGCCGACCGCATTCAGCAGCGTGAACAACAAAAAGGCGACCAGCACGGACAGAATCGTCAGCGAGGTGCGTATCTTCTTGCGCCAGACGTTCTTCCAGACCAGCCCGAGGTACTTCACGCCGCCGCCCTCGACTCGAGCTGGCCCTTGTCGACGTGCAGCGTGCGCTT
>JASJCH010000071.1 GCA_030066075.1 Woeseiaceae bacterium
TAGCTCGTCCAGGTGCTCTCCTGGCCCACGTCGATCATCACCTGGCGTAAAGCATATCCGCCAATCAAGACAAGTACCGGTGCAACGAGGGCTACCGAGTGGACCAGCCCGCGTATCTCCAGCAGCTCGAGCAACAACGGGATGATAAGGCCGATGGCGACGAACAGCACCCAGAACACCAGCGTGTAAGGCCCGCCGGTGATGCTCTGCAGCGCCTCGATGTGCTGTGCCGGCCCGGTGGCGAGACTGATCAGGAACAGCGCAACGAGCGCAATCTCGGCGACGATGATGACGAGGTCGATGCGTGTGAAAAGCGCTCGCTCGCTTTTCTCCCGCGCGAGCAGCGCATTGAGCGCGGCCGCCGTCGACAGTCCGGAGACCAGGAACAGCGGGCCGAGCACACCGGAGTTCCAGAACGGCCGGGCGCTGAAGGCGCTGAGCAGGATACCGGTATAGATGCCCAGACCGACGCCGGCCGGGATAGCGACAAAGGCGATCTGGCGGCGATGCGCCTCGCACCAGTCCACCACGCCGCGCATCGGCGCAAAGCGATCCACGTAAGGGGTGGCGACCGGGTAGCCGCTGCGCACGGTCGAGAGTATCTGCAGGATCGAGACGGGGTAGATCAGGATCAGTATCCACGCGCCCCAGGACATCGGCGACAGTGGTTTGAACGCCGTGTAAAAGCGGTAAACGTACAGCTTGTGCTCGAGGTCGAGGAACAGCGTCGTCATGCCGAGCGACAGGACGATGGGAGCCAGCAGCGCGAGCCGGTTGCTGGCAAATGGCGCCGCCTTATCCTTGCCGAGCAGCGCCATGGCGGCGGCGAAGATCATGATCCCGGCGGTGAGGCCGCCGAGGAACAGGTACATCGCAACCTCCCAGGTCCAGATAGCCAGGCCGGGATCGATCAGGTCGTTGGCACGGGCCGTTACGAGGAGTTCTTCATTCATTCTTGGTCACTCCTCAGGTCAGGTAATAGACGTTGGGCTCGTTGCCCGTTTCCGGGTGGAGCACTTTGTGTTTGCGGTTCTGCAGTAGCTGGCTGACGATGCTGCCCGGGTCGTCGAGCGAGCCGAAGTGCATGCAGTGGGTCGGGCAGCTGGATACGCAGGCCGGGTCCAGGCCCTGCTCGACCCGGTGGTGGCAGAACGTGCACTTGTCGATGTAGCCGTCGGGATGCATGACCAGACGCGCGTCATAGGGGCAGGCGGCGATGCAGGCTTTGCAGCCCGTGCACATACCCGGCTCCACGAGCACGATATTGGTGTCTTTCCAGAGGTGGCTCGCGCCCGTCGGGCACAGCGTCACGCAGGTCGGGTTGGAGCAGTGGTTGCAGCGCTCCGACCGGAACTCGGTCGTCAGGTTCGGGTACTTCCCGCTCGTCGCTTCGACGATCCAGTCGCGGTTCAGGCCGTCGGGGACCTTGTTCTCTGTCTTGCACGCGACCACGCAGTCGCCGCAGCCGATGCAGGTCTTCGTGTCGATCACCATCGCGTAACGCGTCATGATGCCGCTCCCGCCGAAGCTTCTCGGACGAACGTTACGAAGTTGGCGCGCATGCCCGTGCCGCCCATCAGCGGGTCAATCTTGATGTTGCTCATCAAGGTCGAATCGTCGGCGCCGACGCCGAAGGCCAGTTTCAGGCGCCGCGACTTGCGGCCGAAGCCGTGGGCCATGAATACCGAGTCAGGCCCGATACGTTCCGTGACACGAACGCGGATGCGATTGCTGACGACGCCGTTGGGGCTGCCGAGGCGCACATAGTCGCCGCTCCTGAACCCCCACTCGTTCGCGACCAGCGGGTTGACCCAGAGCTGGTTCTCGGGCGCCAGCTCGAACAGCAGCGGGTTGTTGGTGGTCTTGCCGAATGTGTGCGCCGGCATGCGCCCGTAGTTGAGCCGGTAGAACCCTTCCGGAACGGGATCGGGCGGGGTGTAAACCGGCATCGGGTCGAAGCCCTTGTCGGCAAGCTGTCTCGAGTACAGCTCGATCTTGCGGCTCGGCGTGCGGAACCGCGGCCGCGTGCCTTCGCGAAAATACAGCGGCGTCTTGCGCGGGAAGTTCTTGACGCCGATCTTTTGCATTTCCTCGAGTGAGCTGCCGACCTGCTGCAGCTGCCAGTCGAGTTTCTCCGAGAAGTCCTCCCACGGGAAATACTCGTCGAGCCCGAGCCGATGGCCGAGCTGCTTCGCCATCCACCAGCCGGGTTTGCTCTCGTACTTCGGTTCGAAGGCCGGCATGCGCAAGGCCAGCGACGGCTGTCGCTCGCCCGAGTTGCGCAGTTCGTCGTAGCGCTCGAGGTAGGTGCACTCCGGCAGGATGACGTCGGCATAACCGGTCATCTCCGAGGGCATGGTCTCGACGACGACCAGCAGGTCGAGAGAATTGGCGGCGGCCTCGAGCTGCTGCTCGACGCCCGGGATGGTCTGCGGCAGGTTGGTGCCGTAGACCAGCCAGCCTTTGAAGAAGGCGTCTTCGCCAACTGACGCGTCGATGACGCCGTTCGTCACGCCCTGGCTGGCGAAGGGCCACTTGCCGGGATAAGCATCGGCCGTACTGTAGCGGCGCTCTGGATAGTCGGGCAGCGGGTACTCCGGCAGGGATACGCGCTCGGGGATGTAGAAACCGCCTTTGCGATTCCACGAACCGAGCAGGGCATTCAGCATCGCGATGGCGCGGCTGCGCTGCGTGTCGTCGCCGTACCAGGTCGCATGGCGTCCCGGGTGCACGACCGTTGCCGGCGCGGCCTTCGCCATCTCTCTCGCGGTCTCGCGGATCACCTCGGGCCGGATGCCGGTCTCGAGGTATACCCACTCGGGCGTGTAGCTGCGGACATGGTCTTTGAGCTGTTCGAAGCCGACGGTGTAGCGCTCGACGTAGTCGTGGTCGTAGAGGTCTTCCTCGATAAGCACGTGCATCCACGACAGCAGCAGCGCGAGGTCGGTACCCGGCTTGATCGGCAGCCAGTGCTGCGACTTGCCGGCAGGCACCGAGAAACGCGGATCGACCGTGATCAGCGTGGCATCCCTGTTGATCGCCTCGGCCAGGGTCTGCACCTGGCCATTGTGCAGGTTCTCGCCGATATGCGACCCGATGAGCACGATGCAGCGAGCGTTCGCCATGTCGGTGCGCTCCGGAGAGCTGGCCGATTCGCCAACAGTCAGCCGGAAGCCGACGTCGCGCGGGCCGCGGCACTGCGCGAAGGCCGGTTCGGCGCGGCTATCCGAGCCGTATGCGCGCAGCAGGTGACGGAAGTGCGAGCTGCCGGAGCCATGGTTCAGCATCAGCATTTTCTCGGGGCCGTGCTCGGCGGCGATCGCGCGCATCTTGTCCGCAATGTAGTCCAGCGCCTCGTCCCAGCTAACCGGCTGGAAGGTCTGCCGACCGTCGACCGTGACGCGCATCAGCGGCGTCTTGAGTCGGTCCGGGTCCAGGTAAGCGCCGGGCCCGCCCGTGCCGCGCGTGCACAAGCGCCCGCCGCTGTGGAGGTCGTCATCGTTGCCCGTGATCTTCCAGAGCTCGCCGTCTTCCTGGTAGACGTGGCTCGCGCATTTCCAGAAGCACATGTCGCAGATCGTCGGCGTGGCCGATACGGTGCCGGTACCGGGCAGGGGATTCGACGAGCATCCGCCCAGCAGGAAGGTCGGCGATACGGCGGCGCTGGTGCCCAGCAGGGTCGAGACCTTGATGAAATCGCGTCGCTTCATGGCGCAGCGTCGACTCTCGGTACGATGTAGAAGGGCGTCTCCACCGAGTCGTCGATGAAGGCTTCGGTCGGGAAGAACGCGAACACGACCGCGGTGAGCACGGCGACGGCAATCAGGCCGCCCTGCAGTTTGAGGATCGACTCGCGGTCGGGCGTGCTCTCGGTGCTCGGCCAGAAGCGGTTCTGGACGTAGCGCATGCCGAGCGTGCCGCCGACGGCAATCACTACGATGCCGAACACGGCGGTGCCGAGCCCGATTCCGAGCCACTGGTCGAGGCGGACCACGCCGAGGTAGTTGCTGTTGTAGAAGTCGCCCCAGACCGGGAAGAAATCCCCGAAGAGCAGGCTGCCGATCAGGAAGCCGACGATGAATACCATGCCGTCGATCTTGCCGGTCGCCACGGCCGCGGCCGCAGTGCCCGGGCAGTAGCCGCCGATAACCATGCCGAGGCCGAAGAGGATCCCGCCGACGGCCATCGGCAGGAGAAAGGTCGGCAGCATGTAGACCAGCGAGATGTCGAGGATGCCGGCAAGACTCAGGCCCCACAGGCCCAGCATGCCGGTCGCGATCGCCGAGAACATGACCACCGGGACGCTGACATCCTTAAAATAGAACGCCCAGGCGATCCGCCGGCCGTCCGTGAACCCGGAATGGAACAGGGCATAGCCAAAGACGATGCCGATCGGGATCGCCAGCCACAGGTTCGCGGTCGCGCTGATCGCGCCGGTCTTGGCAAGCGGGAAGATCATATCCATTGCTTTCTCACGAACCAGGCCGCCATCCAGCCGCCCACGAAGATGCACATCATGAATACCCAGGCGCCAATGGAGAGTTCGGCGCCACCAACGAGCGCATGACCGCTGGTGCAACCGCGGGCGAGTCGGGCGGCGAAACCGGCCAGGATGCCGCCGGCTAGCGCCAGCGACAGTCGATACACGACGGAGGCGCGCGGGCCCCGCAGGACCTCAAGCCGCAGTTCACCGGCACGCCAGGCTGCGATAAACGCGCCGATCAGGAGCCCCACAAGCAGGAATACGACGTAGTCGTAAAGCGGGTGTGCTCCGTCGGCGAAATAGCGGCCAAAGTAGGCGCTCTGCTCGGTGGCCGCCGGGAACAGGCTGTGTTGCACCCAGGCCACGAATCTCGTCATGCCACCCGACGCGCCAATGCCCCGGCCCGCGACCAGCCAGGCCAGCAGCATGCTGATGCCGATGAGAATTCCGGCTGGCACCGGTGGCCAGCGCGTGCCGAACTTCATGCGTTTTCTCCTGCGGAGTAGATTCGCGACCCCCGTTTCGAATATTAGATATATCTAATTTACTCCTGCTGAACGATACGTAGATATACGGGCTGACGCCGGGCCGCTTGTATACTGATTTGCGGTATGGAATCCGCGACGAAGAAGCCCACGAGTCCGTTCCGCTGGCCGGTCAGCGCCGAGCAGGAGATTGCCGCACCGGCGGCGGATGTCTGGTCCGCCATCTCGCAACCCGGAAATCTCGAGCAGTGTCACCCGTTCTGTGCGTCCAACCCGGTGCACAGCTGGCCGGGTGCCGACTCGCGGGACGAGATCCATTACCTCAGCGGCTGGATGTACGAGCGCCGCTTCCGCGAATGGAGCGAAGGGGTTGGCTACGACCTCGAGATCGGCCGGCCGGGCGGCGGCAAGTCGGAGGTTTCGTGGCGCATCACGCCGCTCGACGACGGCCGCAGCACGCTACGGATCGAGGTCCGTCCGGATGCCCTGCAAAACATGCCGGTCGTCATTCGCTGGGCACCGCACGTGTTCAAATTACAGCCGCTGTTGCGTAGCTACCTCGACTCGGTCGTGCGCGGATTCGACTGGTATGTCACACGCGGTGAGCGTGTGCCGCGCAACGCCTTCGGCAAGCATCCCTGGTTTTCCTGACGCGCCTACTGGCGTAGAACGCGCGACTGGATTCCCGGGTCCGGCATATCGCAGAAACTCTTGCGGCCAAGAAACTTGTACCGGTTGCGCGCCATGACGCCGTACAGGTAGTCCTGTGCGCCCCGCGGCAGCAGGTTGAAAATGGAGAGCATTTTCCAGATCCCGCCGAACTCTTTGCCAACGCGGACGATCGCATCGAGCGACGTGTGGGCACGGCCGTTTTCAACATAGAGCCAGGACAACGGGTCCTCCGGGTCCATGCCGTAGTGCCGCAACAGCGCGGCGCCGAGGTCCGATTGCACGGGCACGATTCGGAATTTCTCATCGGCGTCGTTTCTTGCTATCCACGCCGCGCCTTTCGCACACAGCCCGCAGTCTGCGTCCATTACCGTGAAGTAGTCCGGCACGTCGAACCGCGGGACCGCCGGGTCGTCGACAAAAGAGTAGGGTTCGCTGGACAGTCGCACTGGATCAGGTTACTGCAGCTCGCGCCGCTGCCGCTCCATGTCGGATTCGATGTGGGCAACGATGCGTTGAAATTCGGGCAGATCGCGGAGGCTGTCGAGCGCCCGGTCGTGATACAGAGCGAGACGCCAGCCGGTACGCCAGCTTCTATCGACCGCGTCCTGCAAAGCGTCGATCGCGGCGTCGCTGTCTCCGAGCAAGGCGTGAATCCTCGCACGCGCGATATCGGGGGGGCCGATACCCAGTTGCTGGCGCCGTTCGGCTTCGCCGAGAGCTGCGGCGAGCAGCTTTTCGGCGAATTCGAGCCGGCCCATTTCAATCAGCAGGACCGACAGGTCTATGGCTACCGGGTATGCCCAACCACGGAGCTCGAAGGACTCGGATGACTCCTCGAACAGCGGAGGATAGTAGCTCCGGTAAAGCTCGAATGCCTGTCCGTGCTCGCGTTCCCGGATGTAATGGTCGCGTAGAATTGCGAGTGCTCCTGGATGAGCCGGGGCGTCCTGCAGGGCGGTCCTGGCGCTATCCACGGCCTCGTCGAGATTGCCACGGTGGACTTGCATATAGGCTTGCGAAAGACGGGCCCAACCGTGCCCGGGCGCAATTGCCATGGCTTCGTTTATAAGCGCCTCAGCCCGATCGAAATCGCCGAGATCGATCAAAATCGCACTGAGCTCGTTAATGACAACCCGCGAATGCGGCGTGGTTCGATTGGCCTGCTCGATCAGCAAAACGGCTTCAGCAATTTCACCTTTGTGTTCACGAAGAAGCCACGCCTTGTTGAGATAAGCAGCAGCGAGGGCCGGATCGATCTCGATCGCCAGATCGTACTGTTCGAGTGCAAGGTCAAGTTCGCGTGCCTCCCGGAGCGCGTTCGCATAGTCAACAATTATGATTGCAGAGCGCGGGTCCAGCGCGACCGCCATCTTCGCGTACGGGATCGCTTCGTGCGGCTGCGACGATGCTTGATTCAGAAGAGCCGCGTACCACTGATAGAGCGGCGCATAATTCGGGCTCAGCTCAATACCCTGCAAATAAGCGCGTTCCGCGCCTAGGACATCACCGTATCGCCATAACAAAAAGGTGCCGAGTGGCAGGTACGCCTCGCCGACCTGGTCACTTATCGCAAACGCGGCATCGACGGCAGCCTCGACGCGCTGGAGGGCGGCGGAGACGGGCAAAGATCCGTAGAGGTTACGGAGAAAAGAAACGTCGGCCAGCGCGACATGAGCCAGAGCGAAGTCAGGATCCAATTCAATTGCTCTCTCGAAAAGCGTGGAGGCCTCATCTAGCCGAGCCACGTGGCGCGTCTCCATCTTCGCGCGCCCCTCGAAGTAGGCGTCCAGTGCTTCGAGATTGTCAGTCGGAATTCTCGCGAGCGTGTTGTACTCCAGCCCGGGCAGCTCGGCCTTGAGCGACTCTGATACGGCTAGTGCGATCTCGTCCTGGATGGCAAAGATGCTCGAGGCGTTGAATGCACGCTCGTAGCTCTCGGTCCACAGGTACTCGCTCGTCGAGGCATCGATCAGTTGGACGCCGATGCGAATCCGGTCGCCGTCCTTGCGAAAGCCGCCTTCCAGCACGTGCGTCACGCCGAGTTCCTCGGCGACTGTCGCTATGTCGACCTCGCTGCCGCGGAAAGAAAACGAAGAGGTTCTCGCGATGACCTTGAGGCCGCGCTGGCGCGCCAGCAGGTTCAGGATTTCGTCAGATACGCCATCCGCGAAGTAGCTCTGTGACTCATCGTCGCTCCGCACAGTGAAGGGCAGGACGGCAATCGTGGGTGTCGATGCTATCTCCACCGGGGCTGCGGTTTGAGGCTCTGTAGAACGATCGTTGCTCGTCGACATCCAGATCGCGAGCAGACCGATGATGGCAATGGCGACGACGCCCTGGCCCAGCCTGGTGTAAGCCGCTTTGCGAAACCGGGCTGCGTCGGCCGAATTCGCAGGCCGCGTCACGGGCAGCTCGAAGACGTAGCCGCGGCGGGGAACGGTCCGGACAATCGATTGCGACGCGTCGTCCAGCACCTTGCGGATATCGGTGAGGCACTGGGTCACGGCGTCGTCCGTCACCACCGTGGCGCCCCAGATCGCATCGTGCAGCTCGTCGCGGCTGACGATCTTGCCCTGCCGGTCGACCAGGTAGTGGAGGACGTCGAAGGCCTGGGGCCTGAGGGTGATTTCTTTGCCGGCTCGATACAAGGAAGCGCGGTCGACGTCGAGGATGAAGTCGCCGAACTCGTAGACGCGGTGGTCGTTGTAAGCCTTTGACATTTTTACGATAACTGCGCGCACCGATCATGGCTTTCGCAGTTCTCTCAGCAAATTATCGCATGTTTTTCACCGCGTTTTCGTTACTTCGCAGCCTGTTGCGGTCGATGCTTACAGTCGCAAGTTCACTCGAAATAACCAGGAGGTCGACATGAGTAAATTCGGCAAAACAATCATCTTTTCCAGTGCGCTGGTGATGTTCAACGCAGGCATCGCATTCGGTGCGGAGTGGGACTCCGGCCGGGACCACAACGCGCAACTCTGCTTCGAGCAGACGGAGCAAGTTGCAAACGGCGCTGATCCCGAAACGCTGAGCACGGTCAATTGTACGCGCGCCCTGAGGGTCAAGACGCTTCCCCGGGAGGAGCGATCCGCGGTTCTGTATAACAAGGGGATCATCCAGAAGGCGCAGGGCGAGCTCGAGGCGGCGCAGTTGAGTTTCGAACGGGCAGTCAGCCTGTCGAGAACGGTAGACAGGCGTAACCTCGCGCTGGCCGAGGTCGCGCGCGAACTCGGCGACTATCGCGTCGCGATGGAGCAGTATGACCTGCTCGCCGAGTCAACGTTTGTTGCTGGTTCTGACGACGTGCGAGCAGCCGTATTCGCGCGACGCGAGGAGACCCTGCAACAGTTTGAGGCCAGCCTGCACGCGGCAACTCCGCGTTAGATCCGGCCCGGTCTTCGCGAAACGCAAAGCCGCCCCCGATCCGGGGGCGGCTTTGCTCGAACGCCTCGTTCGAATACCCTCCGCTATACTGCTACAGTAGATTAACAATAAGAACTGCTTGCCCTGACGCGCCGGCCACGCATCCGGCATCACATTCAACGGAGGCAACCGATGAAAAGAATCCTGATATGCATGGCCGTGCTCCTGGCTATACCCGTGTCTTTTGCCGATGAACATGGTGATGACGAGCTGGACTACGGCGACCACACCTCCGTCACCCTCATGGTCAAAGCCTGGGAGATGATGGATGAGGAGAATTACGAGGCGGCCGTCAAGTACACCGAAAAATGCGCTGAACTTTACGAGGAGCAGGCAAGGGAGATGCAAGCTTCGTTGAGCGCGAAGGCGGCGCCCGACAAGGTGAACGACTACTGGGCGCTTAACGACGTTGGCACGTGCTATTACATTCGCGGCGAGGCTCTGGCCAAGTTACGGCAGTACGAAGAAGCGATCGCGGCCTACAAGGTCGTCCGGGATGAGCTCAAATATGCCCAGGCCTGGGACCCGAAAGGCTGGCACTGGTCACCGTCCGACGCCGCCTACCCGAAAGTCCAGATGCTCGAGGCCAAGATTAAAGACGATTTTTAGGCCAGCTCTATGCGCTACAAACTAGCTGGCTTGTTCGTCGTTTTTCTGCTGAGCGCCTCCGCGGGCAGCTCGCCGGGCGATATTGACTGGACACCGGGTTCAACGGCAGAGCTGGTTACGAAGGCGGACGGCACCTACGAGCTACTTCGCAATGGTGAGCCGTATTTCGTCAAGGGCGCATGCAGGGGAACCGGCGACGGCCTCATCCCTGGCGATCTCGAGACTATCGCCGCGTACGGCGGCAATTCCATCCGTACCTTCGGCATCGAGCAACTCGATGAACAAGTCGATGGCAAGCCCCTGCTCGATCGTGCGCATGAGCTGGGCATTTCCGTCATGGTCGGCTTCTGGGTCCAGCACCCTCGCCACGGCTTCGATTATGGCGATGCCGCCAGTGTCGAGGTGCAGCGGTCGAAGCTGCGCGATGCGGTTCTGAAGTATCGCGATCACCCGGCGTTGCTCGCCTGGGGCCTGGGTAACGAAATGGAAGCCTTCATGCCCGGGGAGATTGACGTCCGCATCTGGCAGGAGCTGAACCACCTGGCAGGCATCATCAAGGACCTGGACCCCTACCACCCGGTTGTAACGGTCGTTGCCGACGTCGACACACCAAAGATCGACGGCATCAAGACCCACTATCCCAACCTCGATATCCTGGGAGTCAATTCGTATGGCGGCGCGGGAAGCGTCGGCATGCGCCTGCGCGACTCAGGCTGGACCGGCCCATACCTGCTCACCGAGTATGGCGTTCACGGGCCCTGGGAGGTAGCAACGACATCGTGGGGCGCGCCGATAGAAGCTGATCCCAGTACGAAGGCGCTCGAGACGTATGCTACGTACAAGACAGATCGCGACAACAATATTGGCCGGTCGCTGGGGTCTCACGTTTTCTACTGGGGGCACAAGCAGGAAGCCACCGAGACCTGGTTCGGCATGTTCTCGCCATCCGGGGAAAAAGGGCCGCGCGTTGATGCCATGGCATACGCCTGGTCGGGCGAATGGCCGTCGAATCGCGCACCCAAACTGGAGTCACTCGACGCGCCGTTCGCCATGCAGAAGGTCGAGGCGGGGGCAACGTCCGAGGCCAGCGTCGACTGCGTTGATCGCGAGGGAGATGACCTCACCTACAGCTGGGATATTCGGGCCGAGAGCACCGACCGGAGGGTAGGCGGCGATGCCGAGGCAGCTCCGCCGTCATTTCCCGAGGCCATACAGGAAGGGCAGGGTTCGGCTCGCATCCTGATCAAGGCGCCCAGCCAGCCCGGGCCCTATCGGGTGTTTGTCACGTGCAGCGACGGCAAGGGTGGTGCGACGACGCACAACGTACCGTTCTTTGTCACCGACTAGTTGCGCTAGTCGTCAAAATGCCTCATCGCACAGTGCGCCGCCTGTGCGAACACGCAACAGCGTATACTCTGGCGTTCAGGCGCAGCGAACGGTTGTGCTGATGACTAACTAACAAGAAAGGGGACAAGAATGAAAAAATTGCTTTGTGCATTGGCTTCGGGCGCTTTGATGATGCCTTTAGGTGTCGCGGTGGCTGATGGTCATGAGGGGGAGGCGGAAGAACCAAACGTCGCGTCGCCGATCGAAATGTATGCCTGCACGTACAACGAGGGAAAGGGTCCTGCCGATCTGGATGCTGCCACTGACAAGTTCAATGACTGGGCTGACGACCAGGGCATCGACGACTACTCGGCATGGACGCTGGTGCCGTTCTATTCCAGCCCGGACCAGGAGTTTGACGTCCTCTGGTTAGGTGCGTCGGAAAAAGCGAAAGCGTTGGGCCGAGTACAGGATACGTGGCTTGCGACCGGTAGCGAGCAGGCAGAGGCGTTCGCCGAGGTCATGGACTGCAATGCGCATCTTGCGTTTGCCTCGCTGCGGATGAAAGCGCCGCCCGAGAATGACGACGATTCCGGATCGTTCGTCGCCACATTCTCAGACTGCAATGTTGCCGATGGTATGACGTTCGATGATCTCTACATGCCGATGATCGAATGGGGTGAATACGAAGCGGAGAACGGCTCAACGGCAGGCCACTGGGTGTTCTTCCCGTCTTTCGGTGGTGGCAATGAAGATTTTGACTTCAAATGGGTCTCGACCGCCGACAGCTTCGAGAGCCTCGGCGCCGACTGGGACCATTTCAATGAAAGCGGTTGGCAAAAAGCCAACGAGTTATTCCAGGGCAAGCTGAGCTGCGATTCGGCCCGCGCCTATGTTGTGACACAAAGGCGTGCGTCGGCAGACGACGAGTAGTTTTCTGTCGCGCAGTGATTGACCAGGTGCGGCCGTCGGATGACGGCCGCAC
>JASJCH010000072.1 GCA_030066075.1 Woeseiaceae bacterium
TCGAGCCCCTTGCAAGCCGGTGTGGCCGTCTGCGTTCCATTGGATCTACACAAATGCGCACAAGCATTAGACCAAGGTTTTTCAAAGTTATATCAACGATACCTCTTAAAGAGCATGAAGGCATCGGTCATGCGCAAGTTCGATAAGGACACTGCCGCATTCGACTGGGATCGGGCAATGAACGCCCGGACGTTTGCCGAGTTCGACGATGTCGTCACGGCCCCGCTGCACGGCTTTGACGGTATGACCGATTATTACGATCGCTGCAGCTCGGTGCGCTTTCTCGCAGACATTCGGGTAGCCACCCTGATCGTCAACGCCGTGGATGACCCGTTCATGACGCCGGACATCATCCCCGGCGAGGATGCGCTATCTGAAAGCGTTCAGCTGGAGGTGTCCGATACGGGCGGGCACGTCGGTTTCGTGGAAGGAGGAACACCGTGGCGGCCGAAATACTACCTGCCACGGCGCGTAATCAGTTTCCTCGAAAGCCAGCTGTAGGAGCGCCCCGTGGGCGCGAAGACCCGCTCTGCGGGTCGACATTGCGGCTTTGCCGCAATGCTCGCGGGCATGGCCCGCTCCTACGCGGCTTCGACTTCCTTCATCGACAGGCGGACCCGGCCCTGGCGGTCGACCTCGAGGACCTTCACCTTGACGACGTCGCCTTCCGACAGCTTGTCGCTAACCTTCTCGACGCGTTCGTTGGAGATTTGCGAGATGTGCACGAGGCCGTCCTTGCCCGGGAGGATAGAGACAAATGCCCCGAAGTCCATCAGGCGTACGACCTTGCCCTCATAGATGCGCCCGACTTCCACGTCGGCCGTGATCAGCTCGATGCGGCGCTGCGCTTCCTTGCCGGAGGCGCCGTCTACGGACGCAATCCGTACCGTGCCGTCCTGCTCGATATCGATCGTCGCGCCGGTCTCTTCCGTCATGGCGCGGATGACTGAACCGCCCTTGCCGATAACGTCGCGGATCTTCTCCGGATCGATCTTGAACGCAATAATTGACGGCGCCCACTCGGACATTTCCTCGCGCGGCTTGCTGATGACCTTGTTCATCTCGCCGAGAATGTGCAGGCGCGCATCCTTGGCCTGATCCAGTGCGCGATCCATGATCTCGCGCGTAATACCCTGGATCTTGATGTCCATCTGCAGGGCGGTGACGCCCTCTTCGGTGCCCGCAACCTTGAAGTCCATGTCGCCGAGGTGGTCTTCGTCACCCAGGATGTCCGTCAGGACAGCGTAGTCCTCGCCTTCCTTGACGAGGCCCATGGCCACGCCGGCCACCGGCGCCTTGATCGGCACGCCGGCGTCCATCAGCGAAAGGCTGGTGCCGCATACTGAGGCCATCGAGCTCGAGCCGTTCGACTCGGTGATCTCGGAGACAACGCGCAATACGTAGCCAAAGTCGTCGAAGTCCGGCATCACCGCCTGGATACCACGCTTGGCCAGCTTGCCGTGGCCGATCTCGCGGCGCTTGGGCGATCCGACGAAGCCGGTTTCACCGACGCAGAATGGCGGGAAGTTGTAGTGCAGCATGAAGTTCTCTTTGCGCTCGCCCTCGATGGCATCGATGATCTGAGCGTCGCGCCCGGTGCCCAGCGTCGTTGCAACGATCGCCTGGGTCTCGCCACGCGTGAATACGGCCGAGCCGTGGGCACGCGGCAGAACGCCAACCTTCACGTCGATTGGGCGAACCGTCCTCGTGTCGCGTCCGTCGATGCGGGGCTCACCCGCAATAACGCGGCCGCGCACGGTGTTCTTCTCGAGTTTGTACAACGCGCCGCTGACCTCTTCCGCCGTCCAGGCGGCGTCGTCGCCCTCTGTCAACGCTGCGATAGCGGCCGCCTTGGCCTCGCCAACTGCGGCCTGACGCTGCTGCTTGTCGGTAACCTGGTATGCAGCAACCATCGCGTCGCCAGCCTGGGCAGCAACCGCTGCGGCCAGCTCGGTGTTCTCTTCCGGCGCCTGCCAGTCCCACGCCGGCTTGCCAACTTCGGCAGCGAGTTCGCCGATCGCGTCGATAGCAACCTGCATCTGCTCGTGGCCGTACATGACAGCGCCAAGCATGACGTCTTCGGGAAGGCCGTTCGCCTCGGACTCAACCATCAATACAGCGTCCTTGGTGCCGGCAACGACCAGCTCCAGCGACGAATTCACGAGAGCGGCAGCGCCCGGGTTCAGCACGTAGTTGCCGTCAACATAGCCGACCTTGGCGGCGCCCACCGGGCCCGCAAACGGCATGCCGGAAATGGCCAGGGCGGCCGATGCGCCGATCATCGCCGGGATCTCCGGATCGACATCCGGGTTCAGCGATACGACGTTGGCAATAACCTGAACCTCGTTCTTGAAGCCCTTCGGGAACAGCGGCCGAATCGGTCGATCGATGAGGCGACAGACGAGAACTTCCTTCTCGCTGGGGCGCCCTTCGCGCTTGAAGAACCCGCCCGGGATCTTGCCCGCGGCGTAGGTCTTTTCCTGGTAGTTAACGGTGAGCGGGAAGAAGTCCCTGCCCGGGTCGGCCTCTTTGCGACCAACCGCGGTAACCAATACTTGCGTCTCGGCCATGTCGACCAGGACGGCACCGTCGGCCTGTCGCGCGATTGCGCCGGTCTCGAGGGTGACTACGTGTTCCCCATACTGGAACGATTTCTTTACTGAATTCACTTTGTCTTCTCTGCTTGTTTAATTCGGATAGGCAACAGCAGGCCGCTGCGATCCCGGTAGGGAGCGGCCTGTGATTAGCTCATTGCCTTGTGACTCGTCGCTTAGCGACGGAGACCGAGCCGGGAAATCAGCTCGCGGTAGCGGCCCTGGTCCTTCGCTTTCAGGTAGTCGAGCAGCTTGCGCCGCTTGTTAACCATCCTGAGCAGACCCTGGCGGCTGTGGTGATCTTTCTTGTGCTCACCGAAGTGATCGGTGAGTTCTGCGATGCGTGCAGACAGCAGGGCTACCTGCACTTCGGGCGAACCCGTATCCGAGTCGCCTCGCGCATATTCAGCAACAATGCTGGCTTTCTGTTCACTCGACAGTGACATCTTCCTAAATCCTCAGTCCTTCTCTATCTTTGGCCCTTATTTTGGAGCGCGCATTCTAGCGCCTCATTCGGCCGATTAACAGTCAAAAATCAAATATCTACGAGTTTTTTTCAGCGCTGTGAAAAACCCGTTTCGGCGCCAGCGCGCCGGCCTCTGTCAGCTCACCGACTCCGCAAAACTGCCTTGCCTCTCCGTACACCCTGACAAAGCCCACCGGCCCCTGTGCCGACATAGAAATCTCCTGCCCTGCCGTGAACTTAGCGGCGTTAGCTGCATTCAGTTCTAGGGCCGGAAACGCCCCCAGCGCAGCGTCCGGCGGCAGCAGGTGGTCATGCAGCACGTCCTTGCCAGCCTCGGCGTCCGCCTCCAAAGACCCCATGTCCAGCATGTCGGCAGCATCAAACTCGCCGACCGTCTCCCTGTGCAGGCTTGCCGTATGGGCGACCGTACCGGCCTTTGCGGCAATATCCTCAACCAGCGAGCGCACATAGGTGCCCTTTGAGCAGTGCACCCGGAATACCAGCCGCTTTCCCCTGCTTTCCATGAGGTCGATGGCGTAGATCCGGATCGGCCGTGGCTCCCGCTCCACCGTCTCGCCTTTTCGAGCCATCTCGTAGAGCCGTTTACCGCCCTTTTTAAGCGCCGAGTACATCGGGGGCACCTGCAGACTGTCGCCCAGGAAGCCATCGAGGATGTCGCGCCATTGCTCCGCGTCGAGCTCCGGAACCGCGGCTGTATCGATCTCGGCGCCCGTGGCGTCCCCGGTGTCCGTGCGGCTGCCCAGCCTTGCGGTAACCCGGTACGACTTGTCCGCATCGAGCAGGAACGCGCACACCTTGGTGGCCTCGCCGAAACACAGCGGCAACATCCCGGTAGCCGCAGGGTCCAGGCTACCCGTATGCCCTGCCTTCTTCGCCCTGAAAAGTCGCTTTACCCGCTGCAGCGCCTGGTTCGACGTTAGCCCCGCAGGTTTGTTCAGCAGCAGGATTCCATCAACCGTCTCGTAGCGCGCCATCGATCAGTTCGCTGATTTTCATGCCGTGCTCGGCACTGTCATCGTGCGCGAACCGCAGCTCCGGCACGTGCCGCACCTGCAGCGCGCCACCCAGCTTGCGGCGCAGAAAGCCCGCCGCCTTTTCGAGCCCTTGCAGCGCATCCTCGGCGCTGTCATCCGGGTTCAGCAGGCTGAAATAGACTCTCGCAACGCTGAGGTCACGCGACAGGTCAACCGCCGTCAGGGATACGTCCTGGAGCCTGGGGTCCTTGACCTCGAAACGCAGCAGTTCGCTGAGCGTACGCATGATCTGCGCGCCCAGGCGCTGGTGCCTGCCAAACTCCCTTGGCATCAGTCCAGCGTGCGTGCTACTTCAATGCGCTCGTAGCACTCGATCTGGTCGCCAACCTGCACGTTGTCGTAGTTCTTGACGCCGATTCCGCACTCGGTGCCCGACTTGACTTCGTTGACGTCGTCCTTGAAGCGGCGCAGCGATTCCAGCTCGCCCTCGTAAATGACGACGTTTTCGCGCAGGACGCGAATCGGGTTGTGGCGCCTGACGTACCCCTCGGTGACGATACAGCCCGCGATATCGCCAAGCTTCGGTGACTTGAACACTTCTTTCACCTCGGCCAGGCCAACGATCTGCTCGCGAATCTCTGGCGACAGCAGCCCGCTCAGCGCTGCCTTAACGTCGTCGATCGCCTCGTAGATGATGCTGTAATAGCGAACATCCACGCCCGACTCCTTGATCGCGGTGCGCGCCGCGGCATCAGCACGGACGTTGAAGCCGATGATGACCGCATTCGAGGCAGCCGCCAGGTTTGCGTCGGTTTCCGTGATGCCGCCGACCCCCGAACTCAGGACATTGACCTTGACCTCGTCGGTCGACAGCTTGGTCAGCGCATCGCGCAGCGCCTCCGCGCTGCCGTGCACGTCGGACTTGATCAGCACGGACACCGACTCGGCATCGCCCTCGGTCATCTGCGTGAACATGTCCTCGAGCTTCGACGCCTGCTGCGAGGCCAGCTTGGCTTCGCGCGACTTGGTCTGGCGGAACTCCGCCACCTCGCGCGCCTTGCGCTCGTTCTTGACGACGAGGAAATCGTCGCCGGCACTCGGAGTCTTTGACAGCCCCAAAACCACCGCCGGGATGGATGGGCCTGCCGCCTTGATCGACTGCTGGGTCTCGTCAAACATGTTGCGTATACGGCCGTATTCCTCGCCCGCGATGATCATGTCGCCCTGCTTCAGGGTGCCCGACTGCACCAGCAGCGTGGCCACCGCGCCGCGGCCCTTCTCGAGACTGGATTCGATGACCAGCCCGTGCGCCGGACTGTCGGCCACGGCCTTGAGATCCATGAGTTCGGCCTGCAGCAGGATGGACTCGAGCAACTTGTCCACGTTCTCGCCGGTCTGGGCCGATACGTTCACGAAGAGTTGCTCGCCGCCCCACTCCTCGGGAATCACTTCGTGCTGCGACAATTCGTTGCGCACGCGCTCCGGGTCGGCATTTTCACGGTCGATCTTGTTAACTGCGACGACGAGCGGCACTCCCGCCGCCTTCGAGTGCTGGATCGCTTCAATCGTTTGCGGCATGACACCGTCATCCGCTGCAACCACCAGAACCACGATGTCTGTAGCCTGGGCGCCGCGCGCTCGCATTGCCGTGAAGGCTGCGTGGCCTGGCGTATCCAGGAACGTGATCTTGCCCTTTTCCGTCTCAACCGAGTACGCGCCGATGTGTTGCGTAATGCCACCGGCCTCGTCGTCGACGACGTGAGTGCGGCGGATGTAGTCGAGCAATGAGGTCTTGCCGTGGTCGACGTGACCCATGATGGTGACCACGGGCGGGCGACCGACTTCTTCGCCAGTCTCCTGAACCTCCGACGCAAGCAGCTGCTCGTCGACATCGGCATCCGATATCGGCTTGGCGACGTGGCCCAGCTCCTCGACGACCAGCGTCGCCGTATCCTGGTCGATGACCTGGTTGATCGTCACCATGGCGCCCATATTGAACAGCACCTTGACGACCTCGTTGCCCTTGATGGCCATGCGCTGCGCGAGCTCCGACACCGCGATGCTCTCGGGGATCTCGACCTCGCGAATGACCGGCGCCGTCGGCTTCTCGAAGCCGTGCTGCGAGTCGCCGCCAAGGGATACCGGACGGCGCCGTATCGGCGCCTTGCGCTTGCGCCGGCCGCTCTTGTCGCCGGCGACGTGCAACTCCTTGCGCCCATAACGGGTTTCGGGGGCCTTGGTCTTGCCCTTCCCTTTTTCCTTTTCCTTGGTGCGCCGCGCGCGGGCGTCCGCCTCGGCTTTCTCGAGACGGGCTTTTTCCTCTGCGGCGGCTGCCGCAGCCTGCTCGGCAGCCTTGCGGGCCTCTTCCTCAGCCTCGCGCTGCGCCTGCTCCGCTTGCTGCCGCGCCTCTTCTTCCTTGCGCGCCGCTTCCTCGCGCTCTGCCTTGAGGCGCTCCTGCTCGCGCTTCTCGGCCTCGACGCGCTCCTCTTCCTCGCGACGCTTCCGATCGAGCTCTTCCTGCTCTTCCTGCGCCTGCTTTTCGAGCACGTCGCGCTTGATGTAAGTACGCTTCTTGCGCACCTCGACGTTGACCGTACGCGAACGACCCTGCGCGCCCGAAAGCCGCAGTTCCGACTGCGATTTACGCTTCAGCGTGATGCGCCGTGGCGCTGCGTCGCCGCCAGCCGGCGCCTCCTGCCCGTGACTGCGACGCAGGTGCGTCAGCAACTCCATCTTGGCATCGTCGCTGATCGTGTCTTCGGCGCCGGAGACCGAGATGCCGGCCTCGTCCAGCTGCGAGAGCAGCTTGTCGACCGGTACCTTCAGGACTTCGGCAAATTGTGCAACTGTGACATCAGCCATGCATTAACTCCGCTTGCGGCTCATTTAGGCCTGCTGTTCGGCCTCGAACCAGTGCGCGCGCGCCTTCATGATCAGGGCGGCGGCCTCTTCCTGGTCCATCTCGTTGATCTCAAGCAGGTCGTCGGTTGCCAGCTCGGCAAGATCCTCGCGGGTGACCACACCGTTACTGGCGAGCAGGAACGCGAGACCCTTGTCCATGCCTTCCAGGCTCAGGAGATCCTCGGCGGGCTCTGCCTCGTCGATCTTCTCCTCCTGCACGATCGCCTGCGTCAGCAGGACATCGCGGGCGCGACTGCGCAACTCATCGACGATCTCCTCGTCGAACTCCTCGATCGCCAGCAGTTCCGCCGACGGCACGTAGGCGACTTCTTCAATGGTCGAAAACCCCTCCTGCACCAGGATGAGCCCGATTTCATCGTCGACGTCGAGCTGCTTGGAGAACAGCTCGATCAGCTCGCGCATCTCCGCCTCGCTCTTTTCCTCGGCGTCGGCGGCCGTCATGACGTTCAGCTCCCAGCCGGTCAGCTCACTGGCCAGGCGGATGTTCTGCCCGCCGCGACCGATAGCCTGCGACAGCTTGTCCTCCTCGACCGCCACGTCCATGCTGTGGGAGTCCTCGTCAACGACGATCGACACGACTTCGGCCGGTGACATGGCATTAACCACGAACTGTGCCGGGTTCTCGTCCCACAGGATGATGTCCACTCGCTCGCCGGCCAGCTCGTTGGAAACGGCCTGGACGCGTGAGCCGCGCATGCCGACACAGGCGCCGACCGCATCGATACGATTGTCGTTGCTCTTCACGGCGATCTTGGCCCTGAGTCCGGGATCCCGAGCCGCCCCGAGTATGTCGATCAGCCCTTGGCCGACCTCTGGCACCTCGATCTTGAACAGCTCGATCAGGAACTGCGGCGCCGTGCGCGTCATGAATAGCTGCGGTCCGCGCAGCTCGGACCGAACCTCGGTCAACAGGGCCTTGATGCGATCCTGCGGGCGCACCGGCTCGCGCGGCACCATCTGGTCGCGCGGCACGAAACCCTCGGCGTTGCCGCCAAGGTCGATATAAACGCCGTTGCGATCAACGCGTTTGACCAGGCCGGACAGCAGCTCGCCTTCGCGATCCTGGTACTCCTCGACGACCTGCTCGCGCTCTGCCTCGCGAACCTTCTGCACGATGACCTGCTTCGCCGTTTGGGCGGCAATACGGCCGAAATCGACCGATTCCATCGGCACCTCGACGTAACCGCCCGGCTCGGCATTTTCATCCACGTCCACGGCATCCATCATGCGCAGCTCGCGGTCGGGCTCCTCGAGCTCGGTAGAGTCGTCTTCAAAGACCAGCCAGCGCCGGAACGTGTCGTACTCACCGGTCTCGCGATCGATCGCCACGCGCACCTCGATGTCGTCGCCGTGCTTGCGGCGCGTCGCGGACGCCAGCGCAGCTTCGATGGCCTCGAAGACAATTTCCTTCTCGACGCCTTTCTCGTTCGAAACCGCGTCGACAACCATCAGGATCTCTTTGCTCATTCGTTACAACTCCACGTCTTTCGGGGTCATGCCGGCTCTGGCACCAGCCGGGCCGTATCGATCGTCGCCAGCGGCAGCGAATACGACTCCCCGTCGACCTCCATCACTATGTTCTCGTCATCCGACGACACCAGGGTGCCGCGGAATCGCTTGCGCCCGTCAATCGGGAACCGCATAGAAACTTTCAAGGTTTCACCTTCAAACCTATGAAAATGCTCAGCTTTTGTAAGCTTCCTATCCAGCCCTGGCGATGACACTTCCAGGTTGTACTGGCCAGGCAGCGGGTCCTCGACGTCCAGCAGCGCGCTGACAGCCAGGCTGACCTTCTCGCAGTCGTCCAGCCCGATGCCTTCGGCACGATCGATGAAGATGCGCAGCACGCCGCCGCGACCGCCCAGGTTCACCTCGAGATCAGCCAGCTCGTAGCCGAGACGCTCGATGGTCGGCTCCAGCAGGCGCGTCAGCTCGTCGGCGGTCATCGAAAACCCTAACTCATTGTTCAAAAACAAAAAATGGGCCCTTGGCCCATCGTTAAACCGCAATAAAAAACCCCTATGCGGGGCCTATTCTCACGGAGACTCTGCCACGGAGCGTCAACCGCCCACCCCGATTTCGGGCGCGATTATACGGTAATCGCACCCTCGCAAGCAACGCTGAGTCAGCGGTTTAGCGCCCGCCGAAAGGGTCCTGCAGCTGGTAGCCGTCGGGGGCTTTAAATTTTGCCGCAGCGAGGGGCTCCTCTCGAATTACCTCCATAACGATCTCGCTGTCAGGTTTGCCCATCCGAAATTCGACCGTGTGGATCGGGAATCCGTTGATCAGCTCGGCGACCATGCCCGGGTGCTCATTGAAACTCGAGCCAAGCGGCCCGGGTAGCGACTCCGATAGCTTCTTCACGAACTTCGCCATTCCCCTGAACGTAGCCATCATCTCGGCGGCCCCTTCCACCTTGTCCAGCGGCGCCGAGCAGATTTCCTGCGTCTTGATGTTGTTCTCGTACACATCGTACATGGTGCAGGCCCGGCCGCCGTATTCACCGTTTCCTGTGACCTCCACGCGCGGCGGTGGCGACGGCACACTGTCCCCCATCATGCCGCCCATCTGGCTCTGCATCATCTGCTCGGCCAGTGCTCGTTGCTCCGGGGGCATGTTGGCCAGCTGCGCCTTCATCTGCTCCATGGCCTCGTTCATCTTGTCGGTCATGCGCGTCAGCATGGCCTCATCCATGATGATGTAGGTCTTCTCACCATGGTCGATGACCAGGAAACGACTACCGTCAAAGATCAGGGAAACGTCGGCAGCGAACGGCCCACCGTCGCTGTCGAGGCGCAGGAAGCCGTCCTGCGCGTAAATCTGGCTTCGTTCCTGCTCTTTGCCCGCCATGTCCTTGGTCACAATGTCGAGAACGACCCCTGCCTGCGTTGCGAACGGGACCAAAAGAGTGATCAGGACAAGATAAAGACGCGGCAATGCTCTACTCCTCGTGGACAGCAAAAAGCCCCGGCGCCCAGCGGCGCCGGGGCTTGCACTGTAGCACTATTCGACCGGCTGTAGCAGCGCCCGCTGTTCCTCGCTGAGTTCGTCGACGCTCGCGAATATGATATCCAGATCGGGCGTGTTATTCGTTACCGCTTCATCCTCAGGCTCTGCCTCGATGACCGGGGTCCCGTCCATATTCACGGCTACCGACTCGGGTAAGCGATACATCGCGCCCGTGATCGGATCCACGACCAGCATGCCTAACAGGCCGCCGAGGACGATATTGCCCCAGTACCAGCCGTCCATCGAACTGCGGACAGACACGGTCTGGTCCTCGAAGCCTTCCTTCGAGAGCACAATCGTGTAGGTCTGGCCCTTGAAGTAGCCGGCGCCAGCCTTGAGCTCGACGGTTTGCGGCGTGGTGCCGCGATTGACCTCAATACCGTCTCTGTCGGTGACGGTGAAATAGGCGCCATGTGGCGAGCTGTTCACCGCGAGCGGATAGCTGCTATCGCTGACGATGGTCGCGCAGCCAGTAAAAATTCCGGCCGACAGCACGACCAGCATCAGTTTGAAAAATTTCATTTGCCCTTTCCCTTCGTGACGTTGCGTCTGTCGCAACACTCATGATGGGTCAGACCAGTTCGGGGTCCGTCAGGATCTCAACAAGAGCAGGCCCTTCGTACGCGAGGGCCTGCGACAACGCCTCTGCCAGGGACTCGCTGGTCTTCACCAGCGAACCGTGCCCTCCGCATAGCCGCGCGAATGCAGAAAAACTCGGGTTATGCAGACTCGTTTGCCATACGGGCCACTCGCCCGCCCTCTGTTCCTTGCTGATCTTACCCAGTTGGGAATTATTGAGAAGGACATGGGTGATATCCATGTCGTACTTCACAGATGTGGTGAAATCTCCCATATATTGCCCAAAACCGCCGTCTCCGCTGATCGAAATGACTTTGCGGCCGCGGTACTCCTCGAGGTCCTGGGTCGCCGCCCACGCGCCGATCGCCGCCGGGAACGAGAATCCGATGGACCCCAGGTAGCCCGACATCAGAACGCGCTGACCGCGACACTCGAAATATCGCCCGAAGGAATAGGTGTTGTTGCCGACATCCACCGCGATAACAGCGTCGCCGGGTGCAACCTCCGTCAGGGCGTCGAAGACGGCAGCCGAGGCCACACCGTTGCCGCGATCGTCCTCTATGCGGCCGGCTTTTTCCTCGCGCCAGATCGCCCAACGCTCGGCCAGCTCGGGGCGCTGGTCTATGGTGTGATCGGCATCACCGATCTGTTGCGCCATACGCCGGGCAGTAACCCCGATTTCGCCCCAGACCGGCACTGTCACGCTGTGGAATTTGCCGAGCGCCATGCGATCAAAATCGACCTGGATGATGGGGCGCTTCGGCGTGATGCCGGTGTGATTGGAGAAGGATGAACCGAACGCAAGGATCAGGTCGCATTCGTTCATAAACCAGCTCGCCACCGGGGTTCCCGAGCGTCCGAGCACGCCCGCGGCCAGCGGGTGATGATCCGAGATCTGGCCCTTCGCCTTGAACGTCGTCAACACCGGGGCATTGAGCCGCTCCGCCAGTGCGACCACGTCGCCCATCGAGTCGCGCGCACCATAGCCGACAATGACGATCGGCCGCTTTGACTCGCCGATCAGCTCCAGCGCCGCGCTGACTGACGCATCGTCAGGTGCGATCCTGTGCGTCGCAATTCTTCCGCCGGGTCCGGAGGCGACCGTGGATTCATCGGCCGGCAACGTCTGCACATCGTCCGGGAAGATAAGGTGCGCGACATCGCGCTCGACAATGGCGTTCTTGCAGGCGAGCGTCATCAGCTCCGCATGCTTCGACGTATGCAGGACCGTCTGGCTGAACCGGGCCACCGGCTCGAAGGCCGAATGCAGGTCGATCTCCTGGAATGCGCCGGGGCCGAGGACCTGTACGTCGACCTGGCCCGTCAGCGCGAGCACCGGCGCGCG
>JASJCH010000073.1 GCA_030066075.1 Woeseiaceae bacterium
GCAGGCGCCCTGCCGCTCGACATCCTCGAACAGCGCATGGACGCCTGGCTGGACGCGCAGTTGTGATCAATGGGGTCAGAGCCGCGGCTCTGACCCCGTCCCTGGGCGACTTACATCATGAAAAAGCGTTACATCGTCATCCTTGCGCTGCTGATCGTCGTGGGCCCGGTCCTGGCCAGGCAGCTGTTCCCGCCCGAACCGAGACAGTACAGCGGCGTTACGCTCGACCAGGTGCAGTACACGGAGGTCACGTTCCGCAACGACGCGGCCGGCCTCGACCTGGCCGGCATGCTGTTCGTCCCGGATGGCGAGGGACCCTTCCCGGCCGCCGTCATCATCCATGGCTCCGGCACCAGCAACCGGCAAAATCGCTGGTACCTGACCTTGACGAAGCACCTGCAGGACAACGGCATTGCCGTCCTGCTGCCCGACAAGCGCGGCTCCGAGCAGTCGTCCGGTGACTGGCGCTCGGCCGACTTCGAGCAGCTTGCCACCGACACGCTGGCAGCCGTCGACTTTATGCACTCACAGGAGATCGTGCCTTTATCCGCCATCGGCGTCATCGGCATGAGCCAGGGCGGCTGGATTGCGCCAATCGTCGCGCGCGAAACCGACGACCTGGCGTTTGTGGTTAGCATGGTCGGTTCCACGGTCACGCCGAAGGAGCAATTGCTGTTCGAGGAAGACCACAACATACGGCAGATGGGATTCCTCCCCGGCGTGTCCTACGGGATCGCTTTGATCTCAACCCAGCACATTCGGCGGGTTCGTATGCCGGAGTTCTACGATGCCGTTGGCGACTACGATCCCATTCCGTTGTGGAGCAAGATGGATGTTCCGGCACTGGCTATCTTCGGTCGCGACGACACCAATGTGCCGTCCGAGAGAAGTGCGGCGCGACTCGAGGCGCTGGGCAGAGACTCGTTACAGATAATCATGTTCGACGGCTCGGGACACGCGGTGCAGGATCCTGCCGGCCGGGGCGACAGCCTGATCAGGAAGGAAGCGCTCGACGCGATCGCCCGGCACGTCACTGAGTCGACCGCTGGGACGGGCGCCTACAACTAGAATTCGATTGAGGTCTGCCGGTCGGCCGGGAATTCGTGCCGCGCGATCCGGGCGCGTTCCTCGGGCGCGGCGTCTGCTGCAAATATCTCGTCGATGCGCGCGATGCGCTGCGTGAGTCCCTCGCCATTGGCGATCTGGATACTGAGCCCGGGACGCGCGTTCATCTCCAGGATCATCGGTCCAAGGTCCTTGTCGATGACCATGTCGACGCCCAGGTAACCGAGTTCGGTGACCTCGAAACCGCGCGCCGCCGTTTCAAGTATGAAGTCCCAGTGCGGTATACGCAGGCCGGCCACGAGTGCGCCCGTGTCCGGATGCTCGTCGACGACCTCGTTGTCGAGCACGCCGTCCAGCGTCTCGCCCGAGCTCATGTCGACGCCGGCGCCCACGGCGCCCTGGTGCAGGTTGGCCTTGCCGTCCGACGCGCGCGTCGGCAGGCGCACCATGGCCATGGCCGGGTAGCCGCGGTAAACGATCACGCGAATATCCGGCACACCCTGGTAACTCAGCTCCGCGAACACCGGATCGAAGTTGACGCAGTACTCGATTAGCGCCTTGTCGCGATTGCCGCTCAGGCTGTACTGGCCGCCGACGATATTCGAGAGATGGTGCTCGATCTCGCCCCTGGAGACGAGCACGCCGCTAGCCAGGCGAAACGAGTCGCGTTTCCGATGGCTGCGCCCGGTCACGACGAGAATGCCATCCCCGCCGCTGCCCTGCGCCGGCTTGATCACGAAGCTCTCGCGCTCGGCCACGATGTCGGCGAAGGTCTTAACCTCGCCCTGGTTTGCGATGATGCCGTAGAGCTCGGGCACGGCCATGCCGGCCTTAAGCGCCAGCTCCTTGGTAATCGCCTTGTCATCGACCCGCGGGTACAGGCGGCGGGGATTGAAGCGCATGATGAACTCGCAGTTGCGCTCGTTGACGCCGAGCACGCCCGCCTGCCGCAGTTTTTCGGCCCGCGCAAACATCACTTACCCGACAGGGCCTTGAAGCGCCGCAGCTCGAGCAGGCGATAGCCCGTGTAGCGGCCGGCCAGGACGACCAGCGCCAGCACCACGAGCAGCAGCTCGGGGAACGTGAAGATGATGTGCTCGAGCCATACCCAGCCCATCGCCGCATAGGCGATGATGGCGACGAGCATACTGCCCAGGCCCGCACGCATCGCGTCGGCCGCACCGCGCTCTTCCCAGACTACCGACATGCGCTCGATCGTCATCGCAATGATGACCATCGGGAACAGCGCCACCGACAGGCCGGTTTCCATGCCGAGGCGATGCGACATCAGGCTGATCAACAGCATCAGGATGACGACCACGATCAGTACGGCACTAAGCCGCGGCACGAGCAGCAGCCGCAGTCGCTCCAGCAGGAAGCGGATGCTGAGACCGAGAGCGACCAGGATGGTAAACAGCACGATGCCCCAGAGCAGTTTCGTCTCGCGGAACGCGAGCGCGATCAGGACCGGCATAAAGGTGCCGAAGGCGTCGATGCCGACCATGTTGCGCAGCACGACCATGATGAGCGCCCCGATCGGGATCATCAGCAACACGCTGTAAACCGCCTGGGTCTGGATTGGCAGGCTGTACAGCGAGAAGTCGATGGCGCTGGCGCCCTGTTGCGACGCTTGTGTCTCGGCGATGGTCACGGCGTCGAGGTGGTTCTCCTGCACCGAGAACGTCACCTGCACGTTACTACCGCCCTCCACGCTGACCAGCGGCTCGTTGCCGCGCCACCAGACCAGGAAGCGCTCCGGCAGGTTCTCCTCGCCCGACATGGGGTCGAAGAACCGCCAGGTCTCGCCGTCGTGGATCTCCAGCCACGTGACTGGCTCGGCGTTACGCTGGCGCGCCTGCAGCTCGAGCCCGTGGACGGCGCGCGCCGGGATGCGCGCCGACGCCAGTATCGTGGTCAGGCTGTCCACGAACTCCGCTCGTGTCGTGGTGTTGGCGACCAGCAGTTCAACATTCGGGTCCGGCGACGGGTCATTCATGCGCCGCAGGAGTTCGGCGGTAAACGACGCCGTATCGGCGGAGTGCTCATTGACCTCCGCCACGATGACATCGACCGCCGTTTTGAACGGTTCGTTGATGACAGGCGGCGGCGGGAACGGCGGCGTCGTGTCCGACTGCTTCAGTCCGCGGTCTTCATAAACGGAAATGCGGTAGTAGATCGTCTGCGGGCCATCGGCGCGCCGGATAGCCCACTGCGCTTCGCGACCACCGCTGCCGTAGTTCAGGCTGAAGCCGAAACCGCGCGACACGGAGTTCTCGTTGAGCATGCGGAAGCCGGGCGTCAGCGTGGGGATGAGCAGGTTGACCTTGATGGACCCCGGCCCGCTGTCGAAGCTGACCGACGACTCGATGGTCCAGACCGAGGTCTCCTGGTCGCGCGTGACCGGGAAGTCGAGCACCTGCCACTTGTACAGAAAGACGGACAGGCCGACCACGGCCAGAAAGGCGGCCAGGCCATAAACGTATTGTTGTTTCATTGGGCTACTCGATGACTCATCGGCCCACCCCCAATGCCACTTTTACCGCGTGGCTTCTTATCGGCCCGCCCAGGTTAAACAGGCGCATTCCGTGAACGCGCAATTCGCGGACCAGTGCAGAGTCTGTCGCAAACAGGCGGTTTAGGCCAGTCATGGCGTGCAGCATCGTGGCATTTTCGCCCCGGCGCGCACGCTCATAGCGCCGCAGCACAGGCCGGTCGCCCGGGTGTTCTCCCTGCTCGAGGGCAGCGTCGACAACGCCCGCCAGCCTTGCTGCGTCCTGGAGGCCGAGATTCGCGCCCTGGCCGGCCAGTGGATGGATGGCATGCGCCGCGTCGCCGATCAGTGCGAGCCCCGGCATGACATATTGCTTCGCGTGCCGCGCCCGGAGCGGAAACGCGCCGCGCGGCCCGGCGACCTCGAGGGCGCCCAGCACATGATCGGACGCCTCGGTCAGCATGGCGCCGAGCTTCTCGTCATCGGCCGCCTGCACCTCGGCCGCAAGGTCGTCGTCGATTGACCACACGATCGAGATCCGCCCGTCGGCAAGCGGCAGCATGCCGAGCGGCCCGTGGCGGGTGAAGCGCTGCAGCGCGGTCTTGCGATGCGGCCGCTCCGGTTCCAGGTGCGTCACGAGGGCGGTCTGCCCGTACGCGAACTCGCGCGTGCCGATGCCGAAAGACTCGCGGACGAACGACCGTGCGCCGTCGGCGCCGATCACCAGGTCCGCATCGAAAGTCTCGATGCGCGTGTTGAAGCGCAGGTCGACGTCGAGCCTGTCGATGACCGCCAGCAGTGCGTGTTGGATGAGTGCGTTTTCGACGATGAATCCGAGCTGCGGCACCGCGAACTCGGCGGCGTCGAACTGCAGGGCGCCGCGGCTATCGGGTTCGACCGACTCGTCCCACACCCGCATCGACTCGTAGGGACTCGCGCGTGTCTCAAGCACCTGTTGCCATGCGCCAATCGCCTCGAACAGTTGCACCGACCCCTGGGCGATCGCCGATACCCGCAGGGATACGTCTGCGCCGGGATCGTGCTCGGGACGCGGGGCGGCGTCCGCGACGGTGATACGCAGGCGGTTCGCATGGCGGCATCGCGCCAGCAGCGCGGCGACGGTCAGGCCGGTAACGCCCGCGCCGACAACCAGTACGTCGTACGTCTCCTTCATGCCAGCGGCACCCCGCGCGACAGGCGCGGCAGGCGACCCGCAAGCCCCATCGTGTGCCTTGCGAACGCCTTGCGGATGCCGGGCACCAGGTCGAAAGCCAGCATGCCGGCGTTGCGCAGCGCCGGTAGCGGCGGTCTCGAGTCGCCGAACAGGCGCACGAGCCCGTCCGTGAAATGAACGAGCTTCTGCTGGTCCCCGCGGCGCCAGTCGGCATACCGGGCCAGCAGGTCGGGCGCTCCCGGATCGAACGCAGGCCCTCCCGCTTCGTCCCGGGCATCCGCGATGCAGTCGCAAAGCGCGGCGACATCGCGCAGACCCAGGTTGAAGCCCTGGGCGGCAGCCGGGTGCAAGCCGTGCGCCGCGTTGCCCACCAGCACCGTGCGCCGGGCGGTCAGGCGAATGGCCTTGCTCAGGGACAGGGGGTAGGCACTGCGCTTGCCGACCTGCGTAAGCCTGCCGAGCCGCTTGCCGAAGATCTCCTGCAGCTCGCCGAGGAAGGCAGCATCGTCGAGCGCGAGAATCCTCTCGGCGTCGCGCTCGGCGACCACCCAGACGAAACCGGTGCGGCCGTCGGCCACGGGCAACATGGCCAGCGGTCCGTCATCGGTGAAACGCTCGAAGGCCCGGTTGCGAATGGGGATTTCCGGCAACAGGTTGCCGATAATCGCGCGCTGGTCGTAGGCGACCTTGCTCGCGCCGATGCCCACCATCTCGCGCACCGCGGAGTTGGCGCCGTCTGCAGCTACCAGCAGCTTGCAGCGGATATCCTCGGCGTCGCCCTGCTGCCCGACGGTCACGGTCACGCCGTCTGCCCCGGGCGTTGCCGCCTCGATGCTTGCCGGGCACAGGATGTCGAGGTCCGCGACGCCGGCGAGCGCTTCCTGCAGCACCCCGCCCAGGACCCGGTTGATCACCACGTAGCCGAGGGCCTCGACGCCCTGCTCGCCCGCATCGATGTGAGCGAAGCCGAAGCGCCCCCTGTCGGACACGTGGATGTTCGTGATCGGCGTCGCCGCGGCGACGACAGCATCCCAAATGCCCGTCGCTTCGAACATGCGCTGCGTGCTCCGCGACAGCGCCGTCGAGCGGTCGTCGAAGCTCGGCTGTTGTCCGGACGCCCGCGGCACCGGCTCCACGATAGCCGTGCGCAGGCCGAGCGGAGCCAGCGCCAGGGCCAGGCTCGAGCCGACCATGCCGCCGCCCGCGATGACGATATCGTAATTCTTCATTGCTGCATCAGCGCCTCGATGCCGTCGGGGTCCTTAACCAGCCCCTTGGTGAGCACGTCCGGTCCATTGCTGGTAACGGCCACGTCGTCCTCAATGCGGATACCGATGTTACGCCACTTTTTCGGCACCTTGCGGCCACCCGATATATAGACGCCAGGCTCGATAGTCATGACCATGCCCGACTCCAGGATGCGCCATTCGTCGCCGACCTTGTAGTCGCCGACGTCGTGCACGTCCATCCCGATCCAGTGGCCCGTGCGGTGCATGTAAAACTCGCGGTAGGCGCCGTCCCGGATCAGCTTCGGCAGCGACCCGTCGAGCAGCCCAATCTTCTTGAGCCCCCGAGTGATAACCCGAACCGCCGCATCGTGCGGATCGTTCCAGTGGTTACCCTTGCGGACCTTGTCGATTGCCGCAAGCTGCGCCTCGAGCACGATTTCGTAGACGGCGCGTTGCTCCGGGCTGAACGTACCGTTGACCGGGAAGGTCCGGGTGATGTCGGACGCGTAGTAGTCGAGTTCGCAACCCGCGTCGATCAGCAGCAGCTGGCCGTCCTCGAGTTCGGCCGAGTTTTCGACGTAATGCAGCGTGCAGGCATTGGCCCCCGCGGCAACGATCGGACTGTACGAATAGCGTGCGTCATTGCGACGAAATTCGTGGATGAACTCGGCCTCGACCTCGTACTCGAATAGCCCAGGACGGGTCAACTGCATGGCCCGCTTGTGCGCGGCGACCGCAACCTTGGCGGACTTGCGCATCGCCGAAATTTCGCTGCGACTCTTGTAGAGACGCATGTCGTGCAGGATGTGGTCCAGCGCGACGAATTCCTGGGGCGTATGGACTCCCTGGTTGCCGCCTGAGCGCAGTGAATTCACCCAGTCGGCAATGCGGACGTCGAAGTCTTTATAAAGGCCCATTGTGTAGTAGACACGCTCGCAGGCCTCCATGATCCCCGGCAGGATGTCGTCGATATCGTCGATCGGGAACGCGTCGTCGGCGTGGAAGTGCTCGAGCACGCCGTCCGTGCCCATCCGCTGGCCGTCCCAGCGTTCTTTCTCGGCATTGCGTTCGCGACAAAACAGCACGAACTCGCCGTTGGGCCTTCCCGGCGCGAGAACGGCAACTGCGTCTGGCTCGGCGAACCCGGTCAGGTAATAGAAATCGCTGTCCTGGCGGAAGCGATACTCGACGTCGCGGCTGCGCGTACGGATCGGCGCTGACGGCAGGATCGCGATGCCGCCCTGCCCGACCATCTGCATCAGCGTCCTGCGGCGCCTGGCGAACTCCTTGCTGATCAATGCAGTGCTCCGGACCCCTCGCGGTCGTCAGTCGAACCGGCCGGGTCGCGAATCTCGGCGAGCTCTTCGTAAGTCAGCTGGGCGGCAACTCTCAGGTACTCCACGAGCTCCACGTAAGCTTCCTCGTCGGCGTCGCTGGCATCGTCCTCATCCGCCGCCGCCCGCGTGATCTCCAGCATGTCCCGGATGATGTCCGCCAGCGGTTCGGCCGCCAGCCGCTCCTTGAGCGCGTCACCATGCCTGGCCGAGACCAGGCCGTGCAGGAATCCCTCGCACCAGTGAGCCAGCGCGGCCGCCCGGATCGGGGTCGTTTCCCCATCGTCAGGCAGCAATGGCTCGAACTCGGACTGGCGCTCGGAAAGCTGCCGCAAGGTGTGCTCGAACAGGGCCCCGAGCAGCGTCTCGCACTCGGCCCGCAACACGTCATTCGCGTCTGTTCCTTCAAGGACTTGCGACAACCAGTCGAAGCCGCTGTCGGCGCCACCGATCGCGAGGCGGCCGGCCAGCAGCCCGTGGGCCTGTGACGCATCCCAGCCGGATCCGCAGCGTCGCAGAGCGTCTTCGAGCCGGTCGTGTTCCACGGAGGTTTCCATGAGCGCAATGATCCCACGTAACGTAATGCCTGGCCACGGCGTTTGATTCTGCCTGGAGGCGTGACTATATTGCTCCTATGGCCAACGATATAAATACAACGTTCGAACACGAACTAAAGCGGCTGGAGAAGCGCGTCGACGCGCTGGTCAAGGTGTGCGATCAACTGCAGGATGAGAACAAGTCGCTGAAGCAGCGGCAGGATGTTCTCACGGCGGAGCGCGCCAATCTTCTGCAGAAAAACGAGCAGGTGCGAGCCCGGGTCGAGGCGATGATCGGCAGGCTCAAGGCAATGGAGCAAGGGTCCTGAAATGACACAACAGTACGCGCAGGTAAGCGTCCGAATTCTTGATAAAGATTACACTGTGAAATGCCCGCCCGAGGAGCGTACCGACCTGCTCGATTCCGCAGAGATCCTGAATGCGAAAATGCGTGAAGCGCGCGACGCGACCGGCGTCGTCGGGCTCGACAGAATCGCTGTCATCGCGGCATTGAACATGGCAAGCGACCTCATACACGCGCAGGCTCGCGACCGGCTGGTCGAAGGTGAGCTGAGTCAGCGCCTGAAAAATATTTCGGACCGCGTTGACAGCATCCTGGGCGGATCGCAGCAACTCGATCTCTGAAACGCGGTCTATAAGGGGCAGGACATTCGAAATGGCGCCTCCTGCAGTGTTCGATACCGATCTGGTTACCTTTCGACCCTAAATCATTACCTCGGGGTCGTGCACTGTCGGCAGCATTTGAGCAGGGCCGCACTAGCGGTAAGCCTGTTGCTGCCACGGCTGACCCCACCTGTTGCTCTGGTTCGAGAGCGACGGTCTGTAACGGCACAGGCGGGAGGCGTCTCTGAATACCGATAAAGACATGAAAGCCGCCGCGCGCTCGGCAGCGCTCGATGCCCGACGTGCGCTGTCCTCTCTCGAACATTACGACGCATCCGCCAGGATATGCGAGCGCGTCATCCGATCTCATGAATTTCATTCCTGCCGCATGCTGGGTGCTTACCTGCCTATGCGTGATGAGGTCGACACGACCGCGATCATCGAGCGCGCGTGGAGGGCGAACAAGCGCGTTTTCGCCCCCGTAACAGATTCGCACGGCACGATGAATTTTTGCGAGATCACACCCGACTCGGTCGTTGCACGAAATCGCTACGGCGTTTGGGAACCCGCTTCGGGAACGATCATCGATGCGCGGGACCTGGATGTCGTTATTACCCCGGTCGTTGCGTTTGACGATGACAAGCACCGTATTGGCATGGGGGGCGGTTACTACGATCGCTGTTTTCACTTTCTAACAAAGCGCCGTAAGTGGCTAAAGCCAAAGCTGATTGGCGTCGCATTCTCCTGTCAAAAAACAGCGGCCATCCGCAACGACAGTTGGGACGTATCGTTGTATTCCGTAGTAACGGAAATCGGCTGACACTCGCTTTGTTCGACAGCGCGAGTTGGCTTTTCC
Organism: Woeseiaceae bacterium; assembly: GCA_030066075.1. Lineage (GTDB taxonomy): Bacteria > Pseudomonadota > Gammaproteobacteria > Steroidobacterales > Woeseiaceae > UBA1847. The sequence goes on from JASJCH010000073.1 coordinate 9,310, forward strand.
CGAGCTACGCCGAAACCGTTTGAGCGATTCGCCAAACGTCCGAAAAAAAGCGTGCTTTTAAGTGTCGGTTTGTTGCTGGATTTTTCTAACTCGTTGCGTATACTCAACGCCGGGTACCCGACACGGAGAAAACTGATGGCTACTAAAAAGAAGTCACGCAAGAAGGCTTCGAAGCGCAAAGTCGCTAAGAAGGCTCGAGCAGTAAGAAAGAAGGTCGCAAAAAAGGCGAGCTCTGTTCGACGTAAGGTCAAGAAGAAGGCCGCCAAGAAAAAGGCGACGGCCAGAAAGAAGGCTGCTTCAGTCAAACGGAAAGTGAAAAAGAAAGTTGCCAAGAAGAAGAAAAAGGTTGCAAAGAAAAAGGCGACGGTTAGAAAGAAGGCAAAGGCAGCCAAGCGCAAAGTGAAGAAAAAAGCTGCTAAGAAGAAAGCCAAGGTCAGAAAGAAGGCCAAATCAGTCAGGCGCAAGGCGAAGAAGAAAGTAGCCAAGCGCAAGACCAAGAAAAAGGCCAAAAAGAAAGTAGCCAAGCGCAAGACCAAGAAGAAGGTAGCTAAGCGTAAGACCAAGAAGAAGGCCACGAAGAAAAAGGCCAAGAAGAAAGCTACCAGGAAAAAGGCCAAGCGTAAGACGAAGCGGAAAGCCACCAGGAAAAAGGCTTCCCGCAGGAAGAAACGCTAGACCTGAGGCCTAGGGGAAGATTGGTCTTCTTCCAAGCCAACAAAGAGTGCCCGCCTAGCGCGGGCACTCTGCTTTTGGGGTTACAATAAGCGCCGCCATGGACGCCAGAGAAAAGAAACGCAAGGCTGCCAAAGCCTCGCTCGAGTACATCGAACCCGGTATGACCGTCGGTATCGGCACGGGCTCGACCGTGAACGAACTCATCGAATTATTGCCCTCGATCAGCGATCGAATCGACAGGGTGGTATCGAGTTCCAAGGCCTCGACCGGACTCCTGGAGCAGCAGGGGTTCGCGGTGTCGCGGCTCAACGAAGTCGGGCCGCTCGACGTCTACATTGACGGCGCCGACGAGGCCAACAAGCGCTTGCAGCTGATAAAGGGCGGCGGCGGCGCACTCACGCGCGAGAAAGTCCTGGCCGGCGCGGCGCGCCGTTTCGTCTGTATTGTCGACGAGACGAAGCTCGTCGGTATGCTGGGTAAGTTCCCGCTGCCGGTTGAGGTATTGCCGATGGCCCAGGCGTTCGTGGCGCGGCAATTCACGAAGCTTCGCGCGCAGCCAGTCTGGCGCGAGGGTTTCGTCACGGACAATGGCAACCATATTCTCGACGTCCACGAGCTGAACATCAGCAATCCGCTCGAGATGGAGACGCGCCTCAACCAGATTCCCGGGATAGTGACCGTAGGCATCTTCGCGAATCGCTCCGCCGATATCCTCCTGATTGCGGACGACGAACGCGTCCGCGAGATGCGAGCCTGACCCAGACCCTCTCCCAATGACTATCATTGAATGGCGTAGCGAGTTCGCCGTTGGCATCGAGATCGTCGATCACGACCACCGGGAACTGGTCGGTCGCATCAAAGGTCGCCAGCTGGAGCTCGCCGTCTGCGAGGATCCCGACAGGATCATCGAGATTCTGGACAAGATCTACACCGACATCGCCGAACACTTCGCGCTCGAAGAGCGGATCATGGAGCAGATGAACTACCCGGCCCTGGCGGAACACCAGGAGGACCACCAGACACTGCTCGAGGACCTGCGCGAGATCATGGTCGAGGTCGAGGACTTCGGCGCTCTGGATGAAATCCAGTTAACCGACGACCTCGACCGCTGGTTCAGCGACCATTTCCGCGTGCACGATGCCAAACTGCATCGTGCAGAGTCCGATCAGGGCTGAATCCCCCGACCCGGCGTCCACGGCACTCTCGCCGTGTCCATCGCTTCCTTGAGGCCGGCATACTCGACGTCAACGAGCGTGTTCAACTCAGCGACAATGTCGTCGTACAACGCACGCCCGACGCGCAGCGACTCGCGTTGCTCCGGTGTCGGACCATAGGCGCTCAGCGGGAACACGAATCCGGCGTGCCAGAGCCGCGCGCCTACCGATACTTCGTCATGATCGTTGTACATCGCGCGTTTCTCGTTGCCGCCCAGGCGGTCTCGCTGGATCTTCAGATTCTGCTGGATTGAATTGGCGAGCTCGTAGAGCGAGCCATCAGTGAGCGACCGTTCGAGCGTCTGCTTGACGGCGTCGAGTTCCTCGATGATCTCGGTGATCGACTCGCCCGTGCCGGCGGCTGCGCGGGAAAGTTCAGCGACCTGCATCTCGAAGACCACGCGCTGTTCCTGCGTGTTGCCCGGCAGTACCGGGTCAGGTCGGACCGACTCGACGTCGAAGCTCTGCGGCTCACTTAGCGCGCGCATGGTGCCATCTTCGCGCACGTGCATCTGCACCGTAAACGTACCTGGCACGACAAGCACGCCGCCGGATCCGAAGTAATTCTCCTCTTCTTCCGGCGTCCACGGCTGCAGCGCCGGGAAGCGCAGATCCCACGCAACGCGATGGAAGCCGGCCTCGGCCGAAGCTTCAATCTGCCGCACGATGTTGCCCCTGCTGTTCGTCACCGTGAATACGATCGCGGGCTCGTCTTCCCGGTCCTCGCTGAGGACGGTTTCCCATGAAGCCGCAACCACGTTCTCGTTCTCGGCTTCCTTTTCCTTCTCGTTCTCGCGACGGGCGTCCTTACTGCTCTGGAAGCCTTCCGCAAGGTAGTAGGTGAAGATGGCGCCGAAGTCCGGGTTTGGCGCCACGAAGTAGCTGTCGCCCTGGCTCGCCTGGCACAGCGGTTCCAGGCAGCCGAGATCGCGCTTCTGCACGTACCAGGGCGCCTTGCGGACCGGGAACAGCACGTTGTCGCTCTTCAG
>JASJCH010000074.1 GCA_030066075.1 Woeseiaceae bacterium
TGGAGGCTAGGGTCGGAATCGAACCGGCGTCCACGGCTTTGCAGGCCGCTGCATAACCACTCTGCCACCTAGCCCCCGGGTAGTGCAGGCGGAGCAGTATACCTGCAATTTCCCGCCAATGGGCATAGGCATTTTCCCGGCGGCCGCCCTCTAGTTGCGCTTCGGCGGCTTGGGTGGCGGCGTCGCCCCGGGACCGGGATCGGTCGGCCGTTCCCCGATGGTCGGATCGGCATCGGGCCTCTCGCGCCTGACCGACAAGCTGAGGGTGGACGCCAGGAAAGGCTCCGTGACGACCCCTTTTTCCTGCAGCTGCTCGTCGATCGACTGAACGAGCTCCCCGAGGTCCCGGCTCTTCTTCCTGCCGACCGACGACTCCGCAAGCAGGTTGTAGTCGCGCACAGCGGACACGTAGTCCTGCTGCTGGATCTCCATGATGACGATCGCGTTGAGTGCGGCCAGGTAGTTGTCCCGGTCCAGCCAGCGGCCCTCGTTGCGGATCGCCTTGCGGAACAACCGTAACTGTTCCCCGTGATATCCACGCGCGCCGGCAATGCGCCCTTCGGTCAGGTACGAATAGGCCAGTTCGAAAACGCTCAGGTCGTCGTCGCTACGGATCCTGGCAAGCATCTCGTCCGCCGCGTCGAGGTCGCCGGCATCGACCAGCTCGTGCGTCTTCCTGTTCAGGCTTGTAAATCGCCGCGACAATTGCACCACCGTGCGGTCGAATTCGAAGTTGACCAGCGTCGTCTCCTGGCGCTCGTCCCCCGGTGCGAAGCGCCAGCGCTCGATCGCGTCGACAGCCTCCCGTTCGAATGCCTTGTTGCCGCTCGATTCCAGCACACCAACGTCGGTGACCAGGCCGCCCCGTGACACGGCGTAGCCGACCAATACCCAGCCCTCCCTGCCTCTCTGGTACTCGGATTCGGGAAAAATCGGTTTGGGTTGACCAAAAGCCTCGTCTTCGGTCTCGGGCTCCTCGAGGTCCGTGACGGTGCAGGCCGCCCCGCAGGCAAGGCAAAGGAAGATCAGGCCGTATCGCAGCAAAGACAGGTTCATAGTCGCTCCCTGCTGACAGGATAGTCGACCACGCGCGTCAGGCAAGGCGCCAGCGCAAAGAAAAAGGGCCCCAATGGGGGCCCTTCCGGAATCTGGAGCGGGAAACGAGACTCGAACTCGCGACCCCAACCTTGGCAAGGTTGTGCTCTACCAACTGAGCTATTCCCGCGGAGGGCGAGGATTTTAGACCGTTACGGCTCGCTGTCAAGGTGCATGTAGGGCCAGGCCGCCCGCAAATAGACGAACATTGACCATATTGTCATGATCGCGGCGGCGATCAGCAGCAGGAAGCCAATCCCGTAGATATCGAGGCCCATGAAGTTGTTTTCGTAGACCATGAAACCGATGCCGAACATCTGCAGGACCGTCTTGACCTTGCCGGCCGTGGCGACCTTGACATTCGCCCGCTCACCGATCGTCGCCATCCACTCCCTGAGCGCCGAGATCGTAATCTCCCGACCGATGATGATCATCGCGATAATGTCGACCCACCAGCTCGGGTTGTCCTGCACGAGCATCACCAGCACGATCGCGACCATGAGCTTGTCGGCGACCGGGTCCAGGAACTCACCGAACTTCGACATCTGGCCGAAGCGACGCGCAACCCAGCCGTCGAGCATGTCGGTCACGGCAGCGATACCGAAGATGATCGCAGCGACGGGCCGCGCATGCTCGAGCGGGCTGTAGAACAGCACGACGACCAGCGGGATTGCGGCGATGCGAAACAGCGTCAGCAGGATGGCGAGGTTGATCTTCACGGACAGCTCTTGGCGTTGTTAATTGTTCCCGTCCAGGTGCAGGTCATTGTATATCGTTTCAGCCAGGTTGCGGCTGATTCCGCGCACCTTGGCCAGGTCGTCGATGCCGGCGCCGAGCACACCCTGCAGGCCGCCGAACTGGCGCAGCAGTTCACGCCGTTTCTTGGGACCCAGGCCCGGTATTTGCTCGAGGCGAGACGTCTTACGCGCTTTGGACCGTTGCGCGCGGTGGCCGCTGATGGCGAAACGATGCGCTTCGTCCCGAATCTGCTGGATCAGCAACAGGGCCGGTGAATCCGGCGGTAGCTGCAAAGGCGTTTTCTCTCCAGGCAGGAACAGCCTCTCGGCGCCGGCTTTGCGCGCGCGGCCCTTGGCCACCGCCACCACGTTCAGCCAGTCCAGCTCGAGTGCGTCCAGAATCGTCATGGCCTCGGCGAGCTGGCCTTTGCCACCATCGACGAACAGTACGTCAGGCATGGGCACCTCCCCTTTCTTGACGCGCGTGTAGCGCCGCCTGAGCGCCTCACCCATCGCCGCGTAATCGTCGCCGGCGGCCGCCGGTTTCAGGTTGAAGCGGCGGTAGTCGCTCTTCAGCGGACCGGCCGCATTGAATACCACGCAGGAAGCCACGGTCGCCTCGCCCGAGGTATGGCTAACGTCGAAACACTCGAGACGCTCCGGCGTCTCCTCGAGTCCCAGCGCCTCGCCGAGCGCCGCGAACTGGCGCTTGATGGTGGCGTTGCTGGCAACCTGCAGGTCGAGTCCCTGCGCCGCATTGGTTCGCGCCATGTCCAGCCAGCGCGCGCGATCGCCCCGCACTTTGTGCCGTATCGCCACCTTGCGACCCATGCGCTCGCTGAGCTCGGTCTCGAGCAGCGGCCCGTCGTCAATGGCGGATTCGAGGATAATCTCGGCGGGTGCGTCACGCCCGAGGTAATACTGCGCCACAAATGCATTGAGGATCTTCTGCCGGTCGCCTTCCCCCTTGAGCTTGGGAAAATGATCGCGGCTGCCGACGACGGCGCCGTTGCGGATAAACAGCACGGTCACGCAGTGAATCGCGCCGTTCGACGCGAACCCGAGAATGTCGAGGTCCTTTCCCGCCGACCGCGAGATCAGCTGCTTCGCCTCCACTTCCTTGAGACGCGCGATCTGGTCGCGAAACCGCGCCGCCTGCTCGTAATGCTGGGCTTCCGCGGCCTCCTCCATGCGTTTGACGAACGTGTCGATCACAGCCTGGTTGCGCCCGTCGAGAAAGGCGATGGCAGCGTCGATGTCCTTGCGATACTGCTCGGCGGAAACCAGCCCGACGCACGGGGCCGTGCAGCGGCGTATCTGGTACTGCAGACACGGCCGCGTGCGATTGCTGAAATAGCTGTCACGGCATTGCCGCACCATGAACAGCTTCTGCAATTCGTTCAGCGTCTGCCGCACCGCGCTCGTGCTCGGATACGGCCCGAAGTAGCGCCCCTTGCCCTTGCGCGCACCGCGATGAAACTGCAGCCGCGGATACTTCTGCTGCGTCGACACGTAGATATACGGGTAGCTCTTGTCGTCGCGCAGGATGACGTTGAAGCGCGGCCGATGCTGCTTGATCAGGTTGTACTCGAGAATCAGCGCCTCGGCTTCGGTGTTGGTGACCGTCACCTCGACGTTCGCCACCAGCTCCATCATCGCGGCGGTTTTCACGGAGTCGTGGCTGCGCTGGAAGTAGCTGGACACGCGCTTCTTGAGATCGCGCGCCTTGCCAACGTAGATGACCTTGTGCTTCGCATCGAGCATGCGATACACGCCCGGGCGATGCGTCAGGCTGCGCAGGAAGGACTGCTGGTCGAATTGGCGCTCGTCGCTCACGGGGCTAGTTTTGCAACATCTCCCGCGCGGTCGCAAACACCTGCTCGAACATTGCGCTGGTCAGGCGCCCGGTGTTCGTGTTGTAGCGACTGCAGTGGTAAGAATCGAGCAGTTGGAAACGGCCGAGTTCGTGCACGGCCGCATGACCGAACTTGTAGTCGGCCTGCCGCAATGCCAGCGCCTTGATGATAGCGCGGTGCGCGATACCGCCGAGCGCCATTACGACGGAACCCATGGGCAGTGTGCGTAGCTCGTTGGCGAGGAACGTGTTGCAGGTGTTGATCTCGGCACCGACCGGCTTGTTCTCGGGCGGCAGGCACTTCACGGCGTTGGTGATCCGGCAGTCCGTGAGCACCAGGTCATCGTCTGCCGACGTCGACTCCCTCGCCGTCGAGAAGCCGAACCGGTGCAGCATCTGGTAAAGCAGGATACCGGCGTGGTCGCCCGTGAACGGCCGCCCGGTGCGGTTCGCGCCATGCATGCCGGGCGCGAGACCCACGATCAGGAAACGCGCACCCGGGTCGCCGAAAGGCGGCACCGGCTTGCAGTAGTAGTCCGGATAGCGCTCGTTGACGTCATCCAGGAACGTCGCGAGCCGCGGGCAGGCGCGACAGCACTTGTCGAAGATCGCGTCAGTCATTCATGTGGCGGATGACAGCGTCTCCGAAGCCGCGCGTGCCGACGAGTTTCGCACCGGGCACAAGATGCTCGAGTTCTTCCTCGACGTCCTTGCGATCGTGCGGGCGTTCCTTGCGGATCGGCTGGTGCATCGCCTCGCGCAGGCGCGCGAGGTCGAACGTCAATTCGCCGTTGGCGATCGTCCTGGCGACGCCTTCCATGATGTTGTCGGCCGCTTCAATCCACCCCATGTAGCGCAACATCATTTCGGCCGACAGGATCAGCGAGCCCGGGTTGACGCGGTCCTTGCCCGCGAATCCCGGCGCCGTGCCGTGGGTGGCCTCAAAAACCGCGACTGCGTCTGCCATGTTGGCGCCCGGCGCGATACCGATGCCGCCGACCTGTGCGGCAAGCGCGTCCGAAATGTAGTCGCCGTTGAGGTTCAGGGTGGCGATCACGTCGTATTCCTCGGGACGCATCAGGATCTGCTGCAGGAAGTTGTCGGCGATCACATCCTTGATGATGATCTCGCGGCCCGTCACCGGGTTGGTGAACGCGAGCCAGGGACCGCCATCCTTCTCCGTGGCCCCGAATTCCGTGCGCGCCACGTCGTAGCCCCACTGGCAGAACGCGCCTTCGGTAAACTTCATGATGTTGCCCTTGTGCACGAGCGACACCGACGACTGGTCGCGCTCGATGCAGTACTGGATCGCCTTGCGAATGAGGCGCTCGGAACCCTCGCGCGAGACCGGTTTGATGCCGATACCGGAACTCGCCGGGAAACGGATCCCGGTAGCGCCCAGCTCGGTCTGCAGGAAGTGGATCAGCTTCTGGACTTCCTGCGAACCGGTCGGATACTCGATGCCGGCATAGATGTCCTCGGTGTTCTCTCGGAACACGGTCATGTCGACGAGCTCCGACTGCTTCATGGGCGTTTGCACGCCCGGGAAGTAGCGAATCGGCCGTACGCACGCATACAGGTCGAGCGTCTGCCGGATGGAGACGTTCAGCGAGCGAATGCCGCCGCCGACGGGCGTCTGCAACGGCCCCTTGATGGAGACGACGTACTTCTCGAGCGCATGCAGGGTTTCTTCCGGAAGGTACTGATCACCGCCATAGAGCTCCGCCGCCGCCTGCCCGGCATACACCTGCATCCAGCGAATTGCGCGCTGGTCGCCATAGGCTTGTGCCACGGCTGCGTTGACGACGTCGAGCATGACCGGCGTAACGTCGACGCCGATGCCGTCGCCCTCGATGAAAGGCACGATTGGAAAATCAGGGACGACGAGCGTGTGATCGGTGTTGGCCCGAATGGCCTCGCCGTCAGCGGGTATCTGGATGTGGTCGTACTGCATGGCGCCTTCCGCAAAAGGCGAGCATTGTACCGGACATCACGCCCCGTTGCGGTTCACCCGCGCCGAATCCTTGTGCAGCCCGGCAATCCGCATCGCCACTTCCATGGCCTGCTCGTAGTTCAGCCGCGGATCGACCGTCGACTTGTAGGCCCGGGCAAGGTCGCCGTCGGTCAGGCCGCGCGCTCCGCCTGTGCACTCCGTAACGTTTTCGCCCGTCAGCTCGAGGTGCACACCGCCGAGGTAGCTGCCCATCGACTGGTGCACCCGGAATGCGGACTCCAGCTCGGCCACGATGCTGTCGAAGCGCCGCGTCTTGGTACCGTCCGCCGTGCTCTCGGTATTACCGTGCATCGGGTCGCATACCCACAGCACGGGCGAGCCCGTCTCGCGCACGGTTGCGATCATCTCGGGCAGGCACTCCTCGATAGCCTTGGCGCCGAAGCGATGAATCAGGGTCAGGCGCCCCGGCTCGTTGTTCGGGTTGAGCAGCCCGATGAGTTCCTGCAACCACTCCTTGGTCATGCCCGGGCCGATCTTGATGCCGACCGGGTTGGCGACGCCGCGGAAATATTCTACGTGCGCGCCGTCGACGGCTGCCGTGCGCATGCCGATCCACGGGAAATGGGTCGTCAGGTTGTACCAGCGCTCGCGGCGATCGAGGAAGCGTGTCTGCGCCTGCTCGTAATGGAGATGCAGCCCCTCGTGCGCGGCGTAGATGTCGGCGCGCTGCGTCTTGTGGACCTGCTGCCCGGAGATCGTCTCGAGGAAGTCCAGCGAGTTCGAAATCGACTTCACGATCTCGTGGTACTCATCCGCCATCGGCGAGTGCCCGACCCAGCCGAGATCCCAGTATTCCGGGTGGTGGAGATCGGCAAACCCGCCGTCAATCAGCGAGCGGACGAAATTCAGCGTCAACGCCGCTCTCTCATAGCCGCGCAGGATCAGGGCGGGGTCCGGGACGCGATCCTCTGCCGTAAACGGGCTGCGGTTTACGAGGTCGCCGCGGAAACTCGGCAACGATGCGCCGTCGCGAGTCTCGGTATCGGCCGAGCGCGGCTTGGCGTACTGGCCGGCCATACGGCCGATGCGAACAACGGGTTTCTTGAGCCCGTAGAGCATCACCACGCTCATCTGCAACAGGATCTTGAGTTTGGCGACGATATTCTCGGACGTGCACTCGTCGAAAGTCTCCGCGCAATCGCCCCCCTGCAGAACGAACGCCTCGCCGCGCTGGGCCTTTGCGATCTGCTCCCTGAGAGAATCGACCTCCCAGGAGGTCACGATCGGCGGCAGCCGGCTCAGTTCGGCGACGGCGCGATCCAGCTCGGCCGGGTTCGGGTAGCTGGCCTGCTGCGAGGCGGGCTTGCCCTGCCAGCTCGCCGGGTGCCAGTTGCTTGCTGCGATGGTTCTGCTCACGTCTTTTCCTGCCTGTGTGGCAATAGAAAGCGGGCCTAAAGCCCGCAAGTTCGGCGAACTATGCCACGCCCTGCTTGGACCCTGCAAAAGTTTCTCGCGTAATCAGTGTGTTAGCCTCGTGTGGAAAGCACGCATGGACATTGGCAAAATGCGCGCCATCATATCCGCCGCCCCACGGCGGTTTTGTTTTTTTCGGAGCGATCTAATGCAGGACATCCTCAACAGGCTGGGCCTGGCATCGACCAATCCCGGCACCTGGTATGGCGCCGAGAGCAGCACGGACGAGTCAGCAGGGCTCATCGAATCCATCAACCCGGCGACCGGCGACGTCATTGCCGGCGTCTATTCCAGCTCCCAAGCCGAGTACGATCGCATGATCGACATGGCGCGCGAGTCGTTCGGCACCTGGCGCACGATCCCCGCACCGGTGCGCGGCAACGCCGTGCGCCTGATCGGCGACGCGTTGCGCGACAACAAGGATGCGCTCGGCAGCCTCGTCACGCTCGAGATGGGCAAGATAAAGGCCGAGGGCGATGGCGAGGTCCAGGAGATGGTCGATATCGCCGAGTTCGCCGTAGGCCAGTCGCGCATGCTCTATGGCAAGACAATGCACTCGGAACGGCCGCAGCACCGCATGTACGAACAGTGGCACCCGCTCGGCGTCGTCGGCACGATCTCGGCATTCAACTTCCCGGTCGCCGTCTATTCCTGGAACGCCCTGATTGCGGCGGTCTGCGGCAACGTGAACGTGTGGAAACCGTCGCCCAAGACCGCGCTCTGCGGCGTCGCCGTGCAAAAGATCATTAACGAAGCGCTGGCGAGCGAGGACCTGCCGCCGATCTTCTTCCTGTTCAATGACGGCAGCAACGAGCTCGCACAGACGTTCGTTGACGATGAGCGCGTCGACCTGGTCTCGTTCACGGGGTCCAGCGCCATCGGCAGGCAGGTCGGCGAGCGCGTCGCGGCTCGCATGGGCAAGGTGTTGCTCGAACTCGGCGGCAACAACGCGATCATTGTGGACAAGGAAGCCAACCTCGACCTCGCTATTCCGTCCATCGTCTTCGGGTCGGTCGGCACGGCCGGTCAGCGCTGCACGACCACGCGCCGCGTGATTGTCCACGAATCGCGCATCGAGGAGCTGAAGACGGCGCTCGTCAACGCCTACGGGCAAGTTCGCATCGGCGATCCGCTCGATGCCGACACCCTGATGGGTCCGCTGATCGACGAGTCGGCCGTCGAGCGTGTCGAAACGGCCTGCGAGGCCGTACGCGACGCCGGCGGCGAGATTCTCTGCGGCGGCGAACGCATCGACGGCCCGGGCAACTTCATTAGTCCGGCGATCGCGGTCGCCAGCAATGGCTGGGACATCGTCCAGACCGAAACCTTCGGACCCATTCTCTATCTAATCCCCTACTCGACGCTTGACGAGGCCATCGCCTTGCAGAACGGTGTCGTGCAGGGCCTGTCGTCAGCAATCTTCACCGACAACCTGCAGACGGCCGAGTACTTCCTCTCGCATGGGGGCTCGGACTGCGGCATAGCGAACGTCAATATCGGCACCTCGGGCGCCGAGATCGGCGGCGCGTTTGGCGGCGAGAAGGAAACGGGTGGCGGCCGCGAGGCCGGGTCGGATTCGTGGCGGACTTACATGCGCCGGCAAACGAATACGATTAACTGGAGCACCGAACTGCCGCTCGCCCAGGGAATCAGTTTCGATCTTTAATTGGCCGCTCGCGGCAAGAGGAGCATTGCATGTCCAACATCACCGTCAAAGACGCCGTTGTATTCGTAACCGGGGCCAACCGCGGCATCGGCCGCGCCATCGTCGAAGAAGCGGCGGCTCGCGGCGCCAGCAAGGTTTACGCCGCAGCGCGTGATGTCTCTGGCGTCCAGGACCTGGTCGAGCAACATCCTGAGCAGGTGATCGCGGTGCAATTGGACGTGACCAACAGCGATGCAATCGCGGCAGCCGCCGCACAGGCGCAGGATGTGCAGGTCCTGATTAACAATGCCGGCGTCGCAGGATTCGGAGGGTTTATCTTCAACCACAGTCCCGAGACGGCGCGGCTCGAGATGGAAGTGAATTACTTCGGGCCGCTGAACGTAACGCGGGCCTTCACCGACGCCCTGACTCGCAATGGCAACGGCGCGGTGGCCACGGTCGTATCGGTCAGCGGGTTGAGCAATTTCCCGATGGCCGCCACCTACTCTGCCTCAAAAGCCGCCGCGCACTCGCTGACGCAGGGCATGCGTGCCGAGCTTTCACCCCAGGGTGTCGCCGTCCATGGCGTCTACCCCGGGCCGATCGATACCGACATGGCGGCCGGCATCGATATGGAGAAAGAGACACCGCGGAACGTCGCGATTCGCATCTTCGACAGTATGGAGGGCGGCGTGGAAGACATCACCACCGATGCGTTCGCTGACGATTTTCTCCGTAACGTCCGGGCTGATGCCAAGGCTGTCGAGCAGCAAACGGCGGAGATGGCGCACCAGCCGGACTAGTCGGCTGGCGCCCGCACCGGCGCGGATCGCGGCCAAGGGCCGCTCCTACAGGGGGAAATCGCGGCCGTGGGCCGCTCCTACAGGGGCCGCTCCTACACGCTTTCGAAGCGGTTCCTCTCGCGGTTCTTGCGGACCTTGCCGGCCTCGAAGACCTGCCCGCTCATGGCGATGTAGACACCCGGCGGCGCCACTTGCGCCGCCGCAACCGCCATGCCGACATTGAACATTGCGTCGGTCTGCTTGAAGCGCGCCGGCGTCAGGGCGCCGGTCAGGACGATCGTCTTGCCGTCAATGCCGCGCAGCGCCTCGGCTGCTTCGTGCATCGTGTCGGTGCCGTGGGTCACCACAAATCGCTCGGCGCTGTCCGCGGCGATGTACTCGCGAAGCACTTGCCGGTCTGCATCCGTCATTTCGAGGCTATCCTTGTGCAACAAAGGCTCGACATCGTAGTCAAAAGCCACCAGACCCTCGTGCAGGATATGCTGGATCTGCGACTCCCCGACTTCGTACTGGCTCAGGTCGTCGAAGTAGATCTTGTCGATCGTGCCACCGGTCGTGACGAAGCGAATATACATGGCGGCAATGCTATCATCTGATCATGAAATCCCTAGCCTTACTCACTGCTCTGTTCACCGGATTTCTGGCCTCCTCGGCACAGGCCAGCGATGTAGTCGTACTCGAGGTCGACGGCCCGATCGGCGTCACCACTTCCGAGTACATTCTCAACGGCATCGAGCACGCCGAGGAATCCGGTGCGAAACTGGTCATCCTCGAGATGGACACGCCGGGCGGCCTCGTCAGCTCGACGCGGGACATCATCCAGGGAATCCTCGGCTCGTCAGTTCCCGTCGCCACCTATGTGGCGCCGGATGGAGCCCGCGCGGACAGCGCCGGGACGTACATCCTGCTGGCGAGTCACATTGCTGCGATGGCGCCAACGACTCACATCGGCGCGGCTACACCCGTATCGCTCGGTGGCGACGATGCGACTCCACCTATGCCGGTGGAGCCACCGGCAGACCCTGAGCAGACCGACGAAGAGGCCGAGGAAAGCGAGCCCGCTGGCAACGGCGCGGGCACGGCGCTCGAACGCAAGGTCCTCAATGATGCGATCGCCTATATTCGCGGACTCGCCGAACGCCACGGCCGGAATGCGGACTGGGCGGAGCTTGCGGTCACCGAAGCTGCGACGCTTACGGCCGATGAGGCGCTGGAAGAGAATGTCATTGAGGTTATCGCGGAAACGCGCAGCGACCTGATCGAGCAGGTCGATGGCCGCGAGGTGGTGATGGACACAGGCACGGCTGTACTGGAACTCGCGAATGTCACAATTACCGAGTACGAGCCTAACTGGCGCATCAAGATCCTGTCGGCCATCGCCAACCCGGAGATCGCGCTGCTGCTCGGTCTCGTCGGCTTCTACGGCCTGATCTACGAGTTCCTGAATCCCGGCGCCATTTTCCCGGGTGTCGCAGGCGTCATCTGCCTGCTGCTGGCGGGCTACGCCTTGCAGGTCCTGCCCGTCAACTACGCCGGGCTGGCGCTGATCATCGTGGGGCTTGCGCTGATGACAGCGGAGGCCTTCGCCCCGAGCTTCGGCTTCCTAGGCCTCGGCGGCATCGTCGCCTTCGTGTTCGGGGCAATCATGATGTTCGACACCGGTATTCCCGGGTTCGGCATCTCGATCGCATTCGTCGCCTCCGTTGCTATCGTCGCTGCGCTTTTCCTTTTCTGGCTCGTCACTTTCGTGCTCAAGCTGCGGCGCCGCGGCGCGGTATCCGGAGCAGAGTCCATCGTCGGCGGCATCGGCAAGGCGATGTTCGACTTCACGGGCGACGGCAAGATCTGGCTGCAGGGTGAGTCGTGGGCCGCGCGCAGCACGATACCCCTGGAGAAAGACCAGGAAGTCGTCGTAACAAACATGGTTGGCCTGACCCTGGAGGTCGAGCCCAGGAATCACTAGAGAGGAATAGACATGACACTCCCCTATATCGGCATTGGCGTCGCGCTGGTGTTTGTAATCCTTTACAACACGATCAAGATCCTCAAGGAGTACGAGCGCGGTGTTATTTTCTTGCTCGGCCGGTTTTACAAAGTCAAAGGCCCCGGCCTGATCATCCTTGTTCCTTTCATCCAGAAGATGACCAAGGTCGATCTGCGCGTCGTCGTCATGGACGTCCCCACGCAGGATGTGATCTCGCGTGACAACGTGTCGGTCAAGGTCAATGCCGTCATCTACTTCCGTATCGTTGATCCGGAGAAGGCTGTCATCCAGGTTGCCAACGTCTTCGAAGCCACGAGTCAGCTGTCACAGACCACGCTGCGGTCGGTCCTCGGCCAGCACGAGCTCGACGACATGCTCGCGGAGCGCGATAAGCTGAATACCGACATCCAGAACCTGCTCGACCAGCGCACCGACGCCTGGGGCATCAAGGTTGCGAACGTCGAGATCAAGCACGTCGACCTCGACGAGAGCATGATCCGCGCCATCGCCCAGCAGGCCGAAGCCGAGCGTTCGCGGCGCGCCAAGGTCATCAACGCCGAGGGCGAGAAGCAGGCGGCGCTGATGATCGCCGAAGCTGCCCGCACGCTGGCCAGCGAGGAGCAGGCGTTGCAGGTCCGTTACTTGCAGACGCTCAAGGAAATCGCGAACGAGAAGACCAA
>JASJCH010000075.1 GCA_030066075.1 Woeseiaceae bacterium
TCGGCGGGAAGTGCACCATGTGGTACTTGACCTGGTTGAGGCCGTCCTCGATGCGCTTGGCGATTTCGATTTCGCCCTGGCGCGTCAGGAGTTCCACGGTACCCATCTCGCGCATGTACATGCGCACGGGGTCGGTCGTCCGGCCGAATTCGGCGTCGACGCTGGCGAGAGCGGCTTCGGCTTCTTCCGCGGCGTCGTCGTCATTCGAGACGGCCGCGTCGGACAACAGGATTTCCTCGGCCTCCGGCGCCTTCTCGTACACCGTGATGCCCATGTCATTGATCATGTTGACGATATCTTCGATCTGTTCGGGATCGACGATGTCGTTAGGCAGGTGATCGTTGACCTCAGCGTAGGTCAGAAAACCCTGTTCCTTGCCGCGGGCAATCAGGTCTTTGAGTTGCTGCGCCTGTTTGCTGCCGCCAATTGCTGCACGTTTTTCGCTCAAGGCCAGAGGACCTCCAAGTGATGAATACAAACGACCAATTATACTACTTTTGACAGAGTCTGAGCCAGAATATCCCGACGATTCAGCGCCCTAGTGCAATTGTCTGAGTTCGCTTTTCTCGTCATCGGTGAGTGAGCTAAGCTTCTGTTTTTCAATTAAAAAATCGATTCTCTCGCGGCGGCCCGCCAGCGCCAGCTGGTCGAGGCAGGCCGCGAGCTCCGCGGCCGGGTCGAATTCGTCTTCCTCGGGCAGCTCCACGGCCGCTAGCTTGCCGAGGTGCCGGCCCTGCTCGTCGTCCCGCCAGCGCTCCAGCAAACCTGCCGTCGTTATATGGGGTTCGTCCTGCACGGTTTCAATCAGCTTGTGCAGGAGATCGACCCCCGGACGGTTCACGCCCGCCAGCTTCTCCACGTCGAGCTTGTCGCCCGCCTGCGGGTTGTTCAGCAACAGCGTAATGGCGCGCCGCACGACCGAAGGTCGCCCGCCGCTGACCAGCGGTTTGCGCCGGCTGCCCGTCACCTGCGCGCCCGCACCCCCGCCGGGGCCGGCCGTTTCTCCGGTGCTGCCGATGATGCGCTCGAGCTTGCTGGCCGGCATGCCCACGGTTTCGGCGAGGCTCTCCACGAGCAACTCACGATAGACGCCCGCCGGAATGCGCCGCACCAGCGGCTTGGCCAGTTCGGCCAGTCGCGCCTTGCCGTCCACCGTGGTCATGTCGACCTGGCCCGACAGCTCGCTGATCAGGAAATCCGACAGCGCAACGCCTTCGTCAACGGCCTTCACAAACGCATCGGAGCCGTGCTCATTGACGTACGAATCGGGATCGTGCCCCTCGGGCAGGAAGACGAAGCGAATCTGCCGGCCTTCCCGGATATGCGGCAGCGCATTCTCCAGTGCTCGCCAGGCTGCGTCCCGGCCCGCCCGGTCGCCGTCGAAGCAGAAGCTCACGTTGTCGGTCAGCCGAAACAGCACGTTGAGGTGATCGCCGGTCGTCGCAGTTCCGAGCGTCGCGGTGGCGAAATCGATGCCGTTGCGCACGAGCGCAACGACGTCCATGTAGCCCTCGACGACCACCAGCCGGTCGATGTGGCGTAACGCCTGGCGCGCCTCGTAAAGCCCGTACAGTTCGCGGCCCTTGTGAAACAGAACGGTCTCGGGCGAGTTGAGGTACTTGGGTTCACCGTCGCCGAGTGCGCGGCCGCCAAAGCCGATCGTGCGCCCGCGCGCGTCCCGAATCGGAAACATGATGCGCTCCCGGAAACGGTCGTAGTGTTTGCCGTTGTCCTTGCGGATGATCAGCCCGGTCGCCAGCAGCCGCTCAATCGCTTCGCGCGATGTGCCGAACTTGTCGAGGACCACGCTCCAGCCCTCGGGTGCAAAGCCGATATTGAAACGTTTCGCCGTCGCGCCGTCGATGCCGCGTTGCTTGAGATAGTCCACGGCGACCGGCGACTCGCGCAGGCAGTTCTGGAAATGCTGCTCGACGCTTGCCATGAGCGAGAACAACTCGTCGTAGCGCCGGGCCGGCCGGTCACTCTCGCTGCGGGGCACCTCCACGCCGAGCAGGCTGGCGATGGCCTCGATGGCTTCGACGAAGCTCATGTGCTCGTACTCCATGAGGAAGCCGATAGCCGTGCCGTGCGCGCCGCAGCCGAAACAGTGGTAGAAGCCCTTGGACGGGCTCACGGTAAAAGAGGGCGTCTTCTCGTCGTGAAACGGGCAGCAGGCCTTGAACTCCCGCCCGGCCTTCTTGAGCTGGATGCGTTTGCCGACGACTTCGACAATATCGGCCCGGGCGACCAGGTCGTCGATGAAATCCTGCGGTATCAATCCGGCCATACGGTATTAAACGGCAAAACCCGTCGTGCGGGTCTGGGAATGTTCTTGTTGTTGCGGCTAGCATAGCCGAATCGGCGCGATGCGCCAGTCGAACGAGCTACTGGCCGAGTCTTGCCTTGACTTTGGCGCCGACGGCGCCCATGTCGGCGCGCCCGGCAGCCTGCGACTTGATCGCGCCCATGACCTTGCCCATGTCACGAATGCTCTCGGCGCCAGTGGCGCCGATGACCTCGTCGATCATCGCATCAAGCTCCGCGTCGCTGAGCTGCTCCGGCAGGTACTCTTCGAGCACCTCGATTTCGCTAAGCTCGATCTGCGCCAGGTCGTCGCGGTTGCCTTTCTGGAACTGCTCGACCGAGTCGCGGCGCTGCTTGACCATTTTTTCGAGTACCCCGAGCACGGCGGCATCGTCGAGCTCGATACGTTTGTCGACCTCGACCTGCTTGATCGCAGCCATGATCAGGCGCACCACTTTCAGCCGGTCCTTGTCACCGGCCTTCATGGCGGACTTCATGTCATCGCTGATTCGAGCTTTGAGGGACATGGCAAACTCCGAGGGAACGGAGCGGGGTGGTACTTCAGTACAGGCGCTTGCGCTTGGACTCTTCGCGAGACAGGCGCTTCATGTGCCGTTTTACGGCGGCCGCCTTCTTGCGCTTGCGCTCCTGCGTCGGCTTCTCGTAATACTCCCGACGACGGAGTTCCGTCAGGATGCCGGCCTTTTCACAGGCACGCTTGAAGCGACGCAGCGCTGCATCGAAGTACTCGTTCTCTTTTACGCGAACACTGGGCATACGATATTGATTCCGTGCATAAATAAACCCGGCACACGGCCGGGACTCAGCCGCCTATTATAACGGCACGCATAAGCCATTTCCAACCCCCGAATCGGCAGTTATTATGCCCGGATCATGAACGTCCTGGGCATAGAAACGAGCTGCGACGAGACCGGCGTGGCCGTCTACAGCACTGAGAACGGCCTGCTTGCTGACGCGCTCCACAGCCAGGTGGACCTGCACGCCGTCTACGGCGGCGTCGTGCCGGAGATCGCCTCGCGCGACCACATCCGGCGGCTGCTGCCCCTGGTGCAGCGGGTATTGAGCGACGCCGGCCTCGAGAGGCCCGACGCCATCGCGTACACGGCGGGCCCCGGCCTTGCAGGTGCTTTGATGGTCGGCAGCGGCCTCGCGAATGGCCTCGGGCTGGCGTGGGACTGTCCGGTCATCCCGGTGCACCACATGGAAGGGCATCTCCTCGCACCCATGCTCGAGGACGACCCGCCCGCGTTTCCGTTTCTCGCGCTGCTGGTCTCGGGCGGCCACTCGATGCTGATCTCGGTCACGGGGCTCGGTGAGTACGAACTGCTCGGTACGACCCTCGACGACGCCGTCGGCGAGGCGTTCGACAAGTCCGCGAAGCTGCTCGGGCTGGGCTATCCGGGCGGGCCGGCGCTGGCGGCGCTGGCCGAGAAGGGCGACGACTCCGCCTACAGCTTCCCGCGACCGATGCTGAACCGCCCGGGCTTCGATTTCAGCTTCAGCGGGCTCAAGACGGCCGTCATGCTCGAGGTTCGAAAGGCCGAGGAGGCCGGCGAACTGGGGGACCGCAAAGCGGATCTCGCCGCCTCGTTCCAGCGCGCGGCTGTTGACACGCTCGTCGGCAGGACCCTGCAGGCCGCGGCCAGCAAGGGCCTCGATCGCATCGTCATCGCCGGCGGCGTCGGCGCCAACAGGTTGCTGCGCGCGGAGATGAAGGCGCGTTTCAACGGCGAGGTTTTCTACCCGCGAATGGCCTACTGCACCGACAACGGTGCGATGATTGCCGTGGCCGGTGCGATGCGACTCAATGACGCGCAGCAGGCCGACGAGATCCGCGCCACGGCCCGCTGGGCCCTCGACACGCTAACCCGGCCCGCTGCGGCCGCCTGACGGAACACGTATGGACATCATCTTCCTGCACGACCTGCGCATCGAGACAGTCATCGGCCTCTGGGAGTGGGAACGCAAGATCCGCCAGACGGTGGCAATCGACCTCGAGATGTCCGCCGACATCCGCAAGGCGGCAGCGACGGACAGCGTTGACGACACCCTCAACTACAAGCTCGTGGCCAAGCGGCTGCAGGAGTACGTGGGCGAGTCGAGCTTCCAGTTGGTCGAGACGCTCGCGGAGAAGATCGCCGGGATCGTGCTCGATGAGTTCGATGTTGCCTGGGTGCGCGTCAAGGTCAACAAGCCCGGCGCCATCCGCGGCGCGCGCGATGTCGGCGTCATCATCGAGCGCGGTGTGCGCCCCGCGACCGAGTGACCGCGATGGCCCTGGTCTATGTCGGGCTCGGCAGTAACATCGACCCCGAAAAGAACTTACGTCTCGGCGTCGATGAACTGCGGCGCCGCTACGGCGATGTTGTCGTTTCCCGGGTCTATCGCAACGCTGCTGTCGGCTTCGAAGGGGCCGATTTCCTGAATCTCGTTGCCGGGTTCCGGAGCAACGAGGAGCCCGGGGAGATCAATCGCCAGATAGAGCAAATCCATGACCTCGTCGGCCGCGAACGCGGCGATGAGCGCTTCGCCGCGCGCGCCCTCGATATCGACCTGCTGCTCTACGACGATCTCGTCAGCAATGACCCGCCGCTGCCGCGCGCAGATGTCCTCGAATACAGTTTCGTGCTACGACCGCTCGCCGAGATCGCCCCGGACCTGGTGCACCCGGTGACAGGGCGCAGGATGGCCGATCATTGGCAGGAATGTGACCCAGACCGTCATCCACTAACCCTGGTAGACGTTATTCTCTAGGGAACGCACCGGGAGAGATCATGCGCATCCTATTCAGCCTCGCTGTCATGGCAATGCTAGCCGCCTGCGAATGGTCGAGCGACGACGACCAGGGCTACACCTGTTCCACCCGCGACCAGAAACGCTTCGTGCGCGATGCCGCGGAGTACTGGTACCTGTGGAACGACCTGCTTCCGGACAAGGTCAAGGTGTCCAGCTACGACACGCCGGTCGACCTGCTCGCGGACCTGGCCTCCGCACAGCCGCTCGACGAGTTCAGCTATATCACCTCGGCGGTTGCTGATTCGGCCTACCTCCTGGCCGGGCAGTACCAGGGTTTCGGCTTTAGCCGCAAGTTCCTCGCCGGCGACGACGTGCGCCTGACACGGGTCTTTGCAGGTAGCCCGGCAGAAGCGGCGGGCTTTGCGCGCGGCCAGCGCATCGTGGCGCTCGACGACCGGTCTATTGCCGAGATCGAGGCTGCTGAAGGCCTCGATGTGGCCCTCGAATCGAGGACGATCCGGTTTACGATGCGCGAGATTGACGGCGTCACGGAGTTCACGGTGCCGGTCACCCAGGGGATTGTGACGATCGACCCGGTCCCGCAAACGCAGCTGATCCCGACGCAGGCCGGTCCGCCCGTCGGTTACCTGGAACTCGCCGCCTTTGTCGGCACGGCCGACGCATCGCTGCAGACGGCTTTTTCCGACTTCCGGGACAACGGCGTCACCGACCTCATCATCGACCTGCGCTACAACTCGGGTGGCCTGGTCGACACGACCGACCTGCTCGGCAATTTGCTGGGCGGAGCCGTAGCGGAGAACCTGACCTTCACGCGCACCTTTTTCAATGCGGACAGGTCCGACGAGTACGATTCCGAGGCGGTTTTCAATCTGCTGCCGTTATCGATCAACCTGTCGCGGCTCGTCGTGATCACGACGGAGAGAACGGCCTCGGCCAGTGAAACGATCATCAACAGCATGGAGCCGCACGTCGAGGTCACCGTCGTTGGCAGCCGCACCCGGGGCAAGCCGGTTGGCCAGGTCGGACTCGAGTTCTGCGGTGCGGTGATGCGGCTCACGGCGTTCCAGATCGTCAATGCCAACGACGTCGGCGACTATTTTGACGGGCTGCCCGCGGACTGCGCGGTTGCCGATGACCTGACGGTGCCGGTGGGAGACGCCGCCGACCCGAACCTGGTTGCCGCGCTCGACTACCTGGCGACCGGCGCCTGTCCGCCTGCGCCCGCAATGCCCGTGCGGACCGGGGAGGGTATCGATGCGCGTGACCGCCTGGACGACGGTCGCGGCCCGCCGTGGCGCGAGTTCGCAGGCGCGTACTAGCTACCAGCCGATCGAACGCCCGCCATCCACGGCGATAATCTGGCCCGTTATGTAGGTCGCGTCGCGTACCAGGAACAGCACAGCACCGGCGATGTCCGCCGGGTCGCCAGGGCGCGCCAGCGGAACCTGATCGAGGATCGCCGCCTTGGTGTCTTCCGACATCTCGTTCTCGGGCCACAGGATCGCGCCCGGCGATACGCCATTGACCCGCACCTCCGGAGCCAGGTCTTTCGCCAGCGAACGCGTCAACATGGCCAGGCCCGCTTTTGCCGGCCCGTACACGGGATGGTCGCGCAGCGGATGCGTCGAATGGACATCAACAATGTTGATGATGACTCCGCCAGCGTCCCGCAGCGCGGGCAAGACTGCCTGCGACAAGAACAGCGGCGCCTTGAGGTTGGTGCCGACAAGGTCGTCCCAGTGCGCTTCGGTAATCGTGCCGGCCGGCGTTGGGTAGAAGCTCGAGGCATTGTTGACGAGCACGTCAAGCTGGCCGCGCCATTCGAGCACACGCGCCGCGAGCGGCTCGATCGTGGCACCGTCGGCCAGGTCGGCGGCAAATGCGGCGGCCGAATCGGGGCGCGACCCATTGAGCTCCGCGACGAGCGCCTCGGCGTCGGCGGCTGATCCGCGGTAATGAATGGCCACGTCCGCGCCGGCTGCGTGCAGTGTGCGTACGATGGTGGCGCCGATGCGGCGGGCGGAGCCCGTGACAAGCGCAACCTTGCCGTCGAGCGTGTGCGTAGCAGACATCGAGGAACCCTTGGCGGAATCGCGTTATAAAGGGCGCATTATGCATGAGCCACTGACGTTGCCACAGGCCGACCCTGCCAGTCTTGCGCACAGCCGCGAGGTCGCCGCGTTTGTCCGAGAGCGTATCGCCGAGACGGGCAGCATCAGTTTCGCCGAGTATATGCATCACTGCCTGTACGCGCCCGGGCTCGGCTACTACAACGCCGGGGCGACCAAGTTCGGGCAGGCGGGAGACTTCGTGACGGCGCCCGAGGTGTCGTCGCTGTTCGGCGCACTGCTCGCGCGCCAGTGTGCCGGCGTGCTGGCGCAGCTCGACGATCCGGCCGTCCTCGAGATCGGCGCCGGCAGCGGCAAGCTGGCCGCGGACGTGCTCGAAGCGCTCGCCAAGGACGATGCGCTGCCCGCCGGCGGCTATCACATCCTCGAGGTGTCGCCCGAACTGCAGCAAAGGCAGCGGGAGCTGCTTGCGTCCCGGGTGCCGGCGCTGACCGGATCGGTGACCTGGCTTGACGCCTTGCCAGGCAGTTTTACCGGCGTGGTCATCGCCAACGAATTGCTGGACGCACTGCCGGTCGAGCGCTTCGTCCGCCGCAGCGACGGTATCCGCCAGGTTCGCGTCACCAGTGAAGCCGATGGCTTTGGCCTCGTTGAACTCGAGGCGCCCGCCCGCCTGCAACACGCGGTCGAGCACATCGAGCAGACGCTGGGCGAGCGACTGCCGGACGGCTACGCGTCCGAGGTGTGTCTCGCGGCGGCGCCCTGGCTGGCGGAACTCGCCGACAGTCTCGAGAAGGCGGCGCTGTTCCTGTTCGACTACGGTGTCGGGAGGCGCGAGTACTACTCTGCGGATCGCTCCGGCGGCTGGCTGCGCTGCCATTTCCGCCACCACGTTCACGATGATCCGCTGATTCTCCCCGGCATCCAGGACCTGACCTCGTGGGTCGACTTCACAACGATTGCCGAGGCAGCCGTGGAGCAAGGTCTCGACATCGCCGGGTTCGTAACCCAGGCACAGTTCCTGCTCGGCGCAGGCCTGGACGAGGTGCTCGGCGACTTCGCCGAAATGCCGACCGACGCACAACTGCGTTTGTCGGCGCAGATTAAACTCCTTACCCTGCCTACCGAGATGGGCGAGAACTTCAAGTGCCTCGGCTTGCTGCGGGGCGAACTCGAACCGCCTGCCGCTTTCGGGCGTGCAGACCGTACCGCGACACTGGGCTAACGCATGACAAACCTGCAGGTCATCATCCTTGCCATTGTGCAGGGCCTCACCGAGTTCCTGCCGATATCGAGTTCCGGCCATCTGGTGCTCGTGCCATATTTCTTCGACTGGCGGGACCAGGGTCTGGCCTTCGACGTGGCCGTGCATTTCGGCTCGCTCCTTGCCGTGATCATTTTCTTCCGCCGTGACATCGCCGGCCTGATACGCGGCGGCCTGCAGGTACTCGGAGGCAATGTCCGAACTATCGAGTCACGCCTCGCTCTCGGTATTGCACTTGGCACCGTCCCGGCGGCGCTGGCCGGCTTGCTGCTGGTCGACTGGATAGAGGTGAACCTGCGCAGCCCGACGGTCATCGTCGCAACGCTGTCGGGTTACGCGGTGCTCATGATCCTGGCCGACCGCTACGGCAAACGGGAGCGCGAGATCTCGAGCATGCGAATCCGGGATGCCTTCCTGATCGGCGTCGCCCAGGCGCTGGCGCTGGTGCCTGGCACCTCGCGATCCGGCGTGACGATCACGGCCGGCAGGATGCTGGGCTTCGAGCGCCAGGACGCCGCGCGCTTCTCGTTCCTGCTCGCGGTTCCCGTCATCCTGCTGGCGACCGGCTATTCGCTGATCGGTCTTCTGCAACAGGAAGACGCCGTTCCCTGGGGGCAGCTGGCCGTGGGCGTCAGCGTGTCGGCGATCGTCGCCTACCTGAGTATCGAGTTCTTCATGCGCTTCGTGAGCCGGATAGGGCTGCTGCCATTTGCGATCTACAGGCTCGCGCTGGCCGGAATCATCCTCTATGTGCTTGCGTAGACTGGTCCCGCTGCTGTTGCTGTGCAACGTTGCAACGGCAGCCGAGGGCTTCATGCTGGGTGGTGGAGTCGAAGGTGACAGCGACGACGGTCTTAGCTTTGCGGCGCTCGGCGGTGTGGGGCTGACCGAGAAGACCTGGCTGACCGCGGCGCTGGCAAGGAGCGCTGTCGACCTCGCGGACGGGCGCGAGCTGGAGACGGACTACGCGGACATCGAGCTCGATCATCACTTCGACCCCATCGGTATTCGCCTCGGCGCCGCTTACTGGGGAGATTCGGACGTGCTCACCTCGAACGACTGGCGCGCGTCGGGTTATTTCAAGAATGACGCCGTCACCGTTTCCCTCGACTACGAGTACCGCGATTTCGAGCTCATCATACCGGCTACGAATTTCTCGCCCGGTCGGCGGCTGCTGTTCGATGCGGATGGCTTCGGCTTGTCGGCGCGTATCGCGACCAGCGACACGACGAGCCTGCGGCTGCGGGGCATCAAGTACGACTACAGCGTGCCGTTCCGGCCGGTCGAGAATGTCGACGCGGCGCGGCTGCTATCGGTATCACGCCTGAGCCTCATCAATTCGCTGGTCGACCATCGTGCCGGGGTAACGCTGAGTATCGAGGTGGGCGACTCGGCATGGGATATTGATCTCACCACCTGGGAAGGCGCGATCAACGGCTCGCGAACAAAGTCCCTGACCGTGCGTTTCCTCACGCCGCTGTCACAGCGCACCGATGCCGAGTTCGGCATTGGCTATGACGACTCCGAGCTTTACGGTGACGTGACCTTTTTCTCGCTGTACCTGTTCTTCTACGGCGACTGATCGCGGCCGCGCGCCTCGCGCACGGCTGCTACCCGGGCTTTGCGAATGGCCGCGGGGATTTTCTTCCTGTCGTGCTTGCTGGCCACCTGGCCGGCATCCACGGCGGCAGCCGCGGCGAAAGCGCTGCGCAGGTGCGAGGCCTGCCCGTAGGTGCGCCGCTCGAACCCCGTCCTGCCCCTTGCATCCGCCTCGCAGGCCACGAGGAACTGCTCAAAGCGCTCGGGGCGGCGGAATGCATCGGTCTTCTCGAATAGCTTCACGACGGTGTCATCGCGCAGCTCGAAGGCGCGATGGCAGTGCGTGTGGTACTCGGCCAGAAGCGCTCCCAGGTCACGGCACGTGCGCGGCAACGGCATGCGATCGTTGATCGCATTGATGAGCTTGACCCCGCGGCGCTCGTGGCCGGGGTGCGAGGGGAGATCCGCCATCCGGGTCGTGCCCTTGCCGAGGTCATGCACCAGGGCCGCGAAGCGGACCTCGACAGCGTCGCTGAGCCTCGCCGCCTGTACCACGACCATCATCGTGTGCAGCCCGGTATCGACTTCGGGGTGCCACTGCACCGGCTGCGGCACGCCGAACAGCGCGTCCACTTCCGGGAACACGACACGGAGCGCGCCGCAGGATCGCAAGGCCTCGAAGAACAGGGCGGGGCTGGGGCCGGCAAGAGCGGTTTCGGTTTCTTTCCATACCCGGTCCGGCACCAGCGCATCGGCCTCGCCGCTGGCCACCATGGCGCGCATCAGGTCGCGAGTCTCGGGCGCAATACGAAACCCGAGGTGTGCGAAGCGCGCCGCAAACCGGGCCGCCCGCAGGATCCGGACCGGGTCCTCGGCGAACGCATCGGAGACGTGTCGCAACAAGCGCCGTTCGAGGTCCCGCTCGCCGCCGAAGGGATCGATCAGGCGCCCATCCTCATCGATCGCGAGCGCGTTGATGGTCAGGTCGCGGCGGCCGAGATCCTCCTCGATCGGGACATCGGGCGACGTATCAAAGTCGAAGCCGTGATAGCCGGCGGCCGTTTTACGCTCGGTACGCGCCAGCGCGTATTCCTCGCCGGACTCCGGGTGCAGGAATACGGGAAAGTCCTTGCCAACCTGCTTATAGCCGGCGTCGATCAGCTCCGACGGCGTGGCGCCGACGACGCACCAGTCCCGCTCCCGGACAGGGAGACCGAGCCGCTCGTCACGAACGGCGCCACCGACGAGGTAAACTTGCATCGGCCGATTCTAGCACCGGGGACACTACCGAACGTGACGCTGCGACGATGCAAGATACTGCTGCTGCTTGCCCTCGCGTTGTCGCAGTCGGCCTGCTACTACATGCAGGCCGCGCGGGGGCAGTACGACGTGCTCAGCAGGAGCGAGCCGATCGACGAGCTGCTGGATGCGGAGAGTACGCCGGATGAGCTGGCCCGGCGGCTGGAGCTCGTCCAGCAGGCGCGACAGTTTGCCGTGGATGAACTGTATCTTCCGGACAATGACAGCTATCGAAGCTATGCCGATCTCGAGAGGGATTACGTGGTGTGGAATGTCTTCGCCGCGCCTGAATTTTCGCTCGAGCCGAAGACGTGGTGCTTCCCGGTCGCGGGCTGCGTCGCCTATCGCGGCTATTTCGATGAGGCAGACGCACGGCGCAAGGCCGCGCAACTGGGAGACGACGGTTTCGACGTCGCGATTGGCGGTGTCCCGGCCTATTCAACGCTGGGCCGCTTCGACGACCCCGTGCTCAACACGATGATGCGCTGGCGGGACACGGACCTCGTCGCGACGATCTTTCACGAGCTCGCGCACCAGGTTCTGTATATCAAGGACGACACGGCCTTCAACGAGTCGTTTGCCACGGCCGTCGCCGATATCGGTCTCGAGCGCTGGCTGCTGAGCAAGGGCGAGACCGACCAGTTTGCGGCCTACCTCGAGCGCCGGCGCCTGCGCGAGCAGCTGGTGGCAGTCATTCGCCAGGCACGCGCGGACCTCGGGACGCTGTACGCATCAGGGGCGGACGCAGCAACGATGCGGCGGGAGAAGGAGCAGCGGCTGCAGCAACTGACGCATGACCTGAACGCAAAACTCAGCGAG
The DNA here is from genome assembly GCA_030066075.1 of Woeseiaceae bacterium. GTDB lineage: Bacteria > Pseudomonadota > Gammaproteobacteria > Steroidobacterales > Woeseiaceae > UBA1847. The sequence goes on from JASJCH010000075.1 coordinate 12,073, forward strand.
TCGGGGCAGGATGCTCCGGGATGGCTTGGCGGCCGGTTGAACAACGCGCGACTGGTGTCGATCAGCCTTTACGAGCTGGACCTGGCCAGGTTCAGAGAGCTGTATGAAGACTGCGAGCGCGACCTGCGCTGCTTCTATGATCGGGCTAGTTCTTTGCGACTTTCTGCGTCTTCGAATCCGCGCTGACCAGCAGCATCCCGTCGGAAAGGCGACGGACCGAACCGGTCATCCGCCAGTGGAATATGGTCTCGGCGGCGAGCACACGTTTGACGTAGCCGCGCGTCTCGTTGAACGGGATGTTCTCTATCCA
>JASJCH010000076.1 GCA_030066075.1 Woeseiaceae bacterium
GTCTTTTCCAGATCCTTGTTTGTGACCACTTTTTCAGGCAAATAGCTGCCTGTACCGGCAATACGCGAATAGGTCATGGGAGTCTCTAGGCCTTCTGCCGCAGGAATTCCGCGATTTCTCGCAGTGTGGGATAGTCGAAGATATCACTAATGTCGAGCTGGCCGGGATAACGCTCATCGACGGCAAGCGCGATCTCGGTCAGGGTCAGAGAGCTGATACCGATCTCGAACAGGTTGTCGTCGGGACCAATCGTGCGTTCCCTGGAGTGCTCGCGGCAGATCATCTCGAGTTCAGCGACGAGGGGATCGTCGTCCAGGCCTTCGGCTGACGAGTCCCCGGTGAGCTTGCCCAGCACCTCGTCGAATTCGCCGTCGAGGTAGGCGTTGAGCAGCGCGGCGCGCTGGATCTTGCCGCTGGTGGTCTTGGGCACCTTGCGCACCGGGATCACGTGGTCGACTTCCAGTCCTACCTGTTCGCCGATGCGGTCGACGACCTTGCGCGCGAGAATCTTGAATGTGTCGAGATCGCGCCGGAACAAAGCGAACACCAGCAGCTCTTCGGTCCGGCTCTCGTGGGTGCGGGTGCCGGCGACGACGACCTTGCCCAGGTCGAGCCCTTCGATTTCGGCGGCAATCTCCTCGAGGTCGTGCGGGTAGTAGTTCTGACCATTGATGATGATGATGTCCTTGGAACGCCCCGTGATCACGAGCTGGCCGTCGACGAAGACGCCCACGTCACCGGTGCGCAGCCAGCCGTCGGCAGAGAACAGGCTGGCCGTCGCCTCGACGTCGCCGTAGATGCGCTCGGTCACGCTGCCGCCCTTGAGCTGGATGTTGCCCACCTTGCCAGCCGCGAGAACCGCATCGTTATCGTCGGCAATACGGATCTCGACGTCCCGCATCGCCGTGCCAACCTTGACGAAGCTGACCGCATCCTCGTCATCGAGGTCGGCCGTCTCGTACGGCTCGCCAACCCGCAGCGAATGCCGGTGCACCACGATCCGCGAATATTCGCTGCCCACTTCGGGCATAGAGACGCCCACGGTCGCTTCGGCGAGACCATAAACCGGGAACATCGCGGTGCGCTTCAGGCCGTAGGGCGCAAGCGCCTCGAGGAATTCCTCGCAGAGCGAGTAGGAAATGGGCTCGGCGCCGTTCAGGATCAGCTTCACGCAGGACAGGTCCGTCTCCGGCAGGCCCTTGCGCTCGAATAGCTTCAGGAAGTGTTTGTAGCCAAAGTTGGGCGAACAGAGCTGGGTAGCCCGCAGTTCGTGCGCCTTGATCATCCACAGCAGCGGCCGCCGCACGAACGCGTTGGTGTCCATGACGGCGTGGTTCATGCCCGCACCCAGCACGCTGAGATGGTAGCCGATCAGACCCATGTCGTGCGTCAGCGGCATCCAGCTCAGGCTCACGTCGTCTTCTTTCCAGCCGGTCCCCTCGACGATTGCGCGTATGTTCGTGCAAAGATTGCGATGCGTCAGGCAAACGCCCTTGGGATCACTCGTCGACCCTGACGAGTACTGGATGAACGCGACGTCGTCCGCCGTCGCTGCGAAAATTTCACCATGCTCGCCGGGCACGACGTCGCTCATCAACGACGCGCGCTGCTCGAGGATCGCGACCACGTCGGCCAGTCCTGCGTCGCGCGCAAATGCCAGCAGGCGCTCGAGTTGGTCCTGCTCGGTGAACAACGTCGCGTGCTCGAGCTGGCGCAGGATTCGAAACAGCTTGTGCTTGTGCTCGTCGCTGATACCGACGGCAACGGGCACCGGGACGATGCCGCCGAGAATCGCGGCCCAGTAGGCGACGACGAAGCTCTCGTTAGACTTGCTGAAGATGACCAGCTCGTCGCCCTTTTGCATGCCCCGCGACTGCAGTGCACCCAACAACGCCAGCGCGCGATCCCAGAGCTCGGCGAAGCTGACGGTAGTCTCGTCGTCCTCGCCGTCAATGAAACGAATGTGGCGGTCTTTGCTGCGGACGTCGGCCAGCAGATCGATCAGTGTGTCGTAGAGGCGCATGATTTATCGGCGAAAATTCGAGGCGCAATATTACATTGACCGGCGCGGAACCGATACTGCAAACTGATCGCAGCAGGTCCTTCGAAGCGTCATGAGTAACGAGCAACCGAGAGATTTCCAGTCCGTCGAGTCGCGGCGCAATCCACGCTCGGATCGACGCATGACGCCGATGCGGCGGTTCTACTATGCGATCGGTATGCCGATCCTGCGCGCATTTACCCGGGTGCTGACCAGCACCTACCGGGTGCAGGCGGTATTCGGCGAAGAGCATATCGAGCCGTTCCTCGACGGCAAGACCGTCTGCGCGCCGGCCTACTGGCACCAGCACCATGTCCTGTGCTCCGGCCGCGTCAGGGACTGGATCAAGCGCGGCTTCAAGGCCTGTTTCCTGATTTCAGGCTCGGTTGACGGCGAGGTCCCCGAGCGCATTGCCCGCGCCTACGGCGCCGAGGTCATCCGCGGCTCGGCCAACCAGAGCGGCGCCCTGGCGCTGCGCGACCAGCACGAGATGATGAAGAAAGGCTATTCGATCGTCTCGACGCCGGACGGTCCGCAGGGTCCGCAATACGAGCTCAAGACGGGCGTGATGCTGATGGCCCGCGTCGGCAAGGTGCCCATCGTGCCCGTTTCCTGTGCGGCAGACCGCGCCTGGTACCTCGACCGCTGGGATCGCTTCATGATCCCGAAACCGTTTGCGCGTGTAGTGATCGGTGTCGGCGAACCTTACGAGATACCGCCCGGCACGCGCATGGACGAGATCGAACCGCACCGCGTCGCCGTTCAGGAACGAGTCATGTCGCTGCTGCAACAATGCGAAACTCGACTCAATTCCGGCTGAGAAAAGCGTGATTCGAACCCTCACGATCCTGGCAGTGCTGCTGTTTGCGACGCAGACCGACGCGGAAACCGTCCTGACGGCGCATTCCGCGACGTACAAGGTCAAGATCAGCGTCCTCGGCGGCGAGCTGCACACCAGGCTGGTGCCTACCGACACTGGCTTCGAAGCCACTCACGTGATTCGCCCGACGGGTATGTCGCGCATGCTCGCACGCGGCTCGATCGCCGAGACATCCCGGTTCGACTCTGCCGATGACGGGGTCAGACCCCGCGAGTACATCTCGAAGGACACCTTGACGCGTGACAAGATCGACGCCGCCATCGCGTTCGACTGGGACGCCGGCGAAGCTCGCGGCACCGTGAATGGCGAGGACGTGGTCTCGGTTATCGACGGACTGGCGCATGACCGCGTGTCGATTCAATACGAGGTCATGCACGACCTGCTCAACGACAGGGCCAGCGACCGCTACACCATGTTCGAAGTCGACCGGCTGCGGCCCGTCAACATCCAGGTGGTCGGCGAAAAGGTGGTCAAGGTCCCTGCCGGTGAATTCGATGTGATCGGCATCCGCCACCAGGCCGAGGGCAGCAAACGCTCGACGACGCTGTGGTGCTCGGCCGAGCTGGGTTACCTCCCGATAGTCATCGAGCAACACCGCAAGGGCAAGCTGCGCGTCCGCGCAACCCTCACCGAGTACGTTCCCGCGGCCGGGAACTGAGAATCAGGTCAGAGTAATCGCCAGTTGCAGGAATAGCAGGATTCCCGCCGTTACCAGGCCGCTCAGGAACAGGCATGCCGTCCAGCGCACGACGAGATTGGCGTTGGCGTAGCCGATGAAGACCGGCGCCGCCGGCAGCAACGCAACGAAAGTCAGCGGGTAAAGGACGGCCGCGAGACGCGGGAAGCGAAACGCCCAGCTCTGCAACTCGGGACGCGCCTTGACCGCTGCCACGATGTCATCGTGAGCACCCAGCCGGGTTAGCGCATTCTGGCAAGCAGTCAGCCGATCGGCGCCGTCCTCGAGCTCCTGCTCGACGACGTCGTCGTAATGATCCTCGAGCTCGTCGATGGTGCGCCGGACGTGACGGGGTGCGATACCTGCTCCGATCAGGTCCCGCCGCAAACGCTTGCGGTCCAGCCTATGCATGACCACCGGCCGCCAGCGCGCTGGCCACGCCGCCCTGGACGCGGTGCCACTCGTTGCGCAGCTTGTCGAGGCGCTGCCGACCTTTCGCCGTCAGCGAGTAATAGACGCGCGTCCGCCCGCCCACGGCCTTGCGCCGCGATTTCAGCGCCCCGTTGCGCTCGAGCGAGTGCAATACGGGGTAGATCACGCCCTCGCCCAGCGAAATGGCTTCGCCCGTAGCGGTCTTGATCGACCGCACGAGTTCGTAGCCGTACATCTCGCTTTGATCGAGCAGGCGGAGCAGCAGGAGCTCTGGAACGCCGCTCATGAAGGGAGGATTGCTTTGCGCCATGGGCAGGCCCTTCTCAGGATTAAGCGTTGCAGGATACCTCGAACTAAAAGGTATTACAAGATTACTTTGTAGTTCTAGGTATGTAAACTATACCTAGTATTTCAAGGTATGCGGCAACCCGATAGAGCGACCGAGGACACCAGCATGTTCAGCAATATCATCACCGCAATTGGCTCGAGCACGGCCATCACGTTCTCGCTGCTGTTCGTCATGAACTTGCTCATCAACATTCAGCCGCAGGCCGTCGTGGAACCGCCGTCGCCGTGGACCATCAACTGGGTGCGCTTCCCGGAGCCCGAAGAGCCCCCGGAGACCATGGATCCGCCGCCGAGCCGCGAGTTCGTCGAACCGCCTGCTCCGCCGAGAACGGCGGCGCCCGTGGGCGACGACAACGTCATCGGTTACCGGCCGCCGACGTCGGCGCCGCCGCCGGTCTCGAAGTACACCGCGCCGGGTCTCACGCTGACTGATGGACCAATGGTTTCGCTCGTGCGGCCCAGCCCTGTCTACCCCGCCCGCGCGCTCCAGGAGGGGCTCGACGGCTGGGTGGTCGTACAGTTCGACGTGCTCACTGACGGGACTGTGACGAACATCTCGGTGGTCGAATCGAGTGACAGGATCTTCGAGAAGTCGGCACGCAGGGCCGCGGCTAAGTTCCGCTTCAAACCGGTCGTGATCGACGGAGTACCGCAGGTCACGACGGGCGTGCGCAACATCTTCCGCTTTCGCATGAGTGACTAGACTCCCCGGGCGGCGGTCGTTGGAAAGCCTTTCCTTCCCGCCGGGCCGCCTGACAGGCCGTCGCCCGACTCTCGTTACCGGCGATCGAAAACCTGTTCGACGTCGAGTTCGGCGCCGGATTCGCCGGTGATCCGCACGTGGCGCACCATCGTGTCGTCGCCAGCCAGCCGGTAGGACTCGATCAGCATCGTGCCCTCCTTATCGCGGGTTTCAATGACGTAAGCATTGTTTTCCCAGCCCGAGACGCGCTCCGCCTGGATGGGGCCCACGTTGATCATGCGCTGCTCGCCGAAGCGATACTCCTCGACGATGGCGCGATCGAAGCTGATGAACAGGCCGTAGTCGGTCTGGCTAATGCGCAGCGACTCGCCGGTCTCGAGGAAGACATGGACCTGGATGTCGTCCTTGCGCCGGCTGGAAGTACTGCCCTTGCCCGGTATCAGGCTCTCACCCGGCCCGGCCGCTTTGCGCTCAGCGTCGCCGATGCGCCGGTTGGTGTCCCGACTCGCCGCTCGCAGTTGCCAGTCGCCCGACAGGTCCAGGCCGTCCGGAACGGCAGCTGGCTTGGCCGGCAGTGGCGGTGCTGCGCCGCACGCAGGCAACACGCACGCGGCCGCGACGAGCACGAGCCCGGCCAGTCTCATGCGACGACTTTCTCCGGCAGCGGAATGAACTCGGTCTCGCCAGGCACCTCGTCAAACCTGCCCTCCTGCCAATCGAGCTTCGCCTGCTCGAGGCGTTCTCGCGAGCTGCTCACGAAATTCCACCAAATGATGCGGTCGCCTTCGAGGGTATCGCCGCCCGCGATCATGATGTGCGCCCCGCCCGGTGCGGTGACGCTGGCAGTGGCGCCGTCCTTGAGCACTGCCAGTACGCCCCGAGACACGCTCTCGTCGCCGATCTCGATGGAACCGTCAACCACGTAGACGGCGATTTCCTCGGCGGGCGGCAGCTCCAGGCTGGCGCCCTCGTCGAGCTTCGCCTCGACGTACAGGGTCTCGCTGGCCGCCTGCACGGGTGACGTGTGGCCATAGGCACTGCCGATAACGACCGTGATCCGGGCGCCTTCGAGGGACAGCTTCGGAATCGCCTCGGCACCGTAGTGCTCGAAGCGCGGGTCGGTTTCCTCCTGCTCGAGCGGCAACGCCACCCAGGTCTGCAGGCCATGCAGTTTCTGGCCGCTCGCGAGTATTTCCGGGGTGACCTTCTCCGAATGAACAATGCCTTTGCCGGCCGTCATCCAGTTGATCTCGCCCGGCCGAATCGGCTGGACGTAGCCCAGGCTGTCGCGATGCAGGATCTCACCCTCGAAGAGGTAGGTAATCGTAGCCAGGCCGATGTGCGGATGAGCGCGGACGTTGACGCCCTGCCCGGGCGAGAATTCCGCAGGGCCCATGTGATCGAAGAAAATGAAAGGGCCCACCCGCTGACGGTTTTTGTCCGGCAAGGCGCGACGCACGGTGAATTCGCCGAGGTCTTTCGCGGCCGGCTCGATGAGCAATTCGATCAGTCCAGTCTGTTCCATGTTTCCTCCATCTAGCTGACGGATTTCGCCAGGGTTCGTGAGAACCGGTTGGAGCGCTCGACGACCACATCGCCGAGGCCGAGCCAGTCACTGAGCGCCTGCAGTTCCGTGGCCAGCTCCGCGCAGCAGTGCTCCACGTCGATACTGTCTTCCTCGTGTGCATTGAGCACGAGGAGCCGGCCCGCTTTGCGGTCGGCCTTGAGGTCGACCCGGCCGACGATTCTATCGCCTACTCGAAACGGCAGCACGTAGTATCCCCAGCGGCGCCTGGCGGCCGGGACGTAAATCTCGATCCGGTAGTGGAAGTCGAACAGCCGCTCGGCCCGCGGCCTGAACCACACGACCGGGTCGAACGGCGATAGCAGTGACACGCCGCCGATCGACCGGGGCAGACGGGCGCCCGGCGCCAGGTAGGCGGTGTCGGTCCAGCCGGACACGCTCACAGGGTGTAGCTCTCCGGCGCACGCCAGTTGTTCTACCAGCGGCCCCGCGACGCGAGGCGACATCCGGTAGTAATCCGCGAGATCGTGGATGGTCGCAATTCCGAGTGCCCGGGCCGACCTGCGCAATAGCTCCTTTTGCGCCTCCGGCGCGCGGACCTGCTGCTGCAGGTGCTCCGCAGGCAATATGCGCTCGGGCAGGTCGTAGAGTCGCTGAAAATTGGGCAGGCGGTCCCTGACGGCGAGGTCGCCGCGTGCAAAGTGATACTCGAGCGCCCAGCGCGACATCGGCCGGTGCCAGTCTCCCGGGTTGCGCTTCGGTCCCGGCGCTGCAGGCACGTCATTGGCAGTCAACGCGCCCTCGCGCCTGACCTTTTCGAGGACCGCATCGAGGTAAGCGCGCCGACCCTTGAGCTTGCGCAGCGGGTTGTGCTTCGACATGTCGTAGGCGCGCCGACGGTGCTCGAGGAGCGGCCACGCGCTCGCGGGGACGATCGACGCCTCGTGGGCCCACTGCTCGATGTACTCGCCGCGGTCGTAGACGAAACGTTCGAACCGCTGCCGGTCGTAGGCGCCCAGCCGCGACCACATCACGAGGAAGTGCGCCGGCATCAGTACGTTGACGTAGTCGAGCTGCAGCAAACCCAGCGTATCGATGACACGCCGGAAATGGCGCACGTCCCGCAGGCCCGCCGGCCGCGGGCGATTGAAACCCTGCGCGGCCAGTGCAACCCGGCGGGCTTCAGCCAGTGACAGTCGGACTCTACGCAAGCTCGGATGGGCTCATCTTTGTGACAGGGTTCTCAGTTTATGGCGTGAATTCACGCAGTTGGGTGGTTTTGTGAAAAGCCGCACGCCATCAACCCGCGGCCCTGCACATATTCTGGTCCTCGCACCCCATATTCAACGACGAGACGACCGATGCGAGTATTCAATATCGTTTTTGAGCGCCTGTCGATGGTGTGGTTTCTGCTGGGACTGTTGTTCAACGCCCTGGCGCTCTACATTGGCTTCGAAGCATCCCTGTTCTTCGTTTACCTGTTCGTCGGTTGGGGCTGCTGCATATATGGCCTCGCCATCTTCGTGCTGCAGCGGATGGAGAAGCCGAAACAGTCGTCCAAGACCCGGCTATCGCCGAACTTTATCTCGGCCGGTGACAGCACGATGATACCGTCAACACCGAAGAGGGATCGCGCGGCTGATCCGGAGCAATCTGAATCCGACCAGTAGCAAATTCCGTTGAGTTTTCTTCGCAAGCTGATCAGCAGCGTATCTCCCGGCCTTGCCGCCAAAATCGAGAGCGAGTCGCGACGATGGCTGATGCAATGCCGGAAGTGCGGTCACGAAATTTCGGTCTGGGATGCGGGCGGGATTCGCTACAAGGCCAGTGGGACTGTCTGGCGGCTGGGCCGCTGCTCACAGTGCCGGAAGCTCGGCATGATCCGCGTCTATCTTCGCGAGGACGTTTAGCCTACAACTGTGCGACCACCGCATCCGCCTCGATCTCGACCAGCATGCGCGGGTCGACCAGGCGGCTGACCTCGACCATCGTCGTGGCCGGCATGATGTCGCCGAATGCCTCCTTGTGAGCTTTGCCGACATCCTCCCAGCGTTCGATGTCGGTCACGAAGATACGGGTCCGCACGACGTCTGCCAGGCTCGCGCCCGCCCTTTCGAGCACCTCGCGAATAATTTCTATACACCGCACCGCCTGGACGTAGACATCGCCCTCGCCGACCAGTTCGCCGTCCGGCCCCACGGCTGCGCAGCCGGTGACGGCAATAAACGGTCCCGTGCGCACGGCGCGCGAGTAGCCGACGATCGATTCCCAGGGCGCCCCCGACGAGTAATTCTCGCGCTGCAACATGATATCGGACATTAAGTATTCTCTTTAACTATTTGTTTAAAAAAAATAATACCGGATCCAAGCCACGCGACTGAGACAGCGATGTACGCGACGACCGCGGGCCAGTAGGCCGCTTCCTGCACGGCCAGACCGGCAGGAACCAGGAGCAGCAGGCGGACGAGTTCCACGCGAACGGCGTAGGCCCTGCCCTCATTGAGCAGCCCGATGGTCCAGAGCTGCGCCCAGAGCAGCAGGCATGGAACCAGAACGGCGCCCAGTCCCGCCTCGCCAAATCGGGCCGATATGCCCAGCGCAAGGACAAGCGATACGAGGAACTGCGCGAGGACATACCCTTGCAGCCCGGTCGCGGGTCGGGCATCGAACTTGCTGAAATGGCCCAGGTCCGCCCTGGCTTTCGGGTACTCGGCCTGGACGTCCGCCGGGCGCCAACCCGTGCGCCGGAACCACACGCCGATCTTGTCGCGCCACCGCTGCGTATGACGCGCATCGAACAGCAGGTAGTCGTAGACCTGCAGGTTGGCCCAGAACGGGTTCCAGTTAGCCAGGGGCTTGCGCACCCCGAACACGACCGGGTCCTCCTCCAGCTCGTCCTGGAACGTGCCGAACATGCGATCCCAGATGATCAGCATGCCGCCGTAGTTCCTGTCGATGTAGCGTTCGTTTTGAGCGTGGTGCACGCGGTGATTCGACGGTGTCACGAAGATGTAGTCCAGAATTCCAAGCCGCCGCACGGTCTGCGTGTGCACCCAGAACTGGTAGATCAGGTTCACTGCGCTCACAGCGACGATCACTTCCAGCGGGAACCCGACGAGGAACAGCGGCAGGTAGAAGATCCAGCTGAAGAAGAAACTCGTACTGGTCTGGCGCAGGGCCGTCGTCAGGTTGTAGTCCTCGCTCTGGTGATGCACTGCGTGCGCCGCCCAAAAGATCGATATCTCGTGACTGAAACGGTGATACCAGTAGTAAAAGAAGTCCCAGGCCAAGGCCGCCGTGATCCACAGCGCGATGCCGCGGGGCGAGGCATCGAACCACGACAACGGCATATCGATCAGCGCGAAATTTTGCAGCACGTAGCCCCAGGCAATCAGCGGAATCAGCCGGGTGAAATACCCGGTCGTCGTACTCAACATGCCGGCGCTGAGGCTGTTGATCGCGTCGTTAGCGCGGAAGTAGCCGGCGCCGCGCACCCAGTTGACCGCCAGTTCGATGATGATCGCGAGCAGGAAGAACGGGATCGCGAGGGCTATTAGGTCCATGCGCCAATAGTACGGTAAGCTCCGCGCCGTAACAGCTATTGGCGCTTGCGATGATCAACCCGGCCGAACTCGAACTGCTGCAGAAGGCCCTGTCCCGACTGGCCGAGGGTTTCGAGGCCCTGCCGGAATTCACGCCCGATTTTGATGCGGACGCCGTTGCCGGGGTTCTCGATACCGTCGCGACGCGCATGCAGGACAACTACCCCTACTACCACCCGCAGTACGCCGGGCAGATGCTCAAACCGCCGCACGCGGTCGCCCGTATCGCCTACGCGATGTCGCTGTGGGTCAACCCGAACAACCATGCGCTCGACGGCGGCAAAGCCAGCTCGGCGCTGGAGACGGAGTGCATCGTCGAGCTGGGCCGGATGTACGGCTGGGACAGGCCGTTGGGTCATCTCACGGGCGGTGGCACCATGGCCAACCTCGAAGCTCTCTGGGTCGCGGGCCGCTTGCATCCGGGCAAGAAGATCATCGCCTCGCGGCAGGCGCACTACACGCACAGCCGCATTAGCGAGGTTCTCGGACTGCCGTTCTCACCCGTGGCGGTTGACGAGCAGGGCCGCATGGACCTGGCCGATATCGAGTCGCTGCTCGAGGGTGGTGATGTCGGCACGATCGTCGCCACGATCGGCAATACCGGGCTCGGGGCCGTTGACCGTTTACCCGAGATCCTCGAGCTCGCGTCGAAGTACGGCGCGCGCGTGCACGCCGACGCGGCCTATGGCGGTTACTTCGGCCTCGCGGGTGAACTGCATGAAGCAACGCGCCGGACTTACGACAACCTAGTCAACGTGGATTCAATCGTGGTCGACCCCCACAAGCACGGCCTGCAGCCCTATGGCTGCGGCTGCGTTCTGTTTCGTGATCCCGCGGTCGGACGGTTTTACAAACACGATTCGCCGTTCACGTATTTCAGCTCGGCCGAACTGCACCTCGGCGAGATCAGCCTGGAGTGCTCGCGCCCGGGCGCCGCGGCTGTCGCATTGTGGGCAACTCAGCAACTCTTCCCCCTCGAGAAAGGTGGCCAGTTGTCGCTCTGGCTCGACGACTGCCTGCTCGCGGCGAGGGATTTCTGGGCGGCACTGGATGCCAGCACCGCATACCAGCCGCTGATGCAACCGGAGCTTGATATCGTGTGCTACGCGCTGAATGCAGACACGGCCAGCGCGTCAGCCGCTCATGCGCGCAAGGTATTCGAGGAGGCGGCAAAGCGCGAACTGCACCTCGCCATGATCGAGCTGCCGGCATCGTTGGTAGCAAAGTACGTCGACGGGCTCGAGCAAGACCAGGAAACGGTCACGTGCCTGCGCTCGGTACTGATGAAGCCCGAGCACCACGAGTGGGTCCCGCGGATTATGGCGATCCTCGAAGCAGCCGCAGCAGCATAAAGCCCGCGTAGAAAAACGCGAAACCACCAATCATCGTCGCCATCAGGTACGAGAACGCACTCAGCAGCTCGTTCCGCTGCAGCATCGTATGCATCTCCATGACCAGCGCCGACAGCGTGGTGAAACTGCCACAGAAACCGATCGCAAACAGCAAGCGATACTGGTCGGGGACGATGCCCGCCTCGTTGAACCACGTTGACGTGGCGACGAGCTGGGCGACCATGCCCATCACGAGACAGCCGAGCAGGTTCGCCGCGAGCGTGCCCCAGGGGAACGCGATATCGCGCTGCATCAGCACGTTGAGCCCGAAGCGCGCCATCGCGCCCAGCGCGCCGCCGATCGCGACGAAGCCGTAGGACCAGAGGACGACGCGCACGGTTCAGGCAGCCCCGAGTTGCTCGAGCGCCTCGCGGTATTCCTGTTCCATGCGGAGCACGACCTCGCGTGCCGGCAGGATATCGTCGATGCTGCCCACGCCCTGGCCCGCACCCCAGATATCGCGCCAGGCCTTGGCGTCGGCCTTGCTCTTGCCGAAGTCCATCGCGTCCTTGCCCGCCTCGGGCAGGTTATCGGGATCGAGTCCCGCGTTGCGGATGCTGCCCTTGAGATAGCTGCCGTGCACGCCCGTGAACAGCGACGTGTAGGCGATATCCGCGCAGGCGCTGTCGACGATCATTTCCTTGTAGTCTGGCGCCGCGTTCGCTTCCTCGGTGGCGATGAAGCGGGTGCCGATGTACGCGAGGTCGGCGCCAATCGCTCTCGCTGCAACGACGTCGCTGCCGCTCGTCATGGAACCCGAGAGGATCACCGTGCCATCGAACTCCTTGCGAATTTCCTTGACCAGTGCGAACGGGCTGACGGGCCCGGCGTGGCCGCCCGCGCCGGAACAGACCGCGATGATGCCGTCCACGCCCTGCTCGATGGCCTTGCGCGCGTGGCGCATGTTGATGACGTCGTGGAAGACGACACCGCCGTAGCTGTGCACGGCATCGACGACCATCTGCGGCGGCCGCAGGCTCGTGATGATGATCGGCACCTTGTACTTCACGCAGCTCATCATGTCGGCCTCGAGCCGATCGTTGCTTGCGTGGCAGATCTGGTTCACGGCGAACGGCGCGATGTGC
>JASJCH010000077.1 GCA_030066075.1 Woeseiaceae bacterium
GGCGAGCTGACGCAGTTCTATGCGGACAACTACCCCGACCTGGCGTCCGCGAACGCCGCCGCGATCGACGCGGCCGCGACGGCGCTTGGCAACATCTACGCGGCCAACGTGTTCCCGGGCATGGAGATCTGGTGGGACACATACCCGAACCACATCGGCCATACGCAGTCTGCCGGTTGCGAACGCTGCCACACGCGGCGCATGCGCACGGCGGAGCGCGAACAGATCGACTCCGAATGCGAGACCTGCCACGTGCTGCTCGCGGAAGAGGAAGAGAATCCCCAGATCTTGTCGTTGATGGGCGGTGAATGAGCCTTATTCGAAGTGACAATGCCGCGTCCCGGCAGCTTCTCTACGAAGTACTCAGCGGCGGCACGGGTCTCGTGCTGGCGCTGTTCATGTGGGGCCACATGCTGTTCGTGGGCTCCATCCTGACAGGCAGCAAGGGGTTTGACTGGCTGGCCGAGATGCTCGAGATCTACTTCATCGCCCAGCCTACCGTCATCGTCATCTTCACGCTGTTCCTGGTGCACGCGGTGCTTGCCGCGCGCAAGATCCCGGCCCAGCTCGCGGAGCGCCGCAAAATGGCCGAGCTCGGCAAGGGGCTCAAGGGCCTGCACGAGGAGTCGATCCTGTGGATCTGGCAGGTGCGCACGGGAATGATCGTGCTGGTGCTCGGCAGCTTCCACCTGGTGCTCATGGCGATCGACGTGCTGACGCCGCTGTGGGGCGAGCGTATCGGCATCGAGGCCGTGACGAGCCTCGAGCGCGTCCAGGCCGGCCTGTGGCTGCCGTACGCCATCCTGCTCATCTGCGTCGAGTTTCACGCCAGCGTCGGCCTGTACCGGCTGGCCGTGAAGTGGGGCGCGTTCGCGAAGCTGGGTCGCAGCACACTGCATACGATCGAACGGATTATCCTGTGGCTGTTCCTCGGGCTCGGTGTTGTCATCCTGCTCGTGCTGGCTGGCGTCATGCCGCCGCCGCTCGCCTTCCTGCTCGGAGGCGCCTCATGACCGCGAAAATCACGAGCACGGACGTCCTGGTCATCGGTGGTGGCCTCGCGGGCGAGCGCTGCGCGATCGAAGCGGCTGCGGCCGGCCACGATGTGCTAATCCTGTCGCTGGTGCCGCCCAGGCGCAGTCACAGCTGCGCGGCCCAGGGCGGCATGCAGGCCGCGCTCGGCAACTGCGTCAAGGCTGAGGGCGATAACCCGGACGTGCATTACCTCGACACGGTGCGCGGTTCCGACTGGGGCGCCGACCAGGCCGTCTCGAGAATATTCGCCGACAATGCGCCGATTGCGGTACGCGAGCTTGCGCACTTCGGCGTGCCGTGGACCCGGGTCAAGGGCGGCAAGAACCACTACTTCATCAAGGGCGAGCGCGTCGAGATCGAGGAGGCGCTCGAGAACGACGGCCTGATCATGCACCGCGACTTCGGTGGTACCGCCAAGTGGCGCGCCTGCTACGCGGGCGCGGGCACGGGCCACTCGGCGCTGTTCGCGGTGGACGCGGAGGTTGTTCGACTCGGTGTTACCGTGCGCGATCGCGCCGAGGCGGTCGAGCTGATCCACGACGGCACGCGCTGCTACGGGGCGGTTTCGCGCTGCCTGCGCACCGGCGAGCATTCGGCGATTCTCGCCAAGGCCACGGTCATTGCGACCGGCGGGCACGGCCGCATCTACGGCCAGTACACGACCAATGCGACGATCAACGAGGGCATGGGCGCGGCGATCGCGCTGAATACGGGCGTGGTGCCGCTCGGCAACATGGAGGCGGTGCAGTTCCACCCGACGGCCTTGTCACCCAGCGGCATTCTCGTCACCGAAGGCTGCCGCGGCGACGGCGGCTACCTGCTCGACAAAGACGGTCACCGCTTCATGGTTGACGCCGAGCCTGAGAAGCAGGAGCTGGCGAGCCGCGACGTCGTGTCGCGCCACATGGCGCAGCGCATGTTCGACGGCTTCGGTGTTGAGACCAAGTTCGGTCCGCACCTGTGGCTCGACGTCCGGCATCTCGGCGACGAGCACCTGCGCACCAAGCTGCGCGAGGTCTGGGAAATCTGCCGCGACTTCCTCGGGCTCGACCCGGCGGAGGAACTCGTTCCCGTGCGGCCGACCCAGCATTATTCGATGGGCGGTGTGCGCGTTAACGCCGAGGGCGAGGCTTACAGCATGGCGGGCCTGTTCGCAGTTGGCGAAGCCTCGTGCTGGGATATGCACGGGTTCAACCGCCTCGGCGGCAACAGCCTGGCCGAGACCATCGTGGCCGGCATGCTCGTGGGCCGCCGGATAGCGGCGACGGTCGGCAGAGGCGGACTCGACGTCGAGACCCGCTATGCCAGCGAGGCCTTACAGAAAGCCGAGGAGCGCGCCGCGGAACTGCTCGGCCGCGAGGGCGATGGACCCAGCGCCTACGGCATCCGGGACGCGATGGCCGAGGTCATGATCCGCAAGGTCGGCATCTTCCGCAACGGCGACGACCTGGGGCAGGCCGTTGCCGAGCTGCGGCAGCTGCTCGACGACTGCGACCGCATCGTGCTGCGCTCCAGGGTGCCCGGCATGAACCCTGAGCTGACATTCGCGCTGCGCATCAGGAACATGGTGCGGCTGGCCCACATCACCGCGAAAGGCGCGCTCGCACGCACTGAGAGCCGCGGGGCGCATTTCCGGACCGACTTCCCGCTGCGCGATGACGCCAGCTGGCTCAATCGGACGCTCGCACGCTGGACTGATGACGCCGCCGAGCCTGATATCAGCTACGAGCCGGTCGGCGAACTCGACGTGCCGCCTGGCCATCGCGGCTACGGCGCCGACGAGCGCATCGAGATGGCAATGCCTGTCGAGGACTACAACCGGCAGGTCGAGGAGGGGCAGCGCGCCGCCGGCAAGCTGCCTACGGAGGGAGTGCTGTGAGCGAGACAGGCCGGCGGCTGACCTTCGAGATCTTCCGCTTCAATCCGCAGGACCCCGAGTCGAAGCCGCACATGCAGAGCTTCGAGATCGACGAAGTGCCCTACATGTCGTTATTCATGGCGCTCAACGAAATTCGCGAGACGCTCGACCCGAGCCTGCAGTTCGACTTCGCCTGCCGCTCCGCGATCTGCGGCTCCTGCGGCATGATGGTCAACGGCAAGCCGGTGCTTGGTTGTCGCACCCAGACGTCCGACCTGCCGGATCGCATCCGGCTGCACCCGCTGCCGGTGTTCAAACTCGTCGGCGACCTGTCCGTGGATACGGGCACCTGGTTCCGGGAAATGGCCGAGAAAAGCGAGGCCTGGGTGCACGCGGAGAAGGCGTTCGATCCCGAGGCCATCGAAGACCGCATGGACGACGAGCTGGCGCAGCAGATCTACGACAGCGACCGCTGCATCGAGTGCGGTTGCTGTATTTCGTCCTGCGGCGTCGCCAACGTCAACGACGAGTTCGCGGGACCGGCGGGCCTCAACCGTATCGCCCGGTTCGCGATGGACCCGCGCGACACGCGCAGCGACGAAGAGTGGTTCGAGGTGATATCCAACGAGAACGGCGTATTCGGCTGCATCGGCATGATGGCCTGCCACGACGTTTGCCCGAAGGAGCTGCCTCTGCTCGAGGTTTACGCCTACCTGCGACGCAAGGCGCTGTCTACCGCGCTATAACCCGTGCTCGCCGCAGGCGATCGTGGCGTACTCGGTGATCAGCCATTTGCCCTCGACCATGTCGGCCAGGTACCAGCCACACTCGTAGCTGATGTTGCCGCCCGAGTAATAGTCGCGCCACTTGGCCTTGAACGTGGCCGTGGACGGGTTTAGCTGATCGACGTCGAGGTTGGCGAGTTCGCTGCGAATCCAGCCGTCGATCTTCCACTCTTCGATTCCGCCTGACAGCCATTCGTGCGTGTTGTACTGCTGCCCGTCGTCGTGATCGTGAACGGACTCCGAGAAGTGCGAAACGAGTTCGTCGACCTTGTCCCAGGGCTTGTCGCCGTAAAGTGTCGCGTACTCGCTCTTGTACCAGTCGTTAGCCGAAGGAACGGCTGTCTCGTCCTCTGCCATTGCGAAGCCCGCCACGAGCAGGACCAATGCGATCGAATATCTCATTCGTCCTTGTCGTCCGGGGATTCCGCCTTCTTCTCGGCGAGACGTTTCTGGATCTGCTCGAGCTGCTGCTTGCGCCTGCGCACCTGCATGGTGTGCTCGGACAGGATGTAGATCAGGACGATGACCAGTATGGCGATGATGAACCAAAGCATGGCGCGAAGATTACCATGATTACTCCGGATCCCAACTGGCGTAGTAGTGGACCAGCGCCTCGATCTTGTCCTGGTTCAGCAGCCGCAGCTTGTCCGCCATGATGGGCACCAGGGTCTCGCGGTCGCCGGTCAGGTAGGCGCCGAGCGCCATCCTCAGGTAGGCCCCTTTCTGGCCATTGAGCGGAATGCCCAGGGCGTCACGCACGTTCTCATCGGTTGGCAGGACGTGGCACTGCGCGCAGAGGTCGTCATGGATGATCTTGCCCACGGCGGCCAGCTGGCGGTCGAACTCCTCGTCGGTCGAGAGGCGCGGCATCGCCGCGTAGTACTCGGCCATCTCGATGATGTCGTCTTCCGACAGCGGCGCGACTGCCTCGCACATGACGGGTACGCCTACGCACTTGCGCGCGCCGTCCTTGTAAGCGAATAACGCCTCCTCCAAATGCGATGCCGGGGTGCCTGCGATAATCGGGACGTAGTCAAAACCGACGCCGGCGCCGTCATCCCCATGACAGGCTGCGCAGACTTCGATGTTGGCCGGCGCCTCCGCGAATGCAGCAGACGCCAGGAGAAGAAGTGCCAGCGCGAGGTGTTTCACATGACCTTCCTTCGCGCCCATGGAACGCTCCTGCAGTTAGCCGACGGCGAGTTCGCTAAGTGCCCGCAGTGCGTCGCGCCTGCTGATCTGGCCGACGAGCCGGTTGTTTCTCAGCACCGGGAAGCGCCGGTAACCGGAATCCAGGAATTTCTGCGCCAGGTCGACGATGTTCATCTCGGAATCGACCGATTCGACGGCGGTCGTCATGTAGTCGGCCACCGGACCACCCCAGTCGCCGTAATAGCCTGCATTCAAAGCGACCTTCATGCAGTCGAGTTCGGACAGCATGCCGACGAGGTCGCCCTTGTCATCGACGACCGGCGCCCCGGCAACACGTTGCTGCACGAGTTCATGAATTGCGTCCATGATTTCCATGTCGGGCTTGAACGTAATGAGTTGGCCCGCCATGTAGTCGCGAACGAGACTTGATTTGAGACTCATTGTTCCCCCTCCCTCTGGCACTTGCCGCTACCGCTGCAGAGTTCGCAGCCGCCGCCATTGAGGCCGCCGCAGCTGCCACTAATCGGTTTGCGGCCATTCATCACACCGACGGCCATCGCTGCGATGACGCCCAGCATCACCGCAAATGTAATAAGGACTGTTCCGATAATCGTCATGTGATGTCTCTCAGTTCTGCAAAGGCGGCCGTCTGTCGTTCCTCGATGCCGCCATTGGTTCGAATAAGCATGAGGATAGCAAGCCCCTCGCGCTCGGCGAAGATCATGCCTTCCTCGGGACCCATCACGAGCAGTGCCGTCGCCAGCGCATCGGCCCGAGCCGCCGACTCGTCGACGACGGTCACCGAGGCGAGCGTGTGCGTTACGGGCCGTCCCGTACGGGTATCGATCGTGTGCGAATAAATCTTGCCGTCCGCCTCGAAGAAATTGCGGTAGTCGCCGGAGGTCGCCATGCCCGTGTCTGTCAAGTGCACGACGGTGTGCGGCCGGCGCTCGGTCGGCAGTGGCGCCTCGATGCCGATCGCCCAGGGCTTGCCCTGCGCATTTTGACCGCGGATGCTGAGCTCGCCGCCGACTTCGACCAGGAAATTCTCGTAACCGATCGACGTGAGCATCAGGCCCACCCGCTCGGCGGCGAAGCCTTTGCCGATCGCCGACAGGTCGACCATGAGACCCGGCACGTCCTTCCTGATTACATAGCGCGCACAGTCGGTGTGCAGATTCTCGAACCCTGTCGCAGCCATGAGCGCGGCGATAGCGTCCTCGTCGGGCGGCTCGTCGATCACCTCTCCCGGCCCGAATCCCCACAGGTTGACCAGCGGTCCCACCGTGATGTCAAAAGCGCCACCCGAGAGTTCGCTGATGGTCTGCGCCATCTCGATTTTCCTGCACAGCTCCGAGGAGACCTGCTGCCAGTCAACCGACTGTCTCGCGTTGAACACCGAGATCTCGGAATCCTCGAGCCAGGTCGACATCTGCGCATTTTCCGCGTCCAGCAATAGCTCAATGGATTGCTGCAACTTGGCCGCATCGTGACCGTCGAGAAGCTGCGGCAGCTTCACGCTGTACTGGGTGCCCATCGTGTTGCCCACGATCTCGACCTGGCCGGCGTCGCCACCGCAGGCGGCGAGCGCAAGTGCAACGATGAGCGGGGTGAAACGCACCTAGCCCCCGAAGTCGTCCAGCATGATGTGCTCCTGGTCGACGCCAAGGTCCTCGAGCATCTTGATCACGGCCGTGTTCATCATCGGCGGTCCGCAGAGGTAGTACTCGCAGTCCTCGGGCGCCGGGTGGTCCTTGAGGTAGTTCTCGTAGATCACGTTATGGATGAACCCCGTGTAGCCGGTCCAGTTGTCCTCGGGCTGCGGTTCCGACAGGCCGATGTGCCACTCGAAGTTGTCGTTTTCCTCGGCGAGCTTGTTGAACTCCTCGACGTAGAACATCTCGCGCAGGCTGCGCGCGCCGTACCAGAACGTCATCTTGCGTTTCGACTTCAGCCGGATCAGCTGGTCGAAAATATGCGAGCGCATCGGAGCCATGCCGGCGCCGCCGCCGATGAACACCATCTCGTTGTCGGTCTCCTTGGCGAAAAACTCGCCGTAGGGGCCGGAGATGATGGCCTTGTCGCCAGGTTTCAGGTTGAAGATAAACGACGACATGATGCCGGGAGGAATTGACGGATCGGCGCCCGGCGGCGGTGTCGCGATGCGCACATTGAGTTTTACGAGCGTCTTCTCGAGCGGGAAGCTCGCCATCGAGTAGGCGCGCGACTCTTCCCTGGCGACGTGCGACTCGAAGTCCCACAAGTGATAGCGGTCCCACTCGTCGCGGAATTCTTCCTCGATGTCGAAGTCCGAGTACTTCAGGTCATGCGGCGGGCACTCGATCTGGATGTAGCCGCCGGCGCGGAAGTCGAGCTCCTCGCCCTCGGGAAGTTCGAGCACGAGTTCCTTGATGAAGCTCGCGACGTTATGGTTCGACACGACCGTGCACTCGATCTTGCGGATGCCGAAAATCTCGTCCGGCATCGCGATTTTCATGTCCTGCTTGACGGCGACCTGGCACCCCAGGCGGTAGTGCTCCTTCGCCTCGCGCTTGCTGATCAACGACGTCTCGGTCGGCAGGATCGCGCCGCCGCCTTCGAGCACGCGGACCGTGCACTGGCCGCAGGTGCCACCGCCGCCGCAGGCGGACGGGACGAAGATGCCCAGGTCGGCCAGTGCGCCCATGAGCTTGCCGCCCGTCGGCACGTCGAACTCCTTGTCCTCGTTGATAACGAGGTGTACCGAGCCCCCGGCGACGAGCTTGGAGCGCGCGGCCAGGATGACGAAGACCAGGATCAGGATGATGACCGTGAACAGGGCGACGCTGAGCCCGACCTGCAGCATTGTGGTTGCGTCGAGAGTCATAACTGGATACCCGAGAAGCCCATGAAGCTGAGCGACATGAGCCCCGTGATGATGAACGTGATGCCGAGGCCCTGGAGGCCTTCCGGCACGTCGCTGTACTTGAGCTTTTCACGAATGCCGGCGAGACCGATAACGGCCAGCGCCCAGCCGAAGCCGCTGCCGAGACTGAACACGACCGACTCGGGCAGGTCGTAGCTGCGCTCCACCATGAACAGGGTGCCGCCCAGGATCGCGCAGTTCACCGTGATCAGCGGCAGGAAAATGCCGAGCGCGTTGTAGAGTTTCGGGAAGTGCTTGTCGAGGGTCATCTCGAGAATCTGCACGAGCGCCGCGATGACACCAATGTAGGACACGAGGCCCAGGAAGCTCAGGTCTACGCCCGGCAGGCCGGCCCACGACAATGCGCCGGGGGCGAGCAGGTAGGTGTAGATCAGGTGATTGACGGGCACCGTGATGAACTGGATGACGATGACGGCGGCGCCGAGGCCGATCGCCGTCTCGACTTTCTTCGAAACGGCGAGAAACGTGCACATGCCGAGGAAGAAGGCGAGTGCGAGGTTCTCGACAAAGGCCGCCTGGATGAAGAGGGCAATGTATTCCATCACAGCACCTCCGTCCGGTGGACTTCATGGATCTGGTAGTCGGGATTCTCGACCTGCGCGCTCTTCCATGCGCGGATTCCCCAGATCATCAGCCCGATGATGAAGAACGCGCTCGGCGGCAGCAGCATCAGGCCGTTGGCCTCGTACCAGCCGCCGTTCGCAACGGTATGCAGGATCTCGTAGCCGAGCAGCGAGCCGGCGCCGAAGAGTTCGCGCACCGTGGCTACGAAGATCAGGATGACGCTGTAGCCGAGGCCGTTGCCGAGTCCGTCGAGGAAGCTCATGCCAACGCCGTTCTTCATGGCAAAGGCTTCGGCGCGGCCCAGCACGATGCAGTTGGTGATGATCAGGCCCACGAATACCGACAGCTGCTTGCTGGTCTCGAACGCGTAGGCCTTGAGCATCTGGTCGACCACGATGACGAACGAAGCGATGATCGTCATGTGCACGATGATGCGGATGTTGTTGGGAATCCGGTTGCGAATACTGCTGATCGCCGCTGTCGACAATGCGCAGACGGCCGTGAGCGCCAGGCACATTAGCAGCGCCGGCAAGAGCGACGTCGTAACCGCAAGCGCCGAGCAGATGCCGAGTACCTGCAGCGTAACCGGGTTGTTATCGACCAACGGGTCGATCAGAACTTTGCGTGCTTCACCCATGACTACTACGACTCCATGCCAGAGAGCGATTTGAGGAAGGGCCCGTAGCCCTCGGGACCAATCCAGTGGCGAACGAAAATGCTGACACCACGGCCAGTGAGCGTTGCGCCGGCCAGGCCGTCGATCTGGTAGTCGCTGCCCGCTGGCGCGAGGCCTTTGACGACTTCGATCAGCGGGTCGCCGTTGTCGTCGAACAAGCGCTTGCCGTTCCACTGCGCCTGCCAGGCAGGCTTGTCGACGCCGTCGCCCAGGCCCGGCGTTTCGATATGCTGGTAGAACTGCAGGCCGCGCGCGGTTCGGCCGTCCGCCTCGACGGCCAGGTAGCCGTACATCGTGCCCCACAGTCCGGCGCCCTGGACCGGCAGGATGACCTGCTCGACCTCGCCGTCT
>JASJCH010000078.1 GCA_030066075.1 Woeseiaceae bacterium
CTTGACCTCACCACCGTGCTTCTCGGCCATCACCTTCGTCAGCGCCGCCGTCAGCGTCGTCTTGCCGTGGTCAACGTGTCCAATCGTGCCCACGTTTACGTGCGGCTTTGTTCTCTCAAATTTCTCTTTAGACATTAGCTTGCCTTTCTCATCACCGTGTCAGCCACGTTCTGTGGCACCTCAGAGTACTTCGCGAACTCCATTGAATAGACTGCCCGGCCCTGGCTCATCGATCGCAGGTCCGTTGCGTAGCCGAACATTTCGGCCAGTGGTACTTCGGCCCGGATGACCTTGCCTGAAGGCGACTCATCCATGCCCTGCGGGAGACCGCGACGGCGATTGAGGTCGCCCATCACGTCACCCATGTATTCTTCCGGCGTCACGACCTCCACCTTCATGATCGGTTCCAGCAAAACCGGATCCGCCTTCAGGGCCCCGTCACGGAAACCCATGCTGGCGGCGATCTTGAACGCCATTTCGCTGGAATCGACGTCGTGATACGAACCGTCGTATAGGGTTACCTTGCAATCCACCACGGGATAGCCGGCAACGACGCCATTCTCCATCTGATCCTGAACACCCCGGTTGACGGCCCCGATGTACTCCTTCGGGACGGCGCCGCCGACGATGGCGTTCTCGAACTCATACCCCGAGCCGGACTCGGCGGGCTCGATGCGCAGGAACACGTGGCCGTACTGGCCGCGGCCGCCCGTCTGGCGGACGAACTTCGATTCGTGCTCGACCATCTTGCGCAGCGTCTCGCGGTAGGCGACCTGGGGCTTGCCGACGTTAGCCTCGACCTTGAACTCGCGCTTCATGCGGTCGACGATAATGTCGAGGTGCAGCTCGCCCATGCCCGAGATGATGGTCTGGCCAGACTCCTCGTCGGTATGCACGCGGAACGACGGGTCCTCCTTCGCCAGCTTGGACAGCGCCGTCGACATCTTCTCCTGGTCGGGCTTGGTCCTGGGCTCCACGGCAACCGAGATAACCGGGTCCGGGAATTCCATGCGCTCGAGCGTGATCGGGTGCTTGAGGTCGCACAGCGTGTCGCCGGTCGTTACGTCCTTGAGGCCCACGGCCGCCGCAATGTCGCCGGCGCGGACTTCCTTGATTTCCTTGCGATCGTTGGAGTGCATTTGCAGGATGCGGCCGATGCGCTCCTTGCGGCTCTTGACCGGGTTCAGGATCGTGTCACCCGAATTCAGCACGCCGGAGTAGACGCGGAAGAATGTCAGGTTGCCCACGAACGGGTCGGTCGCGATCTTGAACGCCAGCGCCGCAAACGGCTCGCTGTCGTCCGCGGACCGCTCGCCTTCAGACTCGTCGTCGTTGATGCCCCTGATGGCGGGCACGTCCGCGGGCGAGGGCATGAAGTCGATGACCGCATCGAGCATGGCCTGCACGCCCTTGTTCTTAAAGGCCGAGCCGCACATCGTAACGACGACTTCGCCGGACAGGGTGCGTGCGCGCAGCCCGCGACGGATCTCGTCCACTTCGAGGGTGCCGTTCTCGAGAAACTTCTCCAGCAGGTCCTCATCGCCCTCGGCCGCCGCCTCGATCATCTTCTCGCGCCATACCTCGGCATCGGGGAGAAGCTCGCCCGGGATGTCGCGCGCCTCGTAGGTGGTGCCCATGCTGCTGTCGTCCCAGTAAATGGCGCGCATGCCGATCAGGTCGATAACGCCGACGAAATGCTCCTCGGCGCCGATTGGCAGCTGCACCGGCACCGGGTTCGCGCCCAGGCGCTCGCGCACCTGTTCGACGACGCGCAGGAAGTCGGCGCCCGCACGATCCATCTTGTTGACGAATACCATGCGCGGCACTTTGTACTTGTTGCCCTGGCGCCAGACCGTTTCAGTCTGCGGCTCCACGCCGCCGACCGAACACAGCACCGTGATGGCGCCGTCGAGTACGCGCAGGCTGCGTTCGACCTCGATCGTGAAGTCAACGTGCCCGGGCGTATCGATGATATTGATGCGGTGCTCTTTGTACTGCTGGTCCATCCCGCTCCAGAAGCAGGTGGTCGCCGCGGACGTGATCGTAATGCCGCGCTCCTGCTCCTGTTCCATCCAGTCCATGACGGCGGCGCCGTCATGCACCTCGCCTATCTTGTGCGAGACACCGGTATAGAACAGAACGCGTTCCGTCGTCGTGGTCTTGCCCGCATCGATATGGGCCATGATGCCGATATTGCGGTAACGCTCGATGGGGGTTGTGCGGGCCACGACAAGATCCTTGAGTTCCTTTAGTAAGGACTCGGTCGATTACCAGCGGTAGTGGGAGAAGGCCTTGTTGGCCTCTGCCATGCGGTGGGTGTCTTCTTTCTTCTTGACGGCCGTACCGCGATTCTCGGCAGCATCGAGCAGCTCGTGCGCCAGGCGATGAGCCATCGATTTCTCGTTGCGGTTGCGCGCGGCGTCGATCACCCAGCGCATAGCCAGCGTCTGGCGGCGCGCGGGACGAACCTCTACGGGCACCTGGTAGGTGGCACCACCAACACGGCGTGACTTCACCTCGACCACGGGCTTGACGTTCTCGAGCGCCTGCTCCAGCAGTTCGAGCGCCTTGTCATCCGCGCCAGACTCTCTCTCGGCAATCCGGTCGAGGGCGCCATAGATAATGCGCTCGGCGACGGACTTCTTGCCGTCGTTCATGATCATGTTCATGAACTTGGCGAGCAGCTCACTGCCGTACTTGGGGTCGGGCAGAATCGTACGTTTGGGGGCCTGTGATCTACGTGACATTTCTTGTGTTTCCTGGGTTCAGAAGTCGCGCCCGCGGGGCGCTCCTACGATGAATACCTGTTATGACTTCGGCCGCTTCGTGCCGTATTTCGAGCGGCCCTGCCTGCGGTCGGACACGCCGGCGCAGTCGAGCGTGCCGCGCACCGTGTGGTAACGCACACCCGGCAGATCCTTAACACGACCGCCGCGAATCAGCACCACCGAGTGCTCCTGCAAGTTGTGGCCTTCGCCGCCGATATACGAGGTGACCTCGTAACCGTTCGTCAGGCGCACACGCGCAACCTTGCGCATGGCCGAGTTCGGCTTTTTCGGCGTCGTCGTGTAGACGCGCGTGCAGACGCCACGCTTCTGCGGGCTGGACTCCAGCGCCGGTACCGTGCTCTTGGCCGGCTTCGTCGCGCGCGGCTTGCGTACTAGCTGATTTACTGTGGCCATAGGGCCCTCGTCTCTATTGTTAATCCAAGTTGTGCGCGCGCATTGATCGAAAAATAAACGCGCGCACCCGACTACTGAACCTCCTGCGGCTCAGACGTCGGGTTTCGGGCAACTGCTTGTTGGAGCGCCCCATGGGCGCGATGGCTTCCTTCGGAAGCCGGCGATGCAGCAGAGCTGCATTGCTCGCGGGCATGGCCCGCTCCTACGGTGGCAATTACCGCAATTGTTCAGGGCCCGCCAACGGCGGGCCCCGGGGTTAAGGCGGGGCATTGTAGTGACGCTGTCCCGATGCTGTCAAGCGCCACCCAAGCCCTTGATTCCTAAGCCTCTGTCGTCGCTTCCTCGCCGTCTCCCGCAGGCGCCTCGGCCGCCGGCTCTTCGGCAGCGTCAACACCCTCGGCGGCAGCCGCTTCGGCAGCCGACTCGTCGAGCTCCTTGAGCTGCTCGGCCAGGTCCTGCTCCCGCGTGCGGCGGCGCTCCGCGTGGTGCGCGAAACCGGTGCCGGCCGGGATCAGGCGACCGACGATGACGTTCTCCTTGAGGCCGCGCAGGTCGTCACGCAGGCCGCGAACCGCGGCTTCGGTCAGGACGCGCGTGGTCTCCTGGAAGGACGCCGCCGAGATGAACGACTCGGTGGCCAGCGACGCCTTGGTGATGCCCAGCAGCAGCGGATCCACGGTAAGCGGCTCCTTGCCCTGCGCCTCGAGCGTCTCGGCGACCTCGAAGAAGCGCGCCTTGTCGATCTGCTCGCCACGCAGGTAGTTGCTCTCACCCGCCGTGGCCACGATGACCTTGCGCAGCATCTGGCGAATGATCACCTCGATGTGCTTGTCATTGATCTTCACGCCCTGCAGGCGGTACACGTCCTGGATCTCGCGGACGAGGTAATCGGCCAGCTCTTCCGTGCCCTGCAGACGCAGGATGTCGTGCGGGTTCGGCTCGCCGTCCGCGATAACCTCACCCCGGACAACCTGCTCGCCCTCGAACACGTTGAGGTGGCGCCACTTCGGAATCAGCTCCTCGTGGCTGTCGCCATTCTCGTCCGTAATGACCAGGCGGCGCTTGCCCTTGGTTTCCTTGCCGAAGCTCACCGTACCGGTGTGTTCCGCCATGATCGCCGGGTCCTTCGGCTTCCTGGCTTCGAACAGGTCGGCGACACGCGGCAGACCGCCGGTGATGTCGCGGGTCTTCGACGACTCCTGCGGGATACGCGCGATGACGTCACCCACGGATACCTCGGCCCCGTCGGACATCGAGACGATAGCGCCTGCCGGCAGTGCGTAGACCGCCGGGATGTCGGTGTTCGCGAAGCAGACCTCTTTGCCGTCGGCGTCGACGAGGCGCGCGACCGGTCTCAGGTCCTTGCCGGAACCGCCGCGGCTCTTCGGATCGAGTACGACGATGCTCGTCAGGCCCGTGAACTCGTCGATCTGCTCCGTGACGGTCACGCCGTCGACAAAGTCCTCGAACTTGAGCTTACCGGCCACCTCGGTGACAACCGGGTGAGTGTGCGGGTCCCAGTTCGCGACAACCTGTCCCTGGCTGACTTCGTCGCCATCATTGACCGTGATCGTCGCGCCGTAAGGCACCTTGTAGCGCTCACGCTCGCGGCCGAGCTCGTTGATGACCGAGACCTCGCCCGAACGCGATACGGCGACCAGGTATCCCTTGTGGTGGGCAACCGTCTTGATGTTATTGAGCTTGACGACACCGTTCGACTTGATTTCGATGTTGTTGACCGCCGCAGAACGCGATGCCGCACCACCAATGTGGAAGGTGCGCATCGTCAGCTGCGTGCCCGGCTCACCAATCGACTGGGCCGCGATTACGCCGACCGCCTCGCCGATGGCGATGCGATGGCCGCGTGCGAGGTCGCGCCCGTAACACTGCGAGCACACGCCGTAGCGCACTTCGCAGGTGATCGGCGAGCGCACCGTCACGTGGTCGATCGACAGCTCCTCGAGGCGCGCGACGGTCTGCTCGTCGAGCATCGTGCCGGCGTCAAAGGCGACCTTGTCGCTACCCGGGATCAGCACCGCCTCGGCCAGGACGCGTCCCAGCACGCGCTCACGCAGCGGCTCGACCACGTCGCCACCCTCTACGAGCGGCGCCATAGCGATACCGCGCTGAGTTTCGCAGTCCTGCTCGGTGACGACCAGGTCCTGGGCGACGTCGACGAGACGACGCGTCAGGTAACCCGAGTTGGCGGTCTTCAGCGCCGTATCGGCGAGACCCTTACGCGCACCGTGCGTCGAGATGAAGTACTGCAGCACGTCCAGGCCTTCGCGGAAGTTGGCCGTAATCGGCGTCTCGATGATCGAGCCGTCCGGTTTGGCCATCAGGCCGCGCATACCGGCCAGCTGCCTGATCTGCGCCGCGGAACCACGAGCGCCGGAGTCAGCCATCATGTAGATGGAGTTGAATGACTCCTGGTCGACCGTTTTGCCGCTGGCGTCCTTGACCTTGTCCGAGCCGAGCTTGTCCATCATCGCTTTCGCGACCTGGTCGTTGGTGCGCGACCAGATATCGACGACCTTGTTGTAGCGCTCGCCGTCGGTGACGAGACCGGACGCATACTGGTCCTGGATTTCCTTCACCTCGGCCTCCGCGACCGACAGGATGTCCGGCTTGTTCTCCGGTACGACCATGTCGTTCACACCGATCGAGACGCCGGCCATCGTCGCCATGCGGAAGCCCGTGTACATGAGCCTGTCCGCGAAAACGACCGTCTTCTTCAGGCCGAGATTGCGGTAACAGGCGTTGATGACGTTGGAGATCGCCTTCTTCGACATCGCCTGGTTGACCAGCGCGAAGTCGAGGCCGACCGGCAGGATCTCGGACAGCAATGCACGGCCGACGGTCGTGTCGACAGTTTTCTCGATCGCCGTCTTCTCGCCGGTCTCCTCATCAGTTTCGAACGTCGGCACGCGGATGCGAACCTTCGCCTGCAGCTCGGCGGCGCCACTCTCGAACGCGCGACGGGCCTCGTCGATGTTCGCGAACAGCATGCCCTCGCCCTTGCCATTGACGCGTTCGCGCGTCATGTAATAGAGGCCGAGAACGACGTCCTGCGACGGTACGATGATCGGGTCGCCGTTCGCCGGGGACAGGATGTTGTTCGACGACATCATCAGCGCGCGGGCTTCGAGCTGCGCCTCTAGGGACAGCGGCACGTGCACGGCCATCTGGTCGCCGTCGAAGTCGGCGTTGAAGGCCGTACAAACCAGCGGGTGCAGCTGGATGGCCTTGCCTTCGATCAGCACGGGCTCGAACGCCTGGATGCCCAGACGGTGCAGCGTCGGCGCGCGGTTCAGCATGACCGGGTGCTCGCGGATGACTTCCTCGAGAATATCCCAGACTTCCGGACCTTCGCGCTCGACGAGGCGCTTGGCGGCCTTGATTGTCGTGGCTTCACCGCGCAGCTGCAGCTTCGAGAAGATGAACGGCTTGAACAGTTCGAGCGCCATCTTCTTCGGCAGGCCGCACTGGTGCAGCTTTAGGGTAGGTCCTACTACGATCACCGAGCGGCCTGAATAATCCACTCGCTTTCCAAGCAGGTTCTGGCGGAAGCGGCCCTGCTTGCCCTTGATCATGTCGGCCAGCGACTTCAGCGGGCGCTTGTTGGTGCCTGTGATGGCGCGGCCGCGGCGACCGTTGTCGAGCAGCGCATCGACCGACTCCTGCAGCATGCGCTTTTCGTTGCGCACGATAATGTCAGGCGCGTTGAGCTCGAGCAGGCGACGCAGGCGGTTGTTGCGGTTGATGACGCGACGGTACAGGTCGTTGAGGTCCGAGGTCGCGAAGCGGCCGCCATCGAGCGGCACGAGCGGGCGCAGGTCCGGCGGCAGCACCGGCAGGACCGTCAGCACCATCCACTCGGGCTTGTTGCCCGACTCGATGAACGACTCGAGCAGCTTGAGACGCTTCGACAGACGCTTGATCTTGGTTTCCGAACGAGTGCCGTCGATGTCTTCACGCACCTGCAGGACTTCGCGCTGCAGGTCGATGGTCATGAGCATTTCGCGCACGGCCTCGGCGCCCATGCGGGCGTCGAACTCGTCGCCATACTGCTCGAGCGCGTCGAGGTACATCTCGTCGGTGAGCAGCTGGCCGCGCTCGAGCTCCGTCATGCCGGGATCGACGACGACAAACGCTTCGAAGTACAGCACACGCTCAATCTCGCGCAGTGTCATGTCGAGCATGAGGCCGATGCGGCTCGGCAGCGATTTCAGGAACCAGATGTGCGCGACCGGGCTGGCCAGCTCGATGTGCGCCATGCGCTCGCGGCGCACCTTCGTCTGGGTAACTTCGACGCCGCACTTCTCGCAGACCACGCCGCGGTGCTTGAGGCGCTTGTACTTGCCGCACAGGCACTCGTAGTCCTTGACCGGGCCGAAGATCTTGGCGCAGAACAGGCCGTCACGCTCCGGCTTGAAGGTCCGGTAGTTGATCGTTTCCGGCTTCTTCACTTCACCGAAAGACCAGGAGCGCACCATGTCGGGCGATGCCAGGCCAATCCGGATCGCATCGAAGTCATCGACCGGGTTCTGGTACTTAAAAAGCTTTAAGAGATCTTTCATTATTCAGTCTCCAGCTCAATGTTGATGCCAAGAGATCGAATCTCTTTCACGAGAACATTGAACGATTCCGGCATGCCGGCATCCATTTCGTGTTCGCCATCGACGATGTTCTTGTACATCTTGGTACGGCCCTGCACGTCGTCCGACTTGACGGTCAGCATCTCCTGCAAGGTGTAGGCCGCGCCGTAGGCTTCGAGCGCCCAGACCTCCATCTCACCGAAGCGCTGGCCACCGAACTGGGCTTTGCCGCCCAGCGGCTGCTGGG
This sequence comes from Woeseiaceae bacterium, assembly GCA_030066075.1. Lineage (GTDB taxonomy): Bacteria > Pseudomonadota > Gammaproteobacteria > Steroidobacterales > Woeseiaceae > UBA1847. Next base: position 8,028 of record JASJCH010000078.1, read on the forward strand.
TAACGAGGCTGTAAGGTCCGGTCGAACGCGCGTGCATCTTGTCGTCGACGAGGTGGTTGAGCTTGAGCATGTACATGTAGCCAACCGTAACGTCGCGGTCGAATTCCTCGCCGGTGCGGCCGTCGTACAGCGTCGACTGCCCGGTATCGGAGAGATCGGCCAGTTCGAGCAGGCCCTTGATCTCGGCCTCTGCCGCACCGTCAAAGACCGGCGTCGCCGTCGGCACACCGCTGGTCAGGTTGCCGGCAAGCTCGACGACTTCTTCGTCGTTGAGACCCTTGATGTCTTCGACACGCCCGCCGGTCTTGTTGTAGACCGTTTCCAGGAACTGGCGCAGCTTCGCCATCGATTCCTGCGCCTTGAGCATGTCGTCGATCTTCTTACCGAGCCCCTTGGCCGCCCAGCCGAGGTGCGTTTCGAGCACCTGGCCGACGTTCATTCGTGACGGAACGCCCAGCGGGTTCAGGACGATATCGACCGGCGTGCCGTCGTCGAGGTACGGCATGTCTTCGACCGGAACGATCGTCGAGATGACACCCTTGTTACCGTGGCGGCCTGCCATCTTGTCGCCCGGCTGAATGCGGCGCTTGACGGCCAGGTAGACCTTGACCATCTTCAGCACGCCCGGCGCGAGATCGTCACCCGCCGTGATCTTGGCCTTCTTCTCCTCGAAACGACGGTCGAACTCGTCGCGCTGCGCGTTGAGGCGCTCGAACGCCTTCTGCAGCTGCTCGTTCGCGTCGTCGTTCTTCAGGCGAATTTCGAACCACTTCTCACGCGGCACCTCTTCGAGATAGCCCTTGGTGATCTTGGAGCCCGACTTGAGCTTGTTGGGACCGCCCTGCGCCATCTTGTTGAGGAGCATGCGCTCGACGCGCTCGTAGATGTCTTCCTCCAGGATGCGCAGCGTGTCATCGAGGTCTTTACGAACGCTTTCAAGCTCCGACCGCTCGATCGACAGTGCGCGCAGGTCCTTTTCGACGCCATCGCGCGTGAAGACGCGAACGTCGATGACCGTGCCGTCCATGCCCGGCGGAACGCGCAGGCTCGTGTCCTTCACGTCGGACGCCTTCTCACCGAAGATCGCGCGCAGCAGCTTCTCTTCCGGTGTCAGCTGGGTCTCGCCCTTGGGCGTGACCTTACCGACCAGGATGTCGCCGGCGTTGACTTCGGCGCCGATAAAGGCGATGCCCGACTCATCGAGCTTGGCGAGTGCCGCGTCACCAACGTTCGGGATGTCCGAGGTGATGTCCTCGGGACCGAGCTTGGTATCGCGGGCGACACACTGCAGTTCCTCGATGTGAATCGTGGTGAAGCGATCTTCCTTGACGACGCGCTCCGAGATCAGGATCGAGTCCTCGAAGTTGTAGCCGTTCCACGGCATGAACGCGACGAGCAGGTTCTGGCCGAG
>JASJCH010000079.1 GCA_030066075.1 Woeseiaceae bacterium
CTCGGCCTCGACCTGCGCGGCGGCGTCTACGTTCTGCTCGAAGTCGACATGGATACCGCTATCGGCAATCGCATGGAGGGCTACGAGCAGGACTTCGAGGACCGGCTACGCGAAGCCCGCATTCGCAACCGCGTCGATCTCAATGGCGGCATCATCACGGTTCGCCTCACCAGCCCCGATGATCTCGAAGCGGCCCGCAGCATCGTGAGCGAGGCCGACCCGGACCTGCTGGTCGGAGACGGGACCGACGGCAAGTCGCTGACCGTGCGTATGACTGAGCAGCAGATCAAGGACCGCCAGGATTTCGCGATCGAACAGAACATGACGACGCTGCGCAATCGTGTCGACCAACTCGGTGTCGCCGAGCCGCTCGTGCAGCGCCAGGGCGTCGATCGCATCGTCGTGCAGCTACCCGGCGTACAGGATCCGACGGAGCTCGAGAAAATACTGACGGCCACTGCGACGCTGGAGTTCCGGCTCGTCGACCAGACGGGCGACCTGCCCGGCACGCGCCGCTACCCGGGCCGCGGCAACGAAGACGCGCAGTTGCTCAAGCGCGAGGTTGTCGCCTCGGGAGACGAGATCGTAGATGCGCGCTCGGGATTCACGGCGGAAGGACAGCCTGCCGTGCACATCACCCTGGACTCGGCGGGCGGCGACCGCATGCTGGCGACTACGAGCGAGAACGTCGGCAAGCCGATGTCCACCCTGTTCATCGAATGGCGGCAGCAAGACGTCATGCGCAATGGCCAGCTCGAGTCGCGCCGGGTCAAGACCGAGGAAATCATCAACACGGCCACCATCCGCGGCGTGTTCAAGAACCGCTTCCAGATCACCGGGTTGTCACCCATCGAGGCGCGCGACCTGGCCGTACTGCTGCGTGCCGGCGCGCTGGCTGCGCCCGTTTTCAAGGTAGACGAGCGCACGATCGGGCCGAGCCTCGGCCAGGACAACATCGACCGCGGCTTCCGCGCCATACAGATCGGTTTCCTGGCCGTGATCGTCTTCATGGCGTTCTACTACCGCTGGTTCGGCATGATTGCCAACCTGGCGTTGTTTTCGAACCTCGTGTTCATTGTGGCCGTGCTGTCGATGCTGGGCGCCTCACTGACGCTACCGGGCATCGCGGGCATCGTCTTGACGGTCGGTATGGCCGTGGATGCCAACGTCCTTATATTCGAACGAATACGAGAGGAGCTGCGAGATGGCGCGTCGCCGCAGGCGGCGATCAACTCCGGTTATGAGAAGGCGCTTTCGTCGATCGCTGACGCCAACATCACGACCCTGATCGCAGCCATCGTGCTGCTCGCGTTCGGCACGGGCCCGATCAAGGGCTTTGCCATTACGCTGATGATCGGCATCCTGACTTCCATGTTCACGGCGATCGTCGGTACTCGCTCGGTCGTGAATTTCGTCTTTGGCGGCCGCAAGCTGTCGTCCCTGCCGGTATAGGAGAGCGACCATGCGACTGATCAAGCGCAAGACGAATATCAACTTCCTCGGCGAGTCGCGCCGCAAAATCGCGCTCGCGTTCTCCGTTCTCATCGTTGTCGTATCGCTTTACGAGCTGGCTGTCGAAGGCCTGGAGTTCGGAATCGACTTCACGGGCGGCATCCTGCTCGAAGTTGGCTATCCCGAGGCGGCAAATCTCGAGGAGATTCGCGGCAAACTGGCCGCAGCCGGCTATGACGACGCCCAGGTACAGCGCTTCGGTACCGACACGGACGTGCTGGTCCGTTTGCCGCCGCAGGAGGGCACGAACCCCGACGAACTGCGCGAGGACCTGCGCCGCACCGTGGCCCTCGGGACCGAGGGCGTGGAGCTGCGGCGTGTCGAGTTCGTCAGTCCCCAGGTGGGCAAGGAGCTGACCGAGCGCGGCGGCCTGGCGATGATCATCGCGCTGTTGCTGATCTTCGTGTACGTGATGATCCGCTTCCAGTGGAAATTTGCGGCGGGCGCCGTTGCGGCGCTCGTGCACGATGTCATCGTGACCGTCGGGTTTTTCGCGGTGTTCAACCTGCCGTTCGACCTGACAGTCGTTGCGGCCGTGCTGGCAGTGATCGGTTACTCGCTGAACGATACGGTCGTCGCCTTCGACCGAATTCGCGAGAACTTCTTCAAGCTGCGCGGCGTGTCGGCCGAGGAGTCGATGAACACGTCGATCAACGAGATGCTGGCCCGCACGATCATCACCGGCGTTACCACCCTGCTCGTGCTGATTGCGTTGCTTTTGTTCGGCGGTGAGTCGATCGCGCCGTTTGCGATCGCCCTGATCGTCGGCATCGTCGTGGGTACCTACTCGTCGATCTACACCGCGAGTGCGACGGCGCTGCTACTTGGCGTGAATGCCCAGGACCTCATCGAGCCCGTCAAGGACCCGGACCTCCTCGACGACATGCCGTAGGAGCCCGCCGGAGCGGGCTCCCGTTATCGCGAGCGAATCTCAGTCGTCGTCATCCGGCGCTTTGCGGAATTTCGGGCCGATTGCGACTGCTGTACCCCCACCGGAGACGCCTGAGAAGTCCTGATGAATGGCGTTGCCAAAGTTCGTGGCCGTGACGCCGAAAGGCACGATTCTCTTGAAGTTGATCTTTTGGCCGTTGAAACGAATTACTGAGCTATCGATCAGCTGGGCCGAAAAGGTATTGAAGAAAACACCCGGGAAAGTGCCGAATGCCTGGCTACTCATCAGCGCGCCTTCCTCGAACACGGCTACTGGCACGCCGTCGGAGAATGTATCCGGGTTTTTCCAGTCACGAGGGCCGGGGCTCGAATTATAGAAGACCGTAAACTGGCCGGGCGCGAACATGTCGTCAGGCGCGATCAGCTGCACGGTCAATTCTGGATCCGTCTCAACTAGCAGGTCAATCGGTGGCGGCAGGCCCCTGGTAACGCGGATGGTGAAATAGGCCGTGTCTTTCGACGGGGTACCCGCGAAAAGCGAGCTGTCGACACCTTCGATGTACGCGACATAGCCCACGAATTCCGGCGGTCCTGGCACAACTGGGACGTAGTCCAGGTTGAACACGAAATGAAATGCTACGGCGCCCGCCGGTACGCGTTTCACAACGGCCTCACCGGCCACAGCGGGAACGCTGATAGCGGACATGATGACGAGCGTCAGCAAGAACTTGAATCTAGACATTGCCCCCTCCTTTTTCTTAAAGGGCTGGTGAACGGGGTTTTCCCCGTATCCACGCTAGCCCCGGCGGCAATGAAAGTCGTCAAATTTTGGTCAAGACTTCGGGGATACAGCAGGTGTTCCAGGAATCAGCCGTAAATCACGAAGGTCTGGTAGCTCCGGGCCAGGAGACGACCGTCCGGGGCCCAGATATCGGCGGTGGATGAGCCATAACCGTCCTTGAAGAAGTTGGTGCGAGCCAGGTAGCCGAGGAAGTCGTCTCCTCTGATCCCTTCGAGCGGCTCGGCGAAGTGAATGCCCCAGTTGACCGTCGACAGCGGGACCATCTTGTCGAAAGATGGCACGGGTGCTGGCGGCCACACGTCAATCAGGCAGACGAGGTGGGATTTGGTGAAGGCGTCGGGTGGCGTTTCGAAACGCATCCAGCCGCCGAGTTCGGAGACATCAACGCCCTGGAACGGCAGACCATCGGTAGTGACGTGGAAGTCGATAAATTGAGTAAATGCAGGCAGTTGCGGGCCACGCATATGCATCGCGCCTGCCTCGTCCCGGGACTTCAATTTCGGGGGGCGAAACGTCTCTATTTCGACGTGGCTCTCCAGCCGGGTGACGAAGTTGGCCTGCACGGCCACACGCGCAACGCCGTCCTGGACGATCTGGGCGGACCTCACAACGACCGTTCGCCCTGCGGAGACTTCCTCCATCTCGATCCGGAACGGCTTCTCGGCTTCCAGCGGCCGCAGGAAACCTACTTTCAGGTAGCGCAGCCGACGGTTGGAGTCCACGCCCTGCGACACCGCGTCGCACAGCAGACCTGCGGACAGACCACCGTAAACGGTGCGGCCCTGGGCCCAGGACGCGGGAACGACTATCTCGTCGTGTGTCGCGGCTATGGTTCTGATTTCGTCGAACAGCATTTATTTACTCGGAATGAGGATGAAGAGTCGGTCGCGGCCATGGGCCGCTCCTACGGGACGAGTTGAGCGATTTCCGGCGCGCAGAGTTTCGCGAGGCCCGCGTAGATTTTCGGTGTGCCGCAGAGGATGTGGCCCGTTTCCATGAACTTCTCGCTGCCGTCGAGGCCGCTGACAATGCCGCCGGCCTCGCGGATGATCAGGCTGCCGGCCGCGAGATCCCACGGTGCGAGTCCCGTCTCCCAGAAGCCGTCGAGCCTGCCCGCGGCGACGTAACACAGGTCGAGTGCGGCAGCGCCCGGGCGGCGTACGCCCGAGGTATTGCGAACCACCTTGCCGAGCATGTCGAGGTAGGGCCTGATCTCCTGGTTGGCCTGGCGAAACGGGAAACCCGTTCCGATCAAAGCGCGATCCAGGTGGGTCTGGCCACTGACCCGGATGCGCCGGCCATCGAGCTGCGCGCCTTCGCCGCGTGAGGCCGTGAACAGCTCCTGGCGCAGCGGGTCGTAGACCGCCGCATGTTCCATGCGGCCGTTGACCTGCACGCCGACGGAGACACAGAAGATCGGGAATCCATGCAGGAAGTTAGTGGTGCCGTCGAGCGGGTCGATGATCCAGACGGTGTCCGACTCGCCCTGGACGCCGCTTTCTTCGGCCAGGATGGCGTGGTCGGGATAGTGCTTGTGGATGCAGTCGATGACCGTTTCCTCGGCCGCCCGATCCGCATCGCTGACGTAATCGTTATGCCCCTTCTTCTCGACGTTGAGCTTTTCGAGATTGACCATCTTCCGAACCAGCACATTGCCGGCGCGCCGGGCGGCCATCACGGCCACGTTGAGTAGAGCGTGCATAAAACGATTCCATCATTGTCAAAGAACTCGGCCCAGGCGGGCCGCGGCGCTAGAATAGCGAATTTTCGGAACCCCTGACCAGCCATGTCGATACGAATCGTCCTCGTCGGAACGACCCACCCCGGCAACATCGGCGCCGTGGCGCGCGCGATGAAAAACATGGGCATAGCCGACCTGGCGCTCGTAGGCCCCAGGCACTTTCCGCACAAGGACGCCACGGCCCGGGCGTCGGGCGCGGTGGACGTGCTCAAGAACGCCGTGGTAGCCGACACCCTGGAAGAAGCGGTGAGCGACAGCGTCTACACGGTGGGCGCCAGCGCGCGATCGCGCGCGATCAACTGGCCGACACTGGAACCGCGGCAATGCGCGGCGAAACTGATCGAAGAGAGCGCAGCGGGCCCCGTCGCTGCCGTGTTCGGCCCGGAGAAGTACGGCCTGACCAACGAGCATCTCGATCTCTGCGACGCCCTGCTGACCATACCGACCAACCCGGACTTCAGCTCGCTCAACCTGGCTATGGCAGTGCAGGTGCTGACCTACGAGCTGCGCGCCGCGGGCGTCGATCGCGACCAGCCGCAATACGAGCCCGACGCGCCGCTCGCGACCAGCGAGGAGATGGAGCATTTCTACCGCCACCTCGAGACCGTGCTGCGGGATATACGCTTTCTGGACCCGGACAACCCGCGCCACCTGATGCGCCGGTTGCGGCGGCTGTTCGTCAGGGCACGACCCGACCACAACGAGGTCAATATACTGCGCGGCATCCTGACGGCCGTGGAACGCAAGGGCAAACCCCGTGAGTGACGAGCAGCAAATGATTTACCTCGACTATGCCGCGTCGACGCCGGTCGACCCGGCGATCATCGATGCGATGAGCGCAGCGATGGCGGCGCCCGGCAATTACGCCAACCCGTCATCGACGCACAGCGAAGGGCGTCAGAGTATCGACCTGATCAGCGCGGCGGCTGAGAGGCTGGCTGCGCTCGTGAATACGTCGCCGGACCGGCTGATATGGACCTCGGGCGCGACCGAGTCGGACAACCTGGCGATCTTCGGCGCGGCTACGTACCGGCAGGATCGCGGTCGCCATCTCGTGTCGATGCGCACCGAGCACAAGGCGGTCACCGATCCGTTCGCGACGCTGGCGAAGCGCGGGTTCGAGGTGACCTGGGTCGATCCCGAGCCCGACGGCCGCGTCGACCTCGGCAAACTCGAGAGCGTGCTGCGCGACGACACCCAGCTCGTGTCGATCATGCACGTGAACAACGAGACCGGGATCATCCAGGATATCGGGGGCATCGGCGCCCTGTGCCGCGACCGGGGGATCCTCTACCACGTGGACGCGGCGCAATCCTGCGGCAAGCTGCCCATCGACCTCGACGCGCTGCCGGTCGACCTGATGTCGATGACGGCGCACAAGTTCTATGGCCCCAAGGGCACCGGCGCGCTGTATATCGCCGATCGCAAGGGCGTGCACGTCGACCCGATGCTGTTCGGCGGCGGCCAGCAACGCCGCCTGCGGCCCGGGACCCTGCCTACCCAGCAAATCGTGGGCTTTGGTGAAACCGCGGCGATCGCCGCGCAGCGCATGAACCAGGATCTCGCGCACCTGCGAGCCCTCAGGGACCGCTTCTGGGCCGGCATCAGGGACCTCCCGGGGCTGGTTGTGAACGGCTCGCTCGAGCACGGCTTTCCGGGCATCCTGAACGTCAGCGCCGAGGGCGTGGAGGGCGAAAGCCTGCTGCTGGCGCTCGAGCCGCTGTGCGTTGCAACCGGTTCCGCGTGCAATTCGAAAAGCCAGGAGCCGTCCTACGTCCTGCGGGCGCTGGGTCGCAGCGACGAACTGGCCCAAAGCGCGATCCGTTTCAGCTTCGGCCGGCCAACGACCGACGCCGAGATTGATGCTGCTGTCGAGCTGTACCGCGGCGCCGTAACGCGTCTGCGGCAGCTGGCGCCTGTGGCCGCATGAGCCCGGACCCATACAGCGACCGGGTTCGCGAGCTTTTTGCGCGCCCCGGGCACGCCGGGGTGCTCGAGGGCAATTGCAGCGCCGCCGTGGTCGACCAGGGGGTGAAAATCCGCCTCACGGCACATGTGCGCGATGGCCGGGTCGAGGCCATGGCCTTCCTGGCCTACGGTTGCCCCCACGTCATCGCGGCCGCCGAGGCCGCCTGCGCCGAACTGGAAGGGCGTAGCGCGGTCGAACTGCTTGAATTCCCGGCGACCGGCCTTATGCAAAGTCTCTCTGTACCGGTGGAGAAGACAGGACGTATACTCGTCCTTGAAGACGCAGTCCGGTCGCTTGGGCGCGTCATTACTGAGATGGACTGACATGGCAATTTCGTTAACGGAATCGGCAGCAGAGCGTGTGAGCGCTTACCTGGTAAAACGCGGTCACGGCGTGGGCCTGCGCGTTGGCGTGAAGCCGACCGGATGCTCAGGCTACTCGTACGTCGTCAACTATGCCGACGAGATCGAGGGCAACGACGTCGTCTTCGAGGACCGCGGCGTCAAGATCGTCGTCGACCCCGAGGCGCTCAAGCTGATCGACGGCACCGAGGTCGATTTCATCAAGAACGGCCTGAATGAGGCATTCAGCTTCAGGAATCCGAACGTCACGGGCGAATGCGGCTGTGGCGAAAGCTTCAACATCTGAAGTAAAATTAATTGTTTACGTCCAAATCCTGCCGGGGCAATACCCGGCGGGAGCCATTAATTGAACCGCGCCCCGGGCGCTCCAACAGAAGGGAAACACTATGGCCGTTGAGCAGACGCTCTCCATTATCAAGCCGGATGGCGTACAGAAGAACCTGATTGGCGAAATCTACAGCCGCTTCGAGAAAGCGGGCCTGGAGATCGTGGCCGCCCGGATGATGCACCTCACGACCGAACAGGCGCAGGGCTTCTATGCCGTGCACAAGGAGCGCCCGTTTTTCAACGACCTCGTCAGTTACATGACTTCGGGCCCCGTCGTCGTGCAGGCGCTGCAGGGCGAAGACGCCATCGCGAAGAACCGCGAGATCATGGGCGCCACCAATCCGGCCGACGCCGACCCGGGCACAATCCGCGCCGACTTCGCAGCCAGCATCGAGGAAAACGTAGTGCACGGCTCGGACGGCCCCGACACGGCGGCGGTGGAGATCGCGTTCTTCTTCGGCGACGACGGCGTCTGCCCGCGCACGCGCTAGGAGTCTTGCTTGTCGGCTGACGCGATAAACCTGCTGGGCATGCCGCAAGGCGAGCTCGAGGCGCTGTTCACCCGTCTCGGTGAGAAGCCCTACCATGCGCGTCAGCTGATGCGCTGGGTCTACCAGCGCGGCGTCACCGACTTCGATGCGATGACCGACCTGTCCAAGTCGCTGCGCCAGAAGCTCAGCGAAGAGACGGTTATCGAATTGCCGCAGGTCCTGTCGCAACACGACTCGGCCGACGGTACCGTCAAGTGGCTGTTCGAGAGCGGCTTTGGCCAGGCAGTGGAGGCCGTCTTCATTCCGGAGCCGGATCGCGGCACGCTGTGCATCTCGTCACAGGTTGGTTGTGCGCTTGACTGCGCGTTCTGCGCGACAGGGGCGCAGGGGTTCAATCGCAACCTGAGCGCCGCGGAGATCATTGGCCAGGTCTGGCACGCCAACAGCGTCCTGCCGCGGCGCGACAACGACGCCCGGGACTACGCTGTCACCAATGTCGTGTTCATGGGCATGGGTGAGCCACTCGCCAACTACCGCAGCGTCGTCCCGGCCATCGACATCCTGATATCGGACCTTGCCTACGGAATTTCGCGACGCCGCGTCACGGTCAGCACGAGCGGGCTGGTGCCGACGATTGAGCGCCTGGGCGATGAGTGCAACGTGTCCCTCGCGGTGTCGCTGCACGCGCCCAACGATGACCTCCGCGACCGGCTCGTGCCGATTAACAAGATGCACCCGATAGCGGGTTTGCTCGACGCCTGCTGGCGTTACGCGGCCAAGCGCCAAAACCGCTACATCACCTTCGAGTACGTGATGCTCGACGGCGTGAACGACCGACCCGAGCATGCCGACCAGTTGTTCGATCTGCTGGACGGCAAGCCGGCCAAGGTGAACCTGATTCCGTTCAACCCGTTCCCGGGCAACGAGTTCCAGCGTTCGCCCGCGGACACGATCGTCAGGTTCCAGAACCGTCTGCGCGAGCGTGGCATCGTTACCACTATTCGCAAGACGCGCGGCGAAGACATTGACGCGGCATGCGGCCAATTGGCTGGTAAAGTGAGCGACCGCGTACGTAACAGACTGAGCGAGAAGCGACGAAGGATGGCAACAGCATGAAGAAGAGCGAAATTCTGTTGGCACTCATTGCAACCGGGTCGATATTGACAGGCTGCGTCACCACGACCACGACGACCGTGGCCGAAGCCGAGGCGGACGAGGAAAACGCCGCGGCCCTGAACTACCAGCTCGGCGCCCAGTACCTGCGCAATGGCAACTATGAACGTGCGCGTGATCGGCTACTGCT
>JASJCH010000080.1 GCA_030066075.1 Woeseiaceae bacterium
GAGGAGCTCGCGGAGCAGGGTCTTGACGCACTGATCATCACGGGCGCCAATGTGGCCCAGCCCAACCTGGTTGACGAGCCGTTCTGGGAACCGCTGATCGAAGTCGTCAGCTGGGCCGAGAGCAACGTAGCCTCGACGTTTTGTTCCTGCCTGGCGACCCATGCCGTGGTCAAGCACCACTACGGCATCGATCGCGTACCCCTGCCGCGCAAGCAGTGGGGCGTTTACACTCATCGCGTGACGCGCAGGGATCACCCGCTGCTGCGCGACGTCAACACGCGCTTTGAAGCGCCGCATTCACGGCACAACGACATTCCACGCGAGCAGTTCGAGGCGGCCGGCTGCATGGTGCTTGCAGAGAGCGACGTCGGTGTTCACATCGCCACGAGTCCCGATGGTTTCCGGGTCGTCTACTTCCAGGGCCACCCCGAGTACGGCGCCGTCAGCCTGCTAAAGGAGTTCAAGCGCGAGTACAACCGCTACGTCGTGGGCGAGCGCTCGAGGCTGCCGCGTATTCCCGAGCATTTCCTGACGCCGGAAGGCGAGGAACTCGCCGCGGCATTGCTCGACGAGCTGTCACGCAACGGCAAAGCGCAAGCGCCTCAGTTCCCCGAGGAAGCTCTGCTGCCCTATTGCGACAACACCTGGGGCGACACCGGCAAGGCCATCGTCAACAACTGGCTGGGCCTCGTCTACCAGCTCACCAATCTCGACCGCTGCAAGCAGTTTATGGAGGGCGTCGATCCCGACGACCCGCTACAATTACGCGATTCCGGCTAACCGGCAACCAGTCACCGCCCCGAACAAGGAAGCAAGCACAATGGGTTTCAGAACCAGGCAAATTCATGCGGGCGTCAAGCCCGACCCGGAGACCGGCTCGATACTGACGCCGATCTACCAGTCCACGACCTACGTCCAGCCCTCGGTCGATGAGTACCTCAGCAAGGGCTTCACCTACTCGCGCTCGGGCAACCCGACCGTGAAAGCGCTCGAAAACAAGCTCGCCGATCTCGAAGGCGGCGTGGACTGCGCGTGCTTCGGCACGGGCATGAGCGCCGTGCTCGCGACGATGCTCGCGTTTCTCGAAGCCGGCAAGCACGCGATCGTTTCGGACGTCGCCTACGGTGGCACCTATCGACTCAGCACCAAGATCCTGAGCCGCTTCGGCATCGACTACACCTTCGCCGACACCTCGGATCCCGACAACGTTGCCGCGTCCGTGCGCGACAACACGGCCATGATCCTGACCGAGACGCCCGCCAACCCGACGATGAAGTGCTCGGACATCGCCGCTATCTCCGAGATTGCGAAAAAGGCGGGCGCCGTGCACGCCGTGGACAACACGTTCCTGACGCCCTATTTCCAGCGCCCGTTCGAACTCGGCGCCGACATCTCGATCCACAGCACGACCAAGTACATGGACGGCCACAACGCGACAGTCGGCGGCGCGGTCATCAGCAACTCGCAGGAACACGCCGATGCCGTGCGCTTCATCCAGAACAGCACAGGCACCATCATGTCGCCGCAGGTCGCGTGGCTCACGCTGCAGGGCTGCAAGACGCTGTCGGTCCGGATGGATGCGCAGTCGGCCAGCGCGATGGCTATCGCCGAGTTCCTCGAGGCGCACCCGAAGGTCAGGCAGGTGGCCTACCCGGGCCTGGAGAGTTTTGCGCAGCACGAACTCTCGAAGCGCCAGGCGTCAGGCTTCGGCGCCATGCTCTGGTTCGAGGTCGAGGGCGGCGTTGCGGCCGGCAAAAAGCTCATGGACAACATCGAGCTCTGGACGCTCGCCGAGAACCTCGGCTCCGTGGAGTCGCTGATCACGCACCCGGTTACGATGACGCACGCCGATGTCGAGCCCGAGGAGCGCGCCCGCGTCGGCATCATCGACGGGCTCGTGCGGGCGTCGGTCGGCCTCGAGGACACCGAGGACCTGATCCAGGCCCTGGCGGACGCGCTCGAGGCGGTCTGATCCCGTGTCGCGGTTCCTCAATTTCGACACGCTGAGCCTGCACGCCGGGCAGGTCGTCGATCCCGAGTTCGGCGCCCGCGCGGCGCCGATCTACCAGACGACTTCCTACGTCTTCCCGGACACCGACACGGCATCGTCGATCTTCAACCTGGAGCGCGGCGGACACGCCTATACCCGCATCACCAATCCGACGGTCGGCGTCCTCGAGCAGCGCATCGCATCGCTCGAGGGCGGCTCGGCGGCGGTGTGCACGTCGTCCGGAATGGCGGCGACGTTCTGCGCGATCACGGCGATCCTGGGCCAGGGCGATCACATCGTCGCCTCGACGCAGATGTACGGCGGCAACATCAGCCTGATGAAAAACACGCTGCCACGTTTCGGCATCACGACGACGTTCTTCGACCCGACCGACCCGGACGCCTGCCGGGCCGCGATGCAAGACAACACGAAACTGATTTACGGCGAACTGATCGGTAACCCGGGGCTCGACATACTCGATCTCGAGGCCATTGCCGGCATCGGCGCCGAGCACCACGTGCCCGTCATGATCGACGCGACGTTCAATACGCCCTACCTGTGCCGCTGCTTCGACTACGGCGCCAACATGACCGTGCACTCGGTGACCAAGTGGATGGGCGGCCACGGCGTCGCTATCGGCGGCGTGGTTGTCGACGGCGGCAACTTCGACTGGGGCGCCACCGACAAGTACCCGACGATCACCGGACCCTATGCGCCGTTCTCGGGCATCAACCTCTGGGAGGAGTTCGGGCCCAGCGCGTTCGCCACGCGCATCCGCGCCGAGGCCATGCGCGACATCGGCCCGTCGATGAGCCCGATGAACGCCTTCCTGCTGCTGCAGGGCATCGAGACGCTGAGCCTGCGCATGGACAGGCACATGGCGAACACGCAGGAGCTGCTCGACTACCTGTCGAACCACGAGCAGGTATCGTGGGTCAATCACCCCTCCCTGCCGTCGCACTCGAGCCATGAACTTGCGAAGAAATACCTGCCGAAGGGCGCCGGTTCCATTGTCAGCTTCGGCGTCAAGGGCGGGCGCGCGGCCGGCAAGGCGTTTATCGAGGCCTGTGAGCTCGCGTCGCACCTGGCCAACGTGGGCGACGCCAAGACGCTGATCATCCATCCGGCGACGACCACGCACTCGCGCATCGACGCCGAGGCGCTAGAGGCGGCCGGTATCACCGAGGACATGATCCGCCTGTCGGTCGGTCTCGAGGACGTCGCCGACATCAAGGCCGACTTCGATACGGGATTTCGCGCCGCGAAACGCGTGGCCGCGAGCTGACCCATGTACATCGAGGTCAACGGCAAGCAGGTCTTTGCGACGACGGGCGGTAAACCGTTCGACTGCGCACGGCCTGTTGTCGTGTTCCTGCACGGCGCGGGCGGCGACCACACCGTGTGGAACCTGCAGTCACGCTTTTTCGCGTTCCGCGGCTACTCGGTACTGGCGCCCGACCTGCCGGGACACACGAACTCGGCGGGCCCGCCGCTCGCGTCGATCGAAGCGATGGCCGACTGGCTCAACGACGTCCTCGAAGCGCTGGACTGCCGCAACGTTTCTTTTGTCGGGCACTCGATGGGCTGCCTGGTGGGGCTCGAGCTCGGATCGCATGACCCCGCTCGACTGCGATCGCTGAGCCTGATCGCGAGCGGACTTGCAACGCCAGTCAATGATGCATTGCTCGGTGCGGCGAAGAACAATCCCGACGCGGCCATTTCGATGATGACGAGCTGGGGGTTCGGCGCGGCCGGGCACTACAGCCGCGGCCCGGTGCCGGGCAACGCGATGATCGCCGCCGGCCAGATGGTCATGCGCGGCAACACGCCCGACGCCTTGCACGCCGATCTTAGTGCCTGCAACAACTATGCGAACGGCGCCGAGGCGGCCCTGCTGGTCAAGCCGCACGTGCAGGTGATCGTCGCGGACAACGACCGCATGGCGCCGAAGAAGGCGACTGACAAACTGATCGCGCAACTGCCGAATCCCGAGGTGGCCGTCATCGCGGACTGCGGCCACATGGTCCCGCAGGAGGCGCCGAACCGCTGCCGCAAACTTTTGCGGGACTTCATCTTCAAGCACAACCCAGCAACCCAGGGTTCCTGATATGTACGAAATCAACAGCGCCGCCGTAATCGGGGCGGGCACGATGGGGCTCGGCATCGCCGGGCAGCTCGCCAATGCCGGCGTGCCGGTCGTACTACTCGACATCCCGGCGAATGGCGACAATCGCAACGCGATATGTGAGCGCGCGCTCGAGCGCCTGCTCGACGAGAGTCAGCCGGGGCTGCTGCACAAGGACTTCGTCGAGCGCATTACGATCGGCAATATCGAGGACGATCTCGACAAGATTCGTGATGCCGACTGGATTGCCGAGGCCGTCGTCGAGCGCCTCGATATCAAAAAGGCGCTTTACAAGGACATCGACGCCATCCGCAAAACGGGCTCGATCGTATCGTCGAATACGTCGACGATCCCGATCTCGCTGCTCGTCGAGGACATGCCCGCAACGTTCCGCGAAGAGTTCGCGATCACGCACTTCTTCAACCCCGTGCGTTACATGCGCCTGCTCGAACTCGTGCAGGGCGAGGACACGAAGCGCGAGGTCATCGACTGCCTCGACACGTTCTGCGACCAGAAGCTCGGCAAGGGCGTGGTCGTCTGCAACGATACGCCGGGGTTCCTCGGCAACCGCGTCGGCGTCTTTGCCATACAGAAGGCCTTGCACACGGCGTTCGAACTGGGGCTCTCTCCCGAGCAAGCGGATGCGATTTTCGGCCGGCCCCTGGGCATTCCGAAGACCGGCGTCTTCGGGCTCTATGACCTGATCGGCATCGACCTGATGTCGGACGTCGCGAAAAGCCTCGAGTCGATCCTCCCGGAGGACGACCCGTTCCACGAGGTCGCCGCCGGCCTGCCCGTGATGCAGCGGATGATCGACGAGGGATTGATCGGCAACAAAGGCGGCAAGGGCGGCTTCTACCAGCCCGCGGACCCGGCGAGGGACATTAGCCGCAAGACGCTGGACCTCGAGACCTTCGAGTACCGCGACTACGTGCCCTGCAAGCTGCAGGTGGCCCTCGACGCGGAACTGTCGGGCGATTTCACGCCCTTGCTCAGCCTGGATGACAAACTCGGAACGTTTGCCTGGGAAGTCCTGTCGCACACGCTGTGCTACGCGGCCTCGCTCGTGCCCGACGTCAACGATTCCCTTGTCGCAATCGATGACGCGATGAAGCTCGGCTACAACTGGATTCACGGGCCGTTCGAGATGATTGACATGATCGGCGTCGACCGTTTTATCGCGCGCCTCGAAAGCGAGGACCGCCCGGTTCCCGTATTCCTGCGCACGGCTGCCGGCGAGTCGTTCTATAGCGCCAAGAAAAAAAGACTGCGCTATCTCGAGTCGGACGGTGGCTTCAGCAGACTCCGGCGGGCGAAAGGCGTGCGTCGATTCAGCGAGCTGAGCCGCACGCTGAAGCCCATCGAAGAGAACGCTGCCGCAAGCTTCTACGAACTCAAGCACGGCATCGGGCTTGTCGAATTTCACAGCAAGGCCAATGCACTCGGCCCGGACTCGATGCAGCTAATCGAGCACGCGGTCGACTACGCATCCGAGCACCACTGCGGACTGGTCATTCACAACGACGCGCAGCACTTCTCCTGCGGCGCTGACCTCGGCACGATCCTGGGCTTCGTAGAGAAAGGCGACATGGACGGGCTCGATGCGTTCCTCGACCACTACCAGAAAACGCTGCAGTCCATGCGCTATGCCCCGATCCCGGTTGTTGCCGCGCCCTCGGGCCTGTCGATGGGCGGCGGTTTCGAGGTCCTGCTGCACACCGACAAGGTGATCTTCCACGCCAACTCGGTCACGGGCCTCGTCGAGTCGCTCGTTGGCGTCGTGCCGGGTGGTGGCGGCGTCAAGGAGATGCTGTACCGCTGGTACGAGCGCGAGGGCGATATCACGAAGGCCGCCTGGAGCGCCTTCATGAATATCGGTTACGGCAAGACGGCGCGCTCGCCGCTCGAAGCCAGGGAACTGGCCATGTTTCGCGACGGCGTCGACGACTGGATCATGAACCGCGATCGCCTGCTGCGAGCGGCGACCGATGCGGTGCGTGAACTGGCGCCGGAATACGCGGTCGAAAAACGGCAGCGACTTGCTATGCCGGGCCGCGACGCCTGGCGCGAAATGCAGGAGTGGCTGCAGAAAGCGCACGACAAGGGCCACCTGACGCCACACGACGTCACGACGGGGTCCCAGATCGCCATGATCGTGACCGGCGGCGACATAGACGCCGGCACCGAGTTAACCGAAAATGACCTGTTTGACCTCGAGCGCAAGGCGTTCGTGACGCTGGGCCGGACGACCGAGACCCGCGATCGCATCCGCTTCATGCTCGAGCACGGCACGCCCCTGAGAAACTGACCAATAGTATGATCTACAACGCACCTACCAAGGACATGCTGTTCCTGCTGACGGAATGGCTCGGAATCGAACGCCTCAGCGCCCTGCCCGGCTACGAAGAAGTCGACACCGACATCATCGAAGCGGTTCTCGAGGAGGCCGGGAAGTTCTGCACTACCGAGCTGCTGACGATCAACCGCGACGGCGATGAGCATGGCGCCGTGCACGAAGACGGCAAGGTCCGCACGCCGCCCGGTTTCAAGCAGGCCTACCAGCAGTTCATCGAGAACGGCTGGACGACGATCGACGCCAACCCGGACCACGGCGGCCAGGGTTTGCCCAAGGTTTTGCAAAACCAGATCGACGAGATGCTGGGCGCCACCAACCTGTCTTTCAAGCTCTACGCCGAGCTCAGTCACGCGGCCTATCACCTGCTCGACTCGACCGCGTCCGACGACATTCGCGACCTGTACCTGCCGAAGATGGTGGAAGGCACCTGGTCGGGCACGATGTGCCTGACCGAGCCGCACTGCGGCACCGACCTGGGCCTGCTCAACACCAAGGCCGTGCCGAATGATGACGGCAGCTATGCGATCACCGGTTCCAAGATTTTCATCACCTCCGGCGACCACGACCTCACCGAGAACATCCTGCATCTCGTCATCGCGCGCATCGACGGAGCGCCCGAGGGATCACGCGGCATCAGCCTGTTCCTCGTTCCCAAGTACATCGTCAACGACGACGGGTCGGTGGGCGACTGGAACAAAGTCGTGACGTCCTCGATCGAGCACAAGATGGGCATCAAGGGCTCGGCGACCTGCGCCCTGAATTTCGACGGCGCCCGCGGGCTGCTGATCGGCGAGGAAAACCGCGGATTGGCGGCCATGTTCAAGATGATGAATACCGAGCGCCTGACGGTCGGCATCCAGGGCCTGGGCTTCGCCGACATCGCGTACCAGAACGCGCTGGCTTACGCCCACGACCGCCTGCAGAGCAAGGCGCCGGGCGAGCGACCCGCGGGCGGCAAGGCTGCCGACCCGATCATTTACCAGCCCGAGATGCAGCGCCAGTTGCTGACGATACGGTCGCAGGTCGAGGGCGCCCGCGCGCTGGCTGCTTTCGCCGGCTTGCACGTCGACATCATGGAGCGATCGGCCGACCCTGAAGCCGCGGCCGACGCGGGGCAGACCGTCGCCCTGCTGACGCCCGTCGTCAAGGCCTTCCTGTCGGACCTCGGCCTCGCGAGCACGGTCTCGGCGCAAGGGATCTATGGCGGGCACGGCTACGTCCGCGAGCACGGCATGGAACAGCTCGTGCGCGACTGCCGCATCACGCAGATTTACGAAGGCACCAACGAGGTGCAGGCGCTGGACCTGGTCGCACGCAAGCTCACCGGCAAGACCGGCGAGTTCGCGGATCGCTTCCTCGCACAATGGCAGGAGGTCCTTGGCGGACATTCTGCAAATGAAGAGCTCGCCTTCGTCACCGGTCCGGCGACCGCGGCCCTCGAGCGGCTGGTCGAAACGACCGCATGGCTGCGCGGCCAGCTCGAAACCGATCGCGCTATCGCCCATGGCGCCGCTTATCAGTACCTGCACCAGTTCGCGCTGACGATTATCGCCTGCCTGTGGGCCGACATCGTCGCCGGCATCGCGGACAAGCAGGGTGCGTTCTACGACGCGAAACGCAAGGTCGCGCGCTTCTACATGCAGCAGGTATTGCCCGAAACGACCGCCCTTGCTGCGAAAATACGGGACGGTGCGGACGCGCTGGCCGAGTTCGGCGTAGCCGATTTCGGCGACTAGCCCCTGTATTCGTCGGGGATCTTGATCTCCGGCTTGAACCAGGGCGCCTCGCAGACCACCGCGCGGCGATCGCCGCTCGGTGAGTCCACCACCAGCTCGGTGCCGACGTCGGCGAGACCGACCGGGACATTCGCCCAGCCGATGTTGCGTTCCAGCCGCGGCGAGTGCGCGCAGCGCGTTACCCGCCCGACGGTCTCGCCATTCACCGCGATGTCCCAGAACTCCTCGTTGGGCACCTCGAGGGCAGGACCGTCAATCTCGATGCCGACCAGCTGCCTCGTCGGGCCGCCCGCCGCCACCTCCTGCAACGCCGCCTTGCCGATAAAATCACCGGGCTGGTCGAACTCAACGAAGCGACCCATGCCGATCACGTACGGGTTGTCGTCCAGCGTAATGTCGGACACGTAGGACAGCAGCCCGCCCTCGATGCTCCTGATCGTTGACGGGGCGGCGGGACGAATGCCGTAGGGTTCGCCAGCCTGCATGACCCGCTCCCATAACTCATCACCGAAGCGGCCGTCGCGCAGATATATCTCGTAACCGAGTTCGCCACTCCAGCCCGTGCGCGACACGACGAGCGGAATGCCGTCCAGCTCGGTCTCGCGCAGTCGGTAATACTTCATCTCCACGGCCCAGTCGCCGAACAGGTCGCGAGCGACGAGCGGCGCCTTCGGTCCCTGCAGCTGCAACGGCGAGACGTCGGGTTCCCGCACCGTCACATCCAGACCGCTGTTGACGGCCACACCCATCGCCCACCACAGCACGTCGCCGTCCCCGGGCGACAGCCAGAACCGGTCCTCCTCGACGCGCAGCAGGATAGCGTCATTCACGATGCCGCCGTCCTGGTTGGTCAGCGCCATGTACTGGCACTGCCCGACCTCGCAGCGCGACATGTCGCGCGGCGTCAGGAACTGCACGAATTCAAACGCGTCGGGGCCGGTGATCTCGACCTGCCGCTGGCAGGCCACATCCCACAGCGTGACGTCGTTGACGAGGCTCCAGTAATCCCGGACGTTGTCCCCGTACGATGCAGGCAGGTAGGTGTGGTTGTAGATCGTGAACGCGGTCGCGCCGTAGCGGAGCGTCGCATCGAAAAACGGCGATTTGTGAACGCGCGGCCCGATCGACAGCAGGGGCGGATTTTTCGTCTCGCTCATGGGCACAACCTCGTGAAAGCGCGCCGATAGTACGTGAGCCCAAATTGCCTCGCAACGGTATCCTGCACGGCCCGTCTCGTGCGAGAATCCGGCGCTTATGCCGGACCTGACCGACACTGAACGCCAAGCGCTCCTGGACTCCGTCCGCGAGTCGTACATGGAGATATTCCCGACGCCGAAAATCGAGTCCAAGCTCGACGTGCTCGCGCCGGGGTCTTATGTCGCGGTGACCTGCTCGCCGACTCGCGGAGTGGACGAGACCCTCGACATGTCGGAGCGTCTCGCCGATCGCGGTTTCAAGGTGGTGCCGC
>JASJCH010000018.1 GCA_030066075.1 Woeseiaceae bacterium
GCGGCGCCCATGTCGCGTTCGGGCGAGTAGCCCATCTGCCCGGCGACGGCAATGAGGTCGTCAAGAAGCTTCGCCATGCTCCGTGCGTCGCGCGTCTCGAGTTCGTGCACGAGTTGGCGCTCGGGAATGATGTCGATGGCTGCGCCGGACGTGATGAAGGCGCGCTGAGCGTCGTTCAATGCATTGACTTGTGGCTGCAGCTCATCGGGCACGGTCCAGTCGCCGATCGCGCTTGCGACAGGCAGCGCCAGCGAAGCCAACAAAAACGAACGCATACCCCAGGTGTTCTTATTCGTTCTCAAGGGCATATCCTCGATTCGAGTTTGCACAGCATAGTAGCGGACCCACGGCAAATCCGCGAATGGCGCTAACGTGCTAGCATCGCTGCTGTCTCCGATTCGGCGGGAGCGAACATGCCTGCAATTTCACCACTCGGCTGGCTGCATACCGTGCTCGGCGCGATCGCGCTCATCAGCGGCGTCATTGCGCTGGCCAAATACAAGGAGATTACGCTGGAGACGCGCTCCAGCCAGGTCTACCTGTTTGCCACGCTGATTACCGCGGTTTCCGCGCTCGGCATCTACCAGCACGGCGCCTTCGGACCGGGGCACGGATTGGCGCTGATGACGCTGCTCGCCCTGGGCGTAGGAACCTTCGCCGCGAAGAACAAGCTCTATGGAAATACGTCGCGTTACGTGCAGGCGATTGCCTATTCGGCGACGCTGTTTTTTCACAGCATCCCTGCGGTGACAGACGCGCTGTTGCGCCTGCCCGTGGGCGACCCGGTGCTGGATTCGATCGATGACCCTGTGCTGAAGATCTGCTACCTGGCCTTCTTTGCCGTGTTCCTGGTTGGCATCGGCCTGCAGTTGCGTTGGATCTACCGGCAGACCCACCAGGACAGCGGCGCGGTCGTTACTTAAGTCGTACGTAGATGTGCGCGCCGCCCGAGCCGGAGCCGGCCTTCTCTTTGCGGACTTCGAGATACGACTGCCTGTTGACGAGTTCGACCAGCTTCTTGAAGCCGTAGTTGCGCGAGTCGAATGACGGATCATTCTTGACGAGTAGCGAACCCACGGTGCCGAGGTTGGCCCAGCCATCGTCGCCCGAGGCCTTGTCCACCGCCTCGACCAGTTTCTTTTTCGGCGAGGGAAACCGCGGCTTGCCTTTCGAGCCCTGCTTCTCGGTCGGCTTGAGGATGTCCGTGTAAATGAACTTGTCACAGGCCGCGACAAACGGTTGCGGCGTCTTGCGCTCGCCGAAGCCGTAGACAACCAGCCCGGATTCGCGAATGCGCGTTGCCAGGGGTGTGAAGTCGCTGTCCGACGAGACCAGGCAGAAGCCGTTCAGATCGCCCGAGTGCAACAGGTCCATGGCGTCGATGATCAACGCGGAGTCCGTCGCGTTCTTGCCTTTCGTGTAACTGAACTGCTGCACGGGTTTTATGGCATGGGTGTGCAACTCCTCTTTCCACTTCTTGAGCTGCGGTGTGGACCAGTCGCCGTAAGCGCGCTTCACGCTGGCCGTGCCGTAGCGCGACACTTCTTCGAGCAGCTCGTGAATCGGTGACGCCTGCGCGTTGTCCGCGTCGATCAGTACGGCGAGATTGTCATTGGGGGGTGTCTTCATGGCGTGGTCGATAGTCAGGTGAATGGGGATAGCATAGTCCGTCGCGGCGCTATCGCCTAACGCCAGAGTAGAAACCCTTATTGCTCAATGAGCTGAGAAGGAATAAAGCTAAAATCTGGTGAGCTGTAGCCGCAGAGGACAGGTCGCTGGACGTACTGCTGATCATCCTGATCCTGCTCGTCGTGACCCGCGCGTTCGGGGAGGCTGCGGAACGCGCCGAGATGCCGGCACTCGTCGGCGAACTCGTGGCCGGCATCATGCTCGGGTTCCTGTTGCAGCAGTTCCAGCACCTTACGCCGTCAATCTGGTTCGCCGCCAACAGCGAAATCTTCGATGGCCTCGCGGAACTCGGCATGTTCTTCCTGATGCTGCTTGCGGGTATCCGGATGGAACCGCTGGACTTTGCGCGTTCATCCCGTTCTGCCGTGCTGATCGCCATCGGCGGCATGCTTGTGCCGATGGGTATCGGTTTCGCGTTCGGCCAGGCGGTGCTGCCCGAGTCGGACCTCAAGTACGCGCAGGCGCTGTTCATCGGCGTGGCGCTCGCCATCACGGCGGTGCCCGTCGCGGTGCGCATCTTCATGGATATGGGGGCGCTCGAGTCCCGCGTTGGCAAGACCGTCATCGCGGCCGCCCTCTGGGACGACCTGCTCAGCCTGTTCCTGATGGCGCTGCTCGTGGCGACCATCGGCAGCCAGGCCGTGGGTTCGTTCTCGGTCGACACGCTCCTGCCCGTCCTCGGCAAGGTAGTGCTGTACTTTGCTGTTGCGATCCCGGTGGGGCTCTACCTGTTCCCGCTCGTCATCCGGTGGTTCCGCAAGCTCAGTTTCCCCGAGGTGGGCTTCAGCATGACGCTGATCGCGGCGCTGGCCTACGCCGTCCTCGCGGAGTATCTCGGCTTGCACCAGATCATCGGCGCTTTCATGGCCGGCATGTTCTTCCATCCGAAGGTCGTCGAGCAGCAGGTTTACGAACGGGTTCACCAGCAAATGTCCGGCCTGACGCGCGGCTTCCTGGCGCCAATCTTCTTCGTGTCGGTGGGCTTTCACCTCGATGTGAGTGCCGTCGCCCAGGCTCCGGGCTTCGTCATTGCGCTCACGGGTCTCGCTATCATCAGCAAGCTTGTCGGCTCTGGCATTCCCGCCTACTGGGCCGGATTCTCGAAACGCGGCTCGCTGCTTGTCGGCGTCGGGATGAGCGGCCGCGGGGCCGTCGAACTCGTGATTGCGGGTATCGCTTTCGAGGCTGGCCTGTTCCTCCAGCCCGACCCGCCGGGGCCCATCGTGGACAGCTTGTTCTCGGCGATTGTCGTCATGGCAATCATCACGACTATAGCAACGCCGATAGCGCTGCGGTTATTGTGGCGCCGCAGGCAACCATAAGGGCAGGCGCAGGGCCTATTCGCTTGGCCATACGCGTTATAGTTGGGCGATGGACAAGTTGATTCGGAAAACCCTCGCGGGCGTTGTATCTTTGCTGCTCCTGTTGTCGCAGCCGCTGCTGTCTTCGGCGGACGATACAGGCTTCAGGAACCCGATTCTGCGCGGCAGCTCTCCTGACCCCTCCATCTGCCGCGTTGGCGACGACTACTACATCGTCAATTCGACGTTCGAGTATTTCCCGGGGCTGCCGATCCATCACAGCACCGACCTCGTTAACTGGGAACTCATCGGTCATGGAATGCACCGCGAGAGCCAGGCGACCGGGGCGGTCAATTTGGTCGACGTGCAGTCCAATGGCGGCATTCACGCGCCGACCCTGCGTTGCCGCGACGGACGCTTCTACATCATCACGACGAATGTCTACCTGTCACCGGAGGAGGGCGCGGAGACCGAGTTCGTCAACTTCGTTATCACGGCCGACGATATTCGCGGCCCGTGGTCCGAGCCACATGTCATCGACGGGGCGCCGGGCATCGATCCCGATCTTTTCTTTGATGACGACGGCAGGGTCTGGTACGTCGGCACACACTCGCCCGAGAAGCCGAATTTCGACGGCGAGGGGGAGATCTGGCTGCAGGAACTCGACCCCGACACCTGGTCGCTGACAGGCGAGCGATACCTGCTTTGGCGCGGGGCCTGCGGCGGCGTCTGGGTAGAAGGACCGCACATGTACAAGCGTGACGGTCGTTACTACCTGATGGTTGCAGAGGGTGGCACCAGTTTTAACCATGCCGTCATGGTAGCGGTTAGCGATGACATTACCGGACCGTATCAGTCCAATCCGCGCAATCCGATTCTCACGTCGCGGCATCTTTCCTACGATTTCTGGGTGAACAGCACGGGCCATGCCGATCTGGTCGAGCTGCCAGACGGGCGCTGGTACATGGTGGCGCTGGGCATTCGCGGCGACGAACAAGGTAGTTCCAACATGGGACGGGAGACACACCTGATACCGGTGGTATGGGAGCGCGAGCCGTTCGAATGGAAGGAGATTAAGTACCTGTGGCCTGTTGCGGCGCCGGAAACGGGCCGGGTGGAACGCGAGAATCCACTGCCCTTCGCGGGCGAAACGCAGGCCGAAGACCCGGGATTCTCGGACGATTTCGATGCGGATGCGCTGCAGATTGGCTGGACGTTCCGGCGCGTGCCGCGAGAGGGCACTTATTCACTCGACGCCCGCGACGGTCACCTGCGGCTGTTTGCCAGCGCCACTGCGATAGGCGAACGCCAGCGAGCCAGCCTGCTGGGTTTCCGCCAGTCAGAGTCCGATTTCGACTATAGCGTGCTGATGCAGTTCGCCGCAGAAGGAGATGCTGCCGAGGCCGGCATCAGCCTGATCCAGAAGGACGACAAGTACCTCAACTTCACGGTCGTTCGCGAGGATGGGCGTGTGTCCGCCAGGCTGATGCTCGCGGCGCCGCGGCAAGAGCCGCGCGTCATCGAAGAGACCGAATTGTCCACGTACGACGGCCAGATACTGCTTACGGTTGCATCCCGCAATGGTGAGTACGTGTTCTCCTGGTCAGCGGGTGAGGGTGAGCAAGCGGTTCAGTTTGCCACGACGGCGGCCGATCACATCCTGGCCCACTCCAGCTACACGGGCGCTTTCCTGGGCCTGTACGCATCCACCAATGGCGGGGCTACAGGACCATTCGCCGATTTCGACTGGGTGCGTTACCGTGGCATCGAGAGGCCCTGAACAGACATCATCCAGCTGAGGATTTCGTCATCGCTATTGTTGATCATACTCGCCGCCGCTTGCTGACCGGCATCGCCGCCAGCTCGGCTATCGCGGCGGCCGGTTTGCCACGCATTGGCAGGACCGCCAGCCTGCCCGTCCCGCCCGCCAACACCGCTCCGGCCGACGTCGCGCGTGACGAGGCGTTCTGGCAGGAAGTCGCCACGCACTACGATCGTACCGACGGCATCCTCAATCTCGAGCACGGCTACTGGGGCAAGATGGCGAGCCCGGTGCAGTCTGCCTATCTGGACGCTTTGCGCATGGTGAACACGCAAAACTCGTTCTACGCGCGCAAGGACTTCGCCGATGACGAGGTCGAGGCGACACGACGCATAGCCAACGCCCTCGATGCTCATGAAGACGAAATCGTCATCACGCGCAACGCCACCGAGGCGGCGCACAACCTGATTCGCCAGTACCGCGGCCTGGGCGCGGGCGACGCGGTGCTGCTGGCCGATATCGACTACCCGGGATTCAAGTCACACATGCACTGGCTGGCAAAGGGCCGCGGCGTGCGAGTCGTCGAGATCGAGATTCCGACGTGGACCAACCAGGCCGAGATTTTGGAGCTGTACCTCGACGCATTTGATGCGAACCCGGACCTGAAGCTCGTGCTGGTGACACATGTGTCCAACCAGCAGGGCCTGGTCGTGCCTGTTGCCGAGATCACGGCCGAGGCAAAGCGGCGCGGCATCGACGTTATCTGCGACGCCGCCCAGTCCTGGGGCCTGCTCGACTTCCAGGTCACCGAGCTCGGCGCCGATTGGGTCGCGTTCAACCTGCACAAGTGGATTGGCGCCCCTGTGGGCACGGGTGCGCTGTACATGCGCCGCGGAACACTGGGCAAGGTCGCGCCGTACCCGGGCGAGGAAGACCCGGAAGGGACGCGCGTGGCGGCGCGCGTTCACCCCGGAACGTTCAACTTTGCCGCCCGTGTTGCCATCCCGGCGGCGCTCGATTTCCACGAAGCAATCGGCAGCGCCAACAAGGAGGCGCGCTTGCGTTACCTGCGCGGCCTGTGGAGCAAGGATGCGCTGGGCATGGGCCATCTCGAAGTGCTGGGCGGCTCGGACGAGGCGTCCTGGACCGGCATCGGCTCGTTCCGGCTCGTCGGCAAGACCACGATCGACGACGCCATCGCGCTGCAGCAGCGGCTCGAGAACGACTTCGGTATCTTCAGCGTGGTGCGCAAGGGTCTGGCGTCGGGCGGCTGCGTGCGTATTACGCCGCAGGTGTTCAACACGCCCGATGAGATCGGCCAGCTCGTCGACGCGCTGCAAAGACTGGCTGCGTAGCCTGGTTCGCCCCCGGACTAGCTCGCGATTGCAGCCCTGGCGTCGGTTTCGAGTTGCTCGGCGACGCTCGGATCGATGCCCATCGACTTGATCATGCTGTTGAGAACACGGCGCTGGCGGTCGCTGATGTGGCCGTCCTCCAGCGCCGCCTGCACGGCATTCTCATAGACCTGTAACTTGCGATACGACGCGTACTCGGGCGTGTCATGTGTGTTCGGCATAGCCGCGTCCGACAGCCGCTCGGCCGCTCGCTGGATCGGGTCGAGGAAAAAGACGAGACCGCCCGTCATGAGCACGCCCAGTACCGCGCCTAGCTGGTTGGACAGGAAGTTGCCCGCCAGCTCGGAGACGACGAAAAAGGTCGCGACGAAGGCAGCAGCGACGGTGCTGCGCTTCAGGGACCGTTTGATGCGCAGGTCGATGTCGAACAGCTGCACGCGCAGAACACCGTAGGCGATCAGGGGTACGAAAAGTATCAGCCCGACCTCGTACAGGAACCGGGCGGACAGGAGCAGCGAATGTGATAGATCGGGCACCCCGTTCGCGTCGTCGCTGAGGACCGCGTAGAAGTACACGACGATGAGACCGAAAGACACGGTCCAGAATATGTCCCTGATACCGAATGCCATCGTGAAGGCCCTGGCGCGTTCGCGTTTTGCCTCGGTCGTCGCGGTGAACCAGGAATGCACGGCCGCTGCGAATCCCCAGGTGAGCACAACGCAGATCACCACATAGAATGGCACGCGAAACGCCTCCCGGATCTCGATGGGAAGAACGAACATCGACAATGCGATCGCGAGTCCGCCATACAAAACCGCATTGCGGACTATCGGGTTTCTTAGAGGCGCGACCAAAGCAGAGTCCAGGGTCATGCCGAGGAAAGGCAGGTAGACGGCGACCAGCGCCCAGTCGGATGCCTGGTGTATCTCGCCCCAGGGAAGCATCACCAGGCCGAAGTCTGTCAGCAATCCATCGACAAAGCGCCAGTTGGTGTAACTCGACATCAGAGCGATCCCGTCGATGACGAGCATGGCAACGAGGTATCGAGAGCCGCGAGTCGATGGCGCCACGATGAACACGTACAGCGCGAAACCCCAGGCGATCAACGCCGCCGGTACTCCCAGCCAATCTATCGCCATGCGGAACGAACCCCCGAACCCAGGATCGCTGATTCTAGCGCGGTTTGCCGCCGCGCAGGGCGAGCCGCACGGCGTCGATGAGGTCGAGCGGGATCGAGTAACGAATTCTGCGTATGAGCCTGGAGCGAATGCGGCGCTTGGAGTCCTTGTGCGCCCGCGCAGGCAATTGCCGGTAATGATCGGCGAGTGCGGCGGCTCGCTCCATCAGTGCATCCGCCTCAACCAGCTCGTCGAAGAAGCCGGCTTCCAGCGCCGAGTCGACATCGAAAAACTCGGACAACGTCACCGCGCGCTGATATGCGCCGGGGGTCAGCCGGTGACGTAGCATGGCGGCGGCGACGCGCGGCATCGTCAAACCGAGTGCGACTTCGTTGGCCGCTACCTTGAAATCACCGCGGCTGCCGATGATGTGGTCGGCCGACAGCATCAGGAATACGCCCATTGCCATCACATGGCCATTGCAGGCAGCAATAACAGGGCGGGGATGAGCCAGGACGCGTGCGGTAAGGGCATAGCCGCTGCGCAACATACCGAGCGCGGCCGTGCCGCCGCGTTTCATGACATTGAGATCGAATCCTGCGGAGAACACGTCCTCGCGTCCGGTGAGAATGACGACCGCGTCGTCGGCCTCGGCCTGATCCAGTGCCCCGTATATCTGCCGCAACACCTGCGGCGCCAGCGCATTGCGCTTGCCGTCATCGATTGCGATCGTGGCAACGCCGTCCCGCAGGCTGTAGGTGACTGTTTCGTTCCCCATACGCAAAGAGTACTACGGCAAGCAATCATCAGGTATCCGTCAGGCCTGCATCAGGCCTTTGCTTGCGGCCTTGCCTAGTTTGTACCCGGGGAGACAAAACGCGGGGTAGCGCCATGAGAAAAGAAAAACCACGATCACGCACGGGCGCCATGCTGGTGCTGTGCCTGCCCATACTGCTGGGCGGCTGCGGCACTCTGCCGGATATCGAAGATGCCACGACCATCAGCCTGAAAACGGCCTACCGGGCGCCCTGGGTACCGGAGGTCGATGTCCACGGGGACCCCGATCTGCGACCGGGCGCCATGGCATTGGACGGTCTCGAGGCGTCCACGTCGTGCGACTACCTGTTCGTGTTCTGTGCAGCGGTCGTCGTGCCGCTCTCGGCGGTAACCGGGGCCGTAATCACGGCGGCCGACACGCTACCCGAAGAGGAAGCAAAGTTGTTGAACGGCCTCAGCGCGAAGGCCGCCGCCGGCCTGCATATGCCGCAGATGTTCCAGAGCGTGATGCTGTCGGAAGCTATACGGCAGGG
Source organism: Woeseiaceae bacterium (assembly GCA_030066075.1). Classification (GTDB taxonomy): domain Bacteria; phylum Pseudomonadota; class Gammaproteobacteria; order Steroidobacterales; family Woeseiaceae; genus UBA1847. The sequence goes on from JASJCH010000018.1 coordinate 8,536, forward strand.
CGTCGATATTCAGGCGTCCGGCGCGGACGCAACGGTCGAGTTCGTGGCCACGAATCTCTGGTGGGAAGTGAGCATCGGCAACCAGGTGTCGCTGCGACTGACAGTAGAAGCCCGTGCCTTTCACCGCGGCGAGTTCGGCAGGCGCCGGCTCGGCTATCGCAGCGAACCGGCGCCGATCGATGAGTGGCTGGTGGGCGGCGAGAAGCACATACGCGATGCGCTGGAATCGTTCATGCCCGAAGCAAGCGAAGCCATCTGGCTGCGCGTGCTCGATCGCGACTGATCAGCCCTGGTCGGCTGGCTCGGAAACGGGATACTTGCGATAGACGACGGCGATGACAATGGCGGCAGCGATGAGAGGCAGGATAACCGACATCTCCAGCGACAGGCCGAAGTTCAGGCCAATGCGGACCAACGCCATGATGGCAAACGTGAAAGCCAGGATCATGCGGGTGAGGTGCCGGCGTAACCACGCGTTGGGATGCGATGGTGGTGAGCCCAGCATGCGCCAGTCCTGAACCAACAATGTGCCGAACAAGGCCGCCAGAAATGCCGGGCCAACGAAGAGAGAATCAGAGATGAGGTTGATCCGGACAAACTGCACGGTCGCAAAAGCGAACAACAGGCCTAGCAAAGTCATCAACAGGACATTGGCGGCTTTGAATCCGGGTACAGCGTGGTTAACCGAGAGTATAGCGCTGGGCACAAGATAGATAACTGTCAGGCACATGACGATTGCCAGGGGCAGAAACTCGTGGAACATCTGTACGAACGTTGTAATGACCACGAGGCCCATCATCAGCGCGAAGAGTTGGCCACCCCGAACATGCCAGAGAGATCCTTTGGCTGTAGCCATCGCCGTAACGCCGCCGAGCAAGGCCAAGGATCCGAAGACCACGTGCAGTAAGTTGATGATTTCGAACACCGACAAGCCCCCAAAGCCGCGACAACCATATCAGATATGGACTGTCGCGGCCCTCGGGACCGTCAGTTCAGGCGCTACAGGCGTCTGCTACGGCCAGATATCCCGCTGCAGCACGACCGTTGCGATGCGCTTGATCGCCAGCACAAGTGCGGCGTCTCTCAGCGTCGGCGCGGGTTTGTCCTTGTCGTCGCCGGCCTCGTAACGCTCGCTGAGCTCGTCGTAAAGGTCCACGACTTCGTCGACCGCGCGGCACATCTTCTCGTTGAGCAGCGTTTCGACCTTTTTCAGGCTCCACTTCTGGTTCTCGAGATTCTGCACCCACTCGAAATAACTAACGACGACGCCGCCCGCGTTCGCGAGTATGTCGGGCAGTACGATGATGTCTTTCTGCCGCAGGACCTCGTCCGAGACTGCCGTCAACGGACCGTTCGCATCCTCGACGATGAGCTTGGCCTTGACGTCGTGCGCGTTGGCCGTCGTGATCTGGCACTCCAGGGCAGCCGGAATCAGGACGTCGCAGTCATACGCCAGGACGTCTTCATTCGTAATGGCCGTCGAGCCCGGGAACTCCATGACGCTGCCGGTCTCTTCCTTGAATGCCAGGACTTCGCGCGGATCCAGCCCTTCGTCGTTGCTGATGCCGCCACGTGAGTCGCTGACTGCGACAATGATGGCGCCTGCATCGTGGAACAGGCGGGCTGCGATCGAGCCGGCGTTGCCATAACCCTGGACGGCGACACGCGCGCCTTCGAGCGTGTGCATGCCGTGGACGACGCCGCGCCGGAGTAACTGTTCGGTAGCGTTCCAGCTGCCGCGGGCCGTGGCTTCATCCCGGCCCAGCGAACCGCCGATCTCCAGCGGCTTGCCCGTGACAACGGCCAGGTTGTTGCCGCCCGGATGCATCCGGTCATAGGTGTCGTAGATCCAGGCCATGGTCTGGGCGTCGGTGTAGACGTCCGGGGCCGGGATGTCGGTGTAGGGTCCGATGTTGTCGCCGAGTTCTGCGACGAAACGGCGCGTGATATGGCGCAGCTCGCGGCGGCTCAGTTCTTTCGGATTGCATATGACGCCGCCCTTGCCACCACCGTAAGGGATATCCACGACGGCCGTCTTCCAGGTCATGAACGCGGCGAGCGCGGCGACCTCGGCCTCGGACACGTCAGGGTGGTAGCGAATACCGCCCTTGCCCGGACCGCGCACGTCGCTGTGCATGACTCGGAATCCGTGGAAGGTCCGTGTCGAGCCATCGTCCATGTTCACGGGGAACTGCACGTGGAGCGTACGTTTAGGATTGATCAGGAAGTCGATGATCCCTTCCTTGATACCGTCGACCCAAGTCAGGGCCCTTTCGAATTGCTGTTTAGCATTGACGAAAAGGTCGAGACTCTCGGCGGATTTGACAGGCATATCCATCATTCACCTCGCAAGAATTGGAGAGTCCTCAAGGGAATTTTCGCGCGTTTTTCGGGGTGGGGCGCTAGGTAGTTTCGCCTATTGTTGTGTCGTTTATCGTGCGCTGATGGTGTCGATGATCTCAACCGCCTGGCCTGGCGACAGGCGCTCCGCCCCCCGCACGATGACCTGCTCGCCGGCCGCTATGCCGTCCGTCACTCCGACCCAGAGACCGACGATGGCGTTGATGTCGACGGCGACCTGCTCGGCTGTGTTGTCCTCGCCGACTTTGTAGACGTAAGCAAGGCCGCCGCGCTCGACGAGCGCATCGCGCGGCACGGCAACGGTCGAGACCGGCGCGTCGCTCGGCAGGCTAACCTGTACGGGCGTGCCCACGAGCCACTCGCCCTCGGCGACTTCAAGGCGCACCTCGATCATCCGCGACACGGCGTCGCCAACAGGAACCACAGTGCGCACCACATGCTCACGCGAGACTGCGCCGCTTCTGACGGACACGCGCATCCCGGGAGAGATGTACTGCGACAGCCCGATTGAGGCGGGCAAGGAGATCTCGATCCGATGCGTGTCGACCAGCCTCAATACGTCTTCGCCCAGGGTGATGAACTCACCCACCGACGCCAGACGCTCGACCACGTGCCCGGCGAACGCCGCGCGAATCTCGGACCGCTGCAGGTCGCCTTTGGCGCGATCCAGTGCGGCCCGCGCGTCGGCCAGCGAATGCTGCGCCTGGTCGCGCTGCGCAATTGCCTCATCAAGCAACGTCTTCGATGTACTGTTCTTGGCAGCCAGCTCCTCGATGCGCTCGAGCTGGCGCTCGCGGTAGTCGTAGTCGGAGGCAAGTCGGGCGACGTTGGCCTCGGCGCGCGCAACGTCGATGCGAAGAAGCCGCGGATCGATGCGCGCAATGACTTCGCCCTGGTCGACGGCATCGCCGACGTCGGCCAGCCAGGTGAGCACGCCCTCGACCTCGCTCGCGATGCGCGAGTCATTGAGACTGACTACGGTGCCGGAAACATCGACCGAAGGCGCCATTTCCCGCAACTCGGCCGTCGCAACTTCCACTCGTGCCGGCGGAAACGCGAAACCCTCCTGCGCAAGTGCAGGGGTAGCAGCCGCGCACAGCACCACGGCCGCCAGCAGGCTGGCAAACATCGGGTAGTGGCGCTGACTGTTCGTCACGGCGGCTCCTGTTACTCGGTCCCGGACGCCACGCTGGGCTCCGGCACACGAGCTTGGCGCAGTCGCGGCCTGATTTGCAACAAACTGGGTAGCAGCAACAGCGTAAACAGGGTCGAAACTGCCATACCGCCGACGATTGCCGCCGCCATGCCGCGATAAATCTCGCTGCCGGCGCCCGGCACGACGAGCAGTGGCAGCATGCCGAACAGGCTCGTGAGCGTGCTCATGAAGATAGGCCGCAGACGGTATCGCAGCGCCTGGTGCACGGCATCCCGGCGATTCAGGCCGCGGTTTTCTGCCGCTCGCGTCTGCGCGACGAGCAGGATGGCGTTATTGACGACGAGACCAATGAGAATGATGAAGCCGATCATGCCCAGCAGGTCGAGCGGCTGGAACTTGATGGCATTGACAATGGTGATCGCGAACACACCGCCGACTGCGGCGAGCGGAATAGAAATTGCGACGCGTACGGCGTCGGTGAGCGAGCGAAACAGCCCGGCCATGATCAGGACGAGCAGGCCGATGGCCGTCAGGAAGTTCGTGCCCAGCGTGCCTACGGCGCGCTCGAGATCCTCCACGCTGCCTGCGTACTGGATGGTGCCGTCGGGCGGCAGCAACGGCCTCAGTTCCGGTTCGATATTCGTTTTCAGCTCGTCGACCAGCGCCTCGAGCGACATGCCGTAAGGGGGGTTGACGATAAGGCTGTAGACGCGCGACCGGTTGATGCGCACGATTTGCGCAGGCGATGGCGCGACGGCGATCGAAGCAAGCTCACCCAGGGGCACGAGACCGCCCTCCGGCGTCGACACTGGCAGCGACGCCATTTCCTCGGGCGTACGGAAGCGCGTTGATTTCAGGTAGATGTCGACGCGCTCGCGACCGGTGAAGTATTCGCCAAGCCAGACTCCCTGGCCGAGCTGCAGAATGACCCGCGTCAGGTCCTGGCGGGTCCAGCCGACTTCGGCAAGCCGCACGTCGTTGGGTGTGAAGCGCAGCTCATTCGCCTCGGCGAAGGGGTCCGGGTTGGGCTGTGCCGACGACCCGGGCATCCGTTCAGGAACGAGTTGCATAGCGCGGGCCACGACGTCCTTGAGGGCGTCCGTGTCGGTCGAGCCGAGGCGCATCTCTACACTGTTGGAGCTCTCGAAGCCGCCGAACAGGCTGCGGCGCATCGTGAAGCCGAACATATCCGGGACACCTGCTATCAGATCGCCCTGGACCACGGACTGGAATTCGTCGAGGTTGGTGCCCTCTGCCGGGTTGATGGCCAGCCAGCCGCCGGCGCCCCCAGGGAACGACCACAGGAAGTAATCGCGAATCGCGGGTTCTTTCTCGCCGTTCATGTGCGGCTCGAGCCGGTCGATGAGCAGCTGCGCAATCTCGCGGTCGGCGGTGTCAACATTGGTACCAGGCGGAAAGAACAGGAAGCTGTCGACCGTGTCGCGTTTCACGGGTGGCAGGTAATTACTCTCCGGCCACAGCAATACGGTGAACAGCACCGACCCCGTCATGAGGCCAGCGATCCAGCCGAGTCGCCGCGTTGGTGTGCCCGTGAGGTTCATGATGCGATCGGCCATCCGGTTCCAGATGGAATCCTCCGCCGGTTTTGCCGGCGCCTCGCGCATCAGGTAGCGCGCGGCCGTGGGCAGGATCGTAATCGCGACCACCAGCGAGACGGTGATGCCGATCGCGATCGTCAGCGCAAGGTCGGCGAACATCTGGCCCTCGACATCCTTGAGGAACATGATTGGTATGAAGATCGCAACCGTGGTGGCGGTTGACGCGAGCAGGGCGCGCCAGACCTGCGTAGTGCCACGATCGCTGGCCTCCAGCGGCGTTTCGCCACGCTCGCGCAGTCGCACGATGTTCTCGAGCACAACGATGGCGGCATCGAGCACCATGCCCGTGGCGAACGCGAGGCCCGCCAGGGAGATGACGTTGAGGGACCGTCCGGCCATCGACAGCACGACGAAGGTCGTTAGCAGCGAGACCGGAATCGCGAGCGCGATAATCAGCGTCGCGCGCCATTGCCGCAGGAACAGCCACAGGACGCCGAGAGCGAGCAGGATGCCGGCCGCGAGGTTACCGGTCAGCAAATTAATGGAGCGTTTGATATAGACCGACGGGTCGAAGCTGTAGGCGGCCAGAAGGTCGCGGTCCGGGAAGACGGTCTCGTTCAGGTTGTCCATGTGCTGCTTCACGCCGTCGAGCGCCTCGAGCACATTGGCGTCATTGGTCTTGGCGATGGAGAAGCGCGCGGCCGGACGACCGTTGTGATAGATGAAGCCCTCGCGCTGCGGCGGACCGTAGTCGATTGTGGCGATGTCGCCGAGCTTGATCGGCAAACCGCCGCGCCATTCGAGAATCAGATTCTCGAGTTCATCGATATCCCAGCGACCCTCGACACGCAGTGTGTAGCTGCGCCGGCCGACGTCGACGACGCCCGATGAAATGTTGGCCGAGCGGCCGATACGATCGGCTGCGCGCGCAATATCGATACCCAGTTCGGCGGCCTTGTAGGGATCGATGATGATCTGCAATTGGTCGCTGGCATTGCCGCTGGTGTCGAACATGCTGACGCGCGACACGCCATAGAGACCCGCGACTTCAGGCCGGATAACTTCGCGCAGCCAGCGCTTGTTACGAATGAGATCGTCCTCGTCGCCCTCGAGCTGCTCGATGAAATACTCGATGAGCTGGTCGTTGGCGTCACCCCATTCGCCCAGGCTGACATTGGGCCGGTCGGCATTGCCCGGTAACGGCCGCAGCCGATTGAGGCGGCTGATGATGTCAATCAGCGCCCGCGTCATGTCGGTCTCGAGCGCAAATTCGAGCTGGGTCCAGGAGAAGTTAGACATGCTCCATGACGACATCTCGGTCATGCTCGGGGTGCCCTGCAGCACCTCTTCGATAGGAACCGTGATCTCGGACTCGATCTCGCGCGGGGACGCGCCGGGCCAGGCAGCGGACACCGTAACGACGGGTTTCTCGATCTGCGGCAGCAACTGCGCCGGAATCTGGAAGATAGACAGAATTCCGAGCAGCACCACAACTGCTGCCACGATCGCGACGGCGGCAGGATTGGCCAGGCTGGATTGTGTCAGCCGCATAGGTCCCCCCTAGACCCCTTTATTGCGGTGCTGGTGCTATCACCTTGATTTTCTTGGACCAACACCGTCTTGCATGGTTCGGGACATTGTATAGCGAGCGGCTTCTCCATGTATGGCTATATACTTGAAAAATGAGCAATCGTGACTTTGATATCGTCGTCTGGGGTGCAACAGGATTTACGGGTGCGCTCGTAGCTGAGTACCTGCTGGCACAATATGGCACCGGCCATGACCATGAACTGCGTTGGGCCATTGCCGGGCGCAGCGAGGACAAACTCGAGCAACTGCGACATGCGCTCGGCCCGGAGGCCGCGGCACTGCCTACCGTCGTCGCCGACAGCTTCGACGAACAGAAGCTCAACGACATGGCGGCGAAGACGCGCGTTGTCATTACCACTGTCGGTCCCTACGCAAAGTATGGCTCGCAACTGGTCGCGGCCTGCGTGGAGCAGGGCACGCACTATTGCGACCTGGCCGGTGAGGCGCAGTGGATTCGCAAGATGATCGATACCCACCATGAGGCGGCTGCCAAATCCGGCGCCCGCATCGTGCATTGTTGTGGCTTCGACTCGGTGCCGATGGATATCGGTGTGCACTTCCTGCAATCGGAAGCAAAGAGCCGGCACGGCGATTACTGCGAATCGATCGTCATGAACGTCAAGGCCATGAGCGGCACGTTCAGCGGCGGCACGATGGCGAGCATGATGAACCTCATGAAAGAGGCGCGCGACGATCGCGACATTGCGCGCGTGCTCATGAATCCCTATAGCCTCAATCCGGACGGCGAGCGCAGAGGCCCCGACCAGGGCGACCAGCGCGGCGTGAAGTTCGACGAAGTGGCCGAGTCCTGGACGGCGCCGTTCATCATGGCCGGCATCAACACCAAGGTCGTGCGGCGCAGCCATGCCCTCCAGGGGTATCCCTATGGCAAGGATTTCCGCTACAGCGAAGCAATGATGATGGGCGAGGGCGCTCGCGGCTGGTTGCGCGCCAGCGGCGTTGCCGGCGGTCTTGGCGGTTTCGTACTCACAGCCAGCCTGGGTCCAACACGTCGCCTGCTCGAACGCTACGTTTTGCCCAAGCCGGGTGAGGGTCCGAGCAAGCATCAGCGCGAGACCGGATTCTTCGACCTGCGGCAGTTCGGCACGCTCCCGGATGGCACCGTCATCCGAACCCGGATCACGGGCGATCGCGACCCGGGCTACGGTTCCACGAGCAAGATGCTGGCGGAATCGGGTGTCTGCCTGGCGAAAGATGAGCTGGCGTCGGAGGGTGGCGTTCTCACGCCGGCGGCGGCAATGGGTGACGCTTTGCTCAACAGGCTCAGGGAGAACGCCGGGCTGACGTTCGAGATCCTCGAATGAATATACGCAAGCGCGCGGCCGAGCTGCTGGAGCAAGGCCATTACAATGACCGGCCGAGCCGGATCGTCAACACGCTGCTGATCGTGCTCATCTCGCTGAACGTGGTCGCTATCTTTCTCGGGTCAGAGGACGACTTCTACGAACAATACCGAGATGCGCTGTGGCTGTTCGAGGTTTTCTCTGTGCTCGTGTTCACGGTCGAGTACCTGGTGCGAGTGTGGAGCGCCGTCGATCTCCAGGAGTTCGGGGACAGGCGGCCCGTTATCGGACGATTGCGCTACATGCTCACGCCGATGGCCCTTATCGATCTACTCGCTATCCTGCCCTTCTACCTGAGCCTCTACCTGTCGTTCGATCTGCGTTTCCTGCGCGTGGTGCGCATGCTGCGGCTGCTCAAGCTGACGCGCTATTCGCCGGCGCTCGGCGCCCTGCTCGATGTCATCCAGCGTGAGGCGGAAGCCTTGCTGGCCGCGTTCGTCGTGCTGTTGTTGATGCTCGTTTTCTCGGCTTGCGGCATTTACCTGCTCGAAGGGGATACGCAGCCTGAAGTGTTCGGCAGCATTCCGGAATCAATGTGGTGGGCTATCGTGACGCTGACGACCGTGGGTTATGGGGACGTTGTCCCGATTACGGTTGGCGGCCAGGTGTTCGCCGGCCTGATCGGACTTATCGGCATCGGCATGATCGCCGTGCCCGCCGCAATCCTGGCGTCTGGTTTCGCCGAGTGCATTCACGAGCGGCGCCAGAAATACACGCATCACATCCACGAACTACTGCGCGACGGCATCCTGGACGAGCGTGATCGCTGGCTACTCGAGGGGCTGCGACGCGACCTCGGCCTGCGTAGCGACGAGGCCTTGCACCTGATTCGCAACATGTTGCACGAGGCAAGACAAACGAAGATGTCGCACTGTCCGCACTGTGGAGAGCATCTTCACGAAGACCAGGTAACGGGCCAGTGATCGTCCCCGAATACTGGTCGGAGGCGAAAGAGCGGGTTGTCGTCAACGGCAGGCGGCGCACGCTCAAGCGTTTCGGCTGGTCGGACGTCAGCGAGGCGGAAGCGCTCGCTAACGCCAAGGAGCGGGTTGCCGAAGCCGCCGCCCGGGCGCGGGCAGGCGAGCAGGTTCGCACCATGGACCACAAAATTCCCTACAACGGCGCCGAGGGCTTGCCGATTCGCGAGGAGATTATTTCACGGCACGGCGATGCGGTGATCACCCGCAACTCCTATGGCGCGCTGTGCCTGAACACGCCGGATACGGTATTTGCCGATGTCGATGTCGAGGAACCAAGCGGAATCGGGCTCGGCTGGATCTATTTCCTGATTATTGCTGCCGCGGGCGTCTGGGGTAGCAAGGAGTTCGGCACCTGGTGGGTCCTGGCTGTGGCGGTGCTGGTCGGTGCGCTCCTCGCCCACGAATCGGCGAAGGCTACGCTGCGATTACTCGGGGTTTTCCGCACTGATCCTGTTGACGCGGCACGTGCGCGGATCGAGCAGTTTGCGACTGACAACCCGGACTGGCACTTGCGCCTGTATCGCACTCCAAGAGGCTATCGCGTGCTGGTGATGCACCAGACCTTCGACCCCACCGAAGAGCCGGCCTTCGAGTTCCTGAAAAAACTGGGCAGCGACCCCCTGTACGTGACGATGTGCCGTAACCAGAAGTGTTTTCGCGCGCGTGTCAGCCCCAAGCCCTGGCGAATCGGCATGGAGCACATTCGACCGCGCCCCGGGGTTTGGCCGATCAAAGCCGAACGAATGCCGCAGCGACACGAGTGGGTGCGGCGTTACGACGAACAATCACATCGCTATGCATCATGCCGGTTCGAGGCCACGCTCGGTTCCGGCCGCACGGATCGAAAATGCGAGGCCGTACGTCGGGTTCATGACAAGCACTGCAAGGCCGAGCAGGATCTCGCGCTGGCTTAGTAGCGATTCGGCGACTGGTTCTGGCGCCGGACCCGTTCCAGCATTTCTTCCTGCGTAAGCTCGCGTCCCGTAACCGGCTTGTCGTTCCAGCCGCGATTGTAATTGTCTGTGCCATCCGGGCCAGCGCCCATCGCACGCCGCGCGCGCCGCATCGACAGGTTGCTCGCGACAATGACGATCAACACGATCAGGCCGAACAGCCCTTTCCAGAACAGCGGGTTTTCGAGAATGCCGCGCACCTGCGCCTCATCCTTGAGCGCGTCGGCCAGGCCCTCGAGTCCCTCGAAGTCGGCCTGGTGCACGGAGCGCATAAAGCTCGGCCAGGCCGCATTCGGGTTATTCGCTTCGGCAGTCTCGATGATGTGTCGTCGCGCCGCGGCGTTGCCGCCCCACTTGTTCTGCGAGAAGTTCAGGGCGGTCGCGTAGATGGGCTCGTGCGTTGGCGCAACTTCGGCCGCCGTATCGAAGGTGGTCATGAGTTTCGATGAGTAGCCGCCGTTGGAACCGATACCGCTGAGTTTCATCACCCACAGGCCACCATTCTTGTTGTTCATCCGCAGCGCCTTGTCGATGATCTGGTCCGACAGGAAGCTCATGAGCCTGAAGGTCTTGCGGTTGGGTTCCGGGACTTCGGCCCATAGCGTTTCGCCGCGCACCTGCCAGGCGTGCCGGCTCACGAGCCACCCCAGCGTCCACCAGCCGCGGTAGTTGTCGGGCCAGCGCTCGACAATCTCGAGAGCTACGGAGATACCCTCGTGGATGTCTCCCTGTTCACCCCAGGCGTTAGCGTAATTGATCATGATCATCGGGTCGTTCGGGTTGGCCACGACCAGGTCGCGGAGCCCGTTCAGGCGTCTCTCGAGCTCGTAGTCCTCGAGTGCGGTGACCTCGAGCGACCGGTACGACTCGAGCGCGACGCCGGCATGCCCGGGGAACGCCTCGCGAGATCGATTGGAGATTTCGAGGTTCTCCCGGGCTTCCCGGAGATTGGTTGGGAACGACTTCGCATGCAGTTCGTAGAGCTGGAACATGGCCAGCGTCGGGTGCGCTTCGCGAAGCTCGGCGAGCAGCTCCTGCCGTACGACGAGGTCGGACATGTTCAGGTCAATATAGTTTTCGAGGTACGCCTGGACCGCTTCGGGCGTCAGCGTCGATGTGTCTTCGAGGTAAGCGCGCTGGCTCTCGGTGAGCTCGACGCCAAGTTCGTCGTAGACCCAGCTCGAGATGTCGATCAGCGCTGCGGGCAGCGTCTCGTCGGTTACCCGCCAGCTCGAGTTGGCGAGCTCCTCGCCTTTCCTGGAGTCCACGAGCTGCGCCTCGATCTGCAGCGCGTCACCCTCCCGCGTGACAGTACCGGTGAGAATGTTCTCTATGCCCATCGCCCTGCGCAAACCGTTAAAGTGCGCGGGCGTCGCCAGCACGGGATCGTAGAAGTCGCGATCCACGCCGGCGTCGAGCGCCGTGTAATACGCCGAAGGCATCGTTAGTCGCACAGTCGGAACGTACTGGATTCTCCGGCGGAGGAGGTCACCGATAGCAAAGTGCCAGTTCTGCAGCGTCTCGTCATCGGTCAGGAAATCGCCGATGGCCAGTGACGGCACCGGGCTATCCGGCCGCTCGTAGCCGGGTGCGAGCTTATCCATGGGAAACAGCTCACCGGCAAATTCGTGGCGCACCTGGGCGACGAAATCATCCTCGGCCCAGGCCGGGGTGCTGGCTCCGAGGAGCACGAGCAGCATGCTTAGACGACGCAAAATCATGCCCAAAGTCTCCGGTGTGACTCGCGAATTCACAAGGTAAGGGCACACACTTTGGCGAATTCCGGCCGAAAATCGAGAACTGTGACGCATTTTTTTGCGATACCATCCGGCCGCGATGACCGACGCGACCAGAATCAAGAAGCTACGTTCTCTGCTGCTCAATGCAGGGCTAATTGCCGCTGTGTTTTTTGGCGGCCTCGCTTTCCAGTCGCGCAACATGCTGCCCACCGACGCGCAGCCCGCGCCCAACTTGCGCGGTACGACCCTGGCGGGCGAGGTCTACGACCTGGGCGACGCGGCTGCGCGGCCCGCGATGGTCTATTTCTTTGCGCCCTGGTGCCGGATCTGCGCCTTGAGCTCCGGGAACCTGAATCGATTGCGACGCTGGCGCGATCCCGAGGACATCGAGATTGTCGCCGTGGCGCTCGACTGGGGCGCCGCTCAGGAGGTGCGCGACTACGTAGAGCGCCACGACCTCAATGTCACGGTCGTGCTGGGCGACGCCACCGTCTCCCGGCAATGGCAGATCCGGGGCTTTCCGTCCTATTACGTACTCGATAGCGAGCACCGCATCGTGCGGCGCGATATCGGCTACAGCAGCCAGCTCGGATTGTGGCTGCGGGCGTGGCTGATCTAGAGCACGTACGGCACCAGCCACCAGGTGCGCTGCTTGTACTCCGCCCACTCCGGGTAACGCGACATGCTGGCCTCTTTCATGATCATGTTGACGGCGAACAGGCCGAGCCAAACCCAGGCCAGCACGAGGACCGGAAGCCAGTGCCAGATCATCATCACGAAGCTGCCATAGATCATCATCTCGCCGAGGTAGTTCGGATGGCGCACGTAGCGGTGCATGCCATCAGTAATCAGTCCGCGTTCGATGCGTAGCGTGTAGAACTTCTGTGCATCCGCGGCGATCATGATTGTGCTGCCTACGAGGCACAGGCTGATGCACAGGCAGAACCAGGCGAAGTCGGGCAGCGGGTAGTCCGGCTGCGCGACGCCCGAGATCAGCAACCAGCCGAATACCCAGTACCAGCCCAGGACGCCGAGGAAGGCGTTGATGCCGCCGCCGATCGTGATGCGCTTTTGCCAGTTCGGGTCTGGGAACGCGACGTCCTTGAGTATCCACACGAGGCCGTAACTGCCGTGCATGGCCGTGTAAACCCACGCAGCGGCCGAGTAGTTGTCGTACCAGGACATCAACGCGAGCAGGAAGACGAACGTGCCGGCCTTCTGGAAGTTGATGACCCACGAGAACTTCCAGGGCCGCGGACCACCAAGGAAATCGATGACCAGGTAATCGGTGAGGCGGCGCATCGCCTGTGCCCACCCAGGTGCCTGGTATGGTGTGCCCGTTTCGGGCTGAGAATTCATTGTTCAGCGAGTTCCGCTACCAGCTCGACGAAGACAGGCTCGTCCCGTATCGGGTCGTAGAAAGGCAGGTCGGTCTCGAGAAATGGAAAGACACTGCTGGGGTTCTCGAGCCCGTCGCGAATGCAGTCCACGGCGGCTTGCGCCGCGCCGCCTATACCCAGCGTCCGGCAGACGAGGTTCCAGTGAACGGCGCGTTCTGCCAGGTCCCGGCCGATACCCTGGTCCCAGGCGCGCGCCAGGCGTACGGTTTCCTCGGTATCGCCCTCGACAGCTGCCAGTAGCGCCAATGAGAGGACCGAGAACTTATCCATCATCTCCTCCATCGTGCCCAGTTCGGCGAATTCCGCACGGGTCCTGGCCACGAGCTCTGCAACGCTCTCGTCATCGCCCAGCAGCCTGTAGATTATGAGCAAGAGGGACCGTTTTTCTGAGAATCCCCACGTCAGAGACACCGAATCGTCGGGCATCGATTGCAGTAGCTCGAGCGCACCTGGAAAATCCCTGGCGACAACGCGCGCAAACGAGATCTCACTTGCGGCAGTTTCGGGCGGCATTTCCCTGGCAAGTGTTTCCGTATCTCTCAAAACCTGTTGCAGGTCACGATGGTCTCGATAGGCGAGCCACAGTTTGCGGGTACGCAAGTGCCTGCTCGGTTGCTCTACCGCTTCAATTTCAGCAAGTGCTTCGTCGTATCGATGCGTGAGCGACAAGTCGTTGATGATCTCCCCGGTCCACTGCGGATTGCCGGGTTCGAGTTGCCGCGCCAGTCGCAATGTTTCGAGGCGGCCGGCATAGTCGCCCTGGCGGCGCTGGATCCAGCTGCGCATATATATCAGGTGAGTATCGCTGGGCATGCTCTGCAGCGCCCGGTCGATGAGCTGCAGCGCGAGCCCGTAGTCCCTGAGGATGTAGTAGGTGTGATAAGTCTGCGCGACGAGATAATCGACCGAATCGGGCGCGATCGCGCGGAACTCCTCAAGGGTGGCTTCCGCCATGGCGACGAATTTCGGATCTTCGTCATTGAGTGATGAATAGGCGTAGCTGCCCACCAGCAGAGCCCAGGCGCGGTGGAATCCCGGATCAAGATCCACAGCCTTGCGCAGCAGGTCCCGGTACTCATCGGTCCTTCTGCCCCCGTGGACAGTGTCGCGGATGTTCATCGCTTCGTGGAAGGCGCGATAGGCTGCCATGTTGGATGTCGGTATCAGGCTTTCCGCGGCCGGTGCGGCCAGTTCGACGTGCAGGGCTTCCGCAATAGCGCGAGCAATGTCGTCCTGGACGTCGAAGATGCTCTCGGCCGTCAGTTCACGATCGAACGTCTGCGCCCACAGATTTTCGTCGGTTTTGGCATCAACAAGCTGCGCGTTAATACGAATGCGATCGCCGGCGCTTTGCACGCCTCCCTCGAGAATCGCATCGGCGCCGAGTGCCGCACCGATCTCGCGAATGTTCTGTTCCGTGTCTTTGTACTCGAGTACCGACGTGCGAGAAATTACGAGCATCGACGGCAACTGAGCCAGCTTGGTCAGGAGGTCGTCATGCACGCCAGCAGCGAAGAACACGCTGTCATCGGTGTCGGTAACCGCGGTAAAGGGCAGCACCGCCAGGACCGGTGGACCGGCATCACGCGCCGCCTGCGCCGCCTCTGTCCGGCCTTCTTCCCTCGCGGCCTCGGCGATGGCTTCATCGCGCGCCGGGTCCAGCATGAATTTGTCGAATGCGAAGTAGCCCACGGCCAGCGCCAGTGCGACCATCACGGTACGGTCGAGACGTTTGGTGCTCGCTTGCACGGCCGCCGAACCGCGATCGACCTCGCTGTCCCGCACGAAGCCTCCCGGTGTCAGTTCGAACGCCCACGCTACGATCACGGCTGGCACGAAGCCAATCGCCAGCACTATCACGACCGCACGAATGGCCGCGTCGCTGAGCCCGAATACCGGGAACAGCGTCTCCACGACCTGGATCAGCAACCAGCTCAGGGCGACATAGGCCGCGGCGACGCGCAGGACGTTGCGGCGTCTCAGTTCCGCCAACAGGCTCATTCAAGCTTCGCTTTGATCGCGGCCACCTCGGCTTCGAGCGTGCTCAGGCGCGCTTCGAGGTCAGCAACGTTGCTTCTGGCAGGAGCAGCAGCGGCCTGTTTCTCACGCGCCTGGCTGGCATGCGCTTCCACGTCAATCGGCCCCGAGAACAGGTGCATGAACTCCGAGTCCTTGCGCCCTGGCGTTCTCGGCAGCTTGACCACGAGCGGGTCCGGGTCCCGTTCGGCGAGGCCGGTGAGCGCAGCCGCGACCTCGGCGTTGTCCTCGAAGGTATGGAGCCGGCCGCTGCGCGAGCGCAGCTCGCCCGGCGTCTGCGGTCCGCGCAGCAGGAGCAGGCACACGATGGCCAGCTCGGCATCGCTGAACTGCAGGTTGCTATAGCGAGTGTTGCAAAAGCGCTGCGCATACTTCTCGGTTCGGCTCTTGAAATTCTCGTCGGTGCGGACCAGGTGCTTGTCCTCGAGTTCGCGGACGGCGTGCTGCACCTCACCCTGAGTCAGCGACATCACCGGGTTTCGCGACGACTTCTGGTTGCACGCGTTGGTCAGTGCATTCAGCGTCAGCGGGTACTGATCGGGCGTCACGATTGATTTCTCGATGAGGCAGCCAATGACCCGTGCCTCTGTTTCAGTAAGTGGCGTGTGCAAGCCGGAATCTCCGCGGGAGGGTGGTATCGAGAATGGCAATTCTAGCCGAAGGCGCGGGATCGTATACCAGCGTGTCTCGACGGGGCAGCGACGAGCGAAATTTTCGCTCCACGAGGTTCCAAACCGGGAACTCCGGGTTTAGACTGTGTCTAATTTCAGGAATTCTTGAAAAGTCTGAATCATGTCACCTTACGTACAGCGCTTCGTCATGCATATCGGCGAAATGGGCTCCAAATGGGGCCTCAACCGCACGCTCGGGCAGATGTGCGGACTGCTCTATGTGACGCCTCGGCCGATGAATGCAGAGGAAATGGCCGAGACGCTCAACATTTCGCGCTCGAACGTCAGCATGGGGCTCAAGGAGCTCAAGGCATGGCGCCTGGTGCAGCCGGCCAGCGTGCCGGGCGACCGCCGCGAGTACTGGACCACGTCCAAGGACGTCTGGGAGATCTTTCGCGTGCTGGCGGAGGAACGGCGCCGTCGTGAAATCGACCCGACGCTCTCGATGCTGCGTGACACGCTGCTCGCGGATCCGACCTCGGAAGAGGATCGCTACGCCCAGGACCGGTTGCAGGAGATGCACGACCTGATCGAGCTACTGAACAACTGGGTCGATGACATGAGCGGGCTGCCGTCGAAGACGCTCGTGCGCATGTTGAAACTCGGCCGCAAGGTCGGGCGGCTGCTCGGCCCGCGTCGTACGAAGACCGAATCACACGAAACCACCCTTAACTGAGCAACGACTGACATGGAAGCCCTGGCCCTGGCGAGAGTACAGTTCGCCGCTAACATCACTTTCCACATCCTGTTCCCGGCCATCACTATCGGTCTGGCCTGGATACTGGTGTATTTCAAAGCGAAGGAGAACCGCACCGGTGAGAGCCGCTGGCGCGACGCCTACCGTTTTTTCGTGAAGGTGTTCGCCCTTACGTTTGCGCTGGGCGTGGTCAGCGGCATCACGATGAGCTTCCAGTTCGGCACCAACTGGCCGGGCTTCATGGAAACGGTCGGCAACATCGCCGGGCCCCTGCTGGGCTATGAAGTGCTGACGGCGTTCTTTCTCGAAGCGACCTTCCTCGGCATCATGCTGTTCGGGCGCAAGCGGGTCAGCAACCGGGTGCATACGTTCGCGACCTGGATGGTTGCCGTCGGGACCTCGATGTCGGCCTTCTGGATTCTCGTGCTCAACTCGTGGATGCAGACGCCGACCGGCTTCGAAATGCGTGACGGCCAGGCTCATGTCGTGAGCTGGATGGACGTCATCTTTAACCCCTCGATGCCATATCGGCTGGTGCACATGATGATCGCCGCCGGCCTGACGGCCGCATTCGTCGTTGCCGGGCTCGCGGCGTTTCGCCAGCTTCGCGGCGACAAGACCGAGGGCAATAAGACTTCGCTACGCGTCGGCGTGTGGCTTGCCGCCATACTGATTCCCATCCAGATCGTCGCCGGCGATCTGCACGGTCTGAACACGGTCGAGCACCAGCCGGCGAAGGTCGCGGCCATGGAAGGACTCTGGGAAGACACCAAAGGCGCGGACCTGCTGATATTCGCCTGGCCCGACGAAGAGAAGCGCGAGAACCGCTTCGAGATCGGCATACCCAAAGCGGGAAGCCTGATCCTGACGCACGATCTTGACGGGTTGGTGCTGGGTCTCAACAGTTTCGAGGGTGAGCACCCCAGGGTTGCGCCGGTGTTTTTCGCGTTCCGCATCATGATCGGTGTGGGACTATTGATGCTGGTCGTCTCCTGGGCCGGCGCGTGGGCCATGCGCAAGGGCAGGGACGCGCCGGCATGGCTGTCGCGGACACTGGTTGCCATGACGTTCTCCGGTTGGGTAGCCACTGTCGCCGGCTGGTATGTCAGCGAGATTGGCCGGCAGCCGTGGCTGGTGCAGGGGGTGCTTCGGACCGCGGACGCCGTCGGACCGGTCGGCGCCGGCGCAATCGCCATATCCCTATCCGTGTACCTGCTGCTTTACCTCGGCCTGTTGGTCGCTTACGTGTCGGTGCTGTTCTACCTTGCTTCGCAGGCTGCGACTGGCCACATCCCCCGTGAGCGCGAGCGCCTCGACAACCCGCTGCGGCCGCAGCCGGCGAGGGCGTGACGATGGAATTCTGGCTCCCGGTTGTCTTTGCCGGCCTGATGGCGCTGGCCATGCTGATCTACGTCGTGCTCGACGGCTACGATCTCGGCGTGGGGGTGCTGCTCAACGGCGCCGATGACAATGAAAAGGACATGATGATTGCCTCGATCGGGCCATTCTGGGACGCGAACGAAACCTGGCTCGTACTGGGAGTCGGTATCCTGCTGATCGCATTCCCGATGGCGCACGGCGTCATCCTGTCGTCACTCTACCTCGAGGTGGCCGTGATGCTCGTTGGCCTGATCTTGCGGGGCGTGGCGTTCGACTTTCGCGTGAAGGCGCGCGAGCCGCACAAGCCGTTGTGGAACGCAGCGTTTTTCGGCGGATCGTTGCTCGCTGCGCTGGCGCAGGGTTTCATGCTCGGCCATTACATCACCGGTTTCGAGAACAGTGTCGGCGCCTTTGCGTTTTCGCTGCTGATAGGCGTCTGCGTCGTGGCCGGCTACGGCCTGCTCGGCGCGACCTGGCTGATCATGAAAAGCGAGCACGAACTGCAGAGGAAGGCGGTGCGCTGGGCGCAAGGCGCACTGTGGCTGACGGCGGCCGGCATTGCAGCGGTGTCGATCGCGACGCCGCTCGTCAGCGAGCGCGTGTTCGCCAGGTGGTTCGAGTTTCCGCAGTTCCTGCTGCTGTCACAGATCCCGGCGATATCGATTGCGCTGATACTCGCCTGCCATTTCCGCCTGCGCCGGCTCGCCCGGGAAATCGATCACACGGAGTGGCAGCCTTTCGCGCTCGCCGTATCCATTTTCCTGCTGGCGTTCGCCGGCCTTGCCTACAGCCTTTTCCCCTACCTGGTTATTGATGAGATCACGATCTGGGACGCGGCCAGTGCGCCCGAGTCGCTCCTGGTCATCCTGTGGGGCGTCGTCATTACCTTGCCGGCAATCCTCGGTTATACCGTGTTCGCTTACCGGGTATTCTGGGGCAAGACGCGCGAGCTGAGTTACGAATGATGAACACCGCAGCCCATCCAGGCGTCACGGTGTGGTACGACAGTGAGTGCCCGCTATGTGTCCGCGAAATCCGGCTGATGCGCCGGCTCGACCGGCGGCAGGCTATCGACTTCGTCAGTATCCAGGGCGGTACGGGCTGTCCGATCAGTACGGACGAGCTTATGAAGCGCTTTCATGCCCAGGAGCGTGGGGAGCCCATCGTCTCCGGGGCGGCGGCATTTGCCGCGATGTGGCGGGCCATCCCGCTACTGAGGCCCCTCGGACTGCTCGCCCGTTTCCGACCGATTCTTTGGATACTCGAGCGACTATACCGCGGCTTCCTGGTGATTCGGCCGTGGCTGCAGCGTCGCGCACGCAGCCTATCTGCTGAAGAGCAGGCGCAGCGCTGACAGGCGCAGATTGATCGAGCCGAGCCCAAGCAAGCGTGCTAACCAGCTCGGCGGGGTGTCGTGACCCAGGCGTACAACGGGCCGTCCGTCCGTCTCGAGGCTGAGCGCCAGCTCGTGCGTCGCCAGCTGGTCCGCGACGAACCGCACGGCCCGGGCGCGGCCGCGCAGCGAGCGTGGCAACAGGCTGCGCGAGTCGCTCCAACCCGGCAGCTCCAGGCGCAGCGTGTCGCCTTCAGCTACCAGGTTGAGCGAGCGGCCGCCGGGCGTGTCGAGACACAGCGTGCCGTGCGCCTCGACGGGCCGGGAGTTTTCAGGCTTCGACGCCATCGCGAGCCCGGATCTTGAGCGTGCCATTGATCTTCCATTTCGCGTGTACTGCCTGCTCACCGACGCCACTGGGTACCCACACTTCCATGTCGGCGGCTTCGTAGGTGATTTCGGCGTTGCGGCCAGTCAACTTGTCATACAGTGAAATTGCGAGTTCTGACCAATCCGTCGTCTGCTGGGACATTACGTTCTCCAAAAGTTGTGATGAAAGCGAAGCGCAAGGTACCGGCCGAAACGCGCCGCGGGAAGACGCCGAAACGCGAGGAAACGACTTGTTACAGGCGGTTACAGGTCGCCGTTGAGAGCGGCAACCGTAACTCTTTGTATCGCGTGAGTGACTTTCGCCGGCGGCGGGTTAGTCTTGCGGGATGGACACGGCAATGACACCGACTGTGCAAACCGAACTGCGCGCGCTGCGGCCGAAAACCGACGGCAATCCCGAGGGCAAGGGTACCAATGGTCTGCTCGCGGACTGGCGCGCAACGGAGCCGCGCGGCATCGTCGCGAAGCCGCAGCGCCAGGTGCTGGCGGAGCTGTTCACGTCGATGCTGGTGTTATCGGCATCGTTCAAATACCGACCCGTGCCGGGCGGGACCAACTACCTGTACTGGATCGATGGCGCCTGGTCGCTGAGTCTTATTGGCCCCGATGAATGGTCGAAACAACGGCGCGACGGCTACGTTGGCCGGTGCACGCTGCAGCGCGACATGACGTGGACCATCGAGCCGTCCGAGCGACTGGCCGAGGATAACCCGCTCAGCGCCGGAGTACGGCGCGTCTTCGAGGCCTTTGCCAACATGCTCAATACCGACCTTACCCTCGAAGAGATCCTGCCGTTCCACGTCGGCACCCTGCCTTACTACCAGCGGCTTCACGCCAGCGGGCTGAGCCGTTCGCTGCGAGCGTCGGTTACGCTTGGCGAGGACGCGTCGCTCAGCTGCCGGGACTGGCGCACGCAGCTTCCTGGCCTCACCCACGAGCTGCTTGCGAACAGTCGCGACGAGCTCGCGTCGGAGGGCATGGTGTGAGAATTGTTGCCCTGACGATTGCCCTGATAATCGGAGGATTGCTGATGACCGTTTCCGCCCATTCGCGCGACGGCGAGGGTACCGCAACCGGGTTGCTGTTGACCGATTTCGTGAGCGCAAAAACCGATCTCGGCTGGTTCGTGGTGAACGACAACGTCATGGGCGGACGCAGCCAGGGCGATTTCAAGGTGGAGCAGGGCGAGCTGCACTTCGCCGGCAGCACCAACACGCGCGGCGGCGGCTTCAGCTCGATCCGCACGGGCGCCATGCGGCTCGACCTGTCGCAGTACGAGGGTGTTCGCCTGCGGGTCAAGGGCGATGGCCGCCGTTACACCTGGCGATTAACGACGAATGCGCGCTACTGGGGTCGGCAGGTGAGCTACTGGGCCGACTTCGAGACCGAAGATGGGGCCTGGACCACGGTAGATATCCCCTTCTCGCGATTTGTTCCACGGTTCCGCGGAACCCGGCTTAGCGGCCCTGCGCTGGACCCCGCACAGGTCACGGGCATGGGCCTGATGATTTACGACAAGCTGGACGGTCCTTTCGAGCTGCGCCTCGATAGCGTGCGCGCTTTTCCTGCCGAGGAGCAGATCAAGCTCTAGCACTGCGCCACGCTTGATGTATCCCAATCTGGCCTTATACTCGCCGCGCCTTGACACGAATGGGATGACCCCTGATGACTGAATTAGAACGTCTCGCCAACATGGCGGAGATCCTCGGCGCGCTGGTCGTGATCGGCGGTCTGGTCTTCGCGATGATCCAGATGCGCAGCCTGCGCCAGCAGCGTCGGGAGCTGGCAGCCATTGAGCTTTTCCGTTCTTTCGGCAACGCCAACTTTAATCGGGCCTACGAGACCATCCTCGCACTGCCCGAGGGCCTGCCCCGCGCCGAGCTCGTCGCGCGCGAGCCCACGGCAAACAGCTGCGCTACCTTGATTTGTACGACCATGGAAAACGTCGGCGTGATGACCTACCAGCGCATCGTGCCGTTCCAGGTGGTTCATAACCTCATGGGAACCAGCGCGGTCCTCCTGTGGCGGCGCCTGGACAAGTGGGTGGGCGAGCTGCGTGACGACCTTGGCAACCCGGAGGCATTCGAGTGGTTCCAGTGGCTGGCGGAGAAGCTGGACGAGCACAATGACCCGAGTTCGGGCCCGGCCTACGCGGCGCACAAGGACTGGGTACCCGCGAGTCTCAGCAGCGAAATCTAGCCCGCCGCCGGGCAACGGCGGCTGAGAAACGAATTGTTACAAATGCCCGCGGCGCTCCGGCCGCTGCGGGCCCGCCCGTTACATCTCGATACACACAGGGCGGGCGAAAGCGGTCACCATAAGCATTCGGCCAATACACCCCGGATGTCATGACAAAACTCATAAAACGCTTTGCGGGCTCATTCCAGCTAATGTTCGTCTTGTTCGTCGTTGGCGGCGCCATCATGATGTCGGTGTCGCTCAAGCCCGAATCTTCGAACGGCTATGCCTCGCAAGCCCCCGACACGATCGGCGTTTCCGTCGTCGAGCCCATCGCCACGGCGTACGAACCCTTCGTAAGGCTTAACGGCGTCGTTGTGGCGCGCACCGTCACGGACGTGACGCCGCAGGTCGGCGGGCGCGTCATCGACGTTTCACCCGACTTCCGGCCCGGCGCCGCGTTTTCGAGGGGTGACGTCCTGTTTCGAATCGAGGCAGATGACTACGAACTGGCGGTAGAGCGCACGCTCGCCGATATCGAAGCCGCGCGCAGCGATCTCGCCCTGCTCGAGGCCCAGTCCGAGGCCGAGAAGCGGGTCTGGGACCAGCAGTTCGAAGACCGCCGGATACCCGACCTGGTTGCCAAGGTGCCGCAGATCGCCGCCGCCAAGGCGCGCATTCACAGCGGCGAAGCCGCGCGCGACGCGGCGCAGCTCTCGCTGAAGAGAACCATCGTGCGGGCGCCCTTCGACGGCTACGTGCTGGATACCCGACTCGACATCGGCCAGGTCGTGAACGCCGGGCAGGCCGTCGGCGCGATCTTTTCCGCCGACAGCCGCGAGATTACGGTTCCGGTATCGAGCGAGGAGCTCGCTCTGCTTGGCGATGCGGTCGGAAGGCAGGCCGAGGTATCACGCGCAGGTTCGGCAACCGCCCCGTTCGCGGCTCAGGTCGCACGCCAGGCGGCGCAGCTCGACGAGAGCACGCGTCTCGGCACCCTGTTCCTGAAGGTCGAACAGGCTGACCAGCTGATGGTCGGCGAGTTCGTCGACGTCAGTATTCGCGGTGAAACCGCCCAGAACGTCGTTCGCGTTCCGGCTGCGTCGCTCACCTCGCGCGACCAGGTTTGGGTGGTCGATGACGGCGCCATTCGCGAACGCCAGGTCGACGTTGTCGGTAACGAGGACGGCCTCGCCGTCGTGCGCAATTTCGATATGGCGGAAGGCGTGGTCGTCGTTCCGCCGTCGAACGCCCGGGACGGCTTGCCAGTCCGGGTGCAGTCCGACAACCGTTTGGCGGGCGGCGCCGCCACGCTGGCGCACGGCGCCGAGTAATCGAACAATGGAAGCTGCAGCCAATATCCGCCGCGGTTTGATCGGCTGGTTCATCGCAAATCCGGTTGCGGCAAACCTGCTGATGATCGTGCTGCTGGTCGGCGGTGCTTTGTCTGCGCTCAACCTGCGCTCGCAGGTCTTCCCGACCATATCGCCCGGAACGGTAGTCGTTACCGTGCCGTTCCCGGGAGCGACGCCGGCGGAAGTCGAGGAGGGCATCACGCGGCGTGTCGAAGAGGCCGTACTGGGCATCGACGGCGTCAAACGCGTAACGTCCAATGCCTCGGAGAATGTCGGCATTGTCACGATCGAGACCAACGATTTCGCCGATCGCGACGTCGTCAAAGACGACGTCGAATCAGCGGTCGACCGGCTCAGTGACTTTCCACCAGAGAACGCCGAAAAGCCGATCGTCGTGGCGCCAAAGCCGACCGGTGGCGTCGTCACGCTGGCCATCGCCGGCGAAGTCGGCGAGGCGGCGCTGCGGCGCGCCGCTGAGGAAATCGAGCGCGACCTCTTGAGCCAGCGCGGCGTGTCGCTGGTGCAACTCGAGGGCGCGCGCGACTACGAGATTTCAATCGAGATCAGTGAGGCAACACTGCGGCGCTACGGACTCAGTTTCAACGAGGTGGCCAACGCGGTGCGGCGCTCCTCCCTGGACCTGGCGGGCGGTTCCATCGCTTCCGAATCGGGTGAAATTCTCCTGCGGACCAACCAGAAGCGCCAGGCCGGCGAAGACTTCGAGTCCATCGTGGTCCGGACCCAGGCCGACGGTTCGGTGATCACGCTGGCCGACGTCGCCACGGTGCGCGACGAATTCGTCCGCGAGCGGCTCAACAATCTCTACAACGGAAGACCGGCCGTGTTCGTGCGGGTGTCCCGCGCGGAGGCCGAGGACGTCCTGGCGGTGAAGGAATCTGTCGACAGCTTCCTGGCAGGCTATACCCCGCCGCCCGGGATCGAAGTCGTCGAACTCCGGGACGAGACGCAGCTGCTGCGCGAGCGTGTCAACCTGCTGCTGCGCAACGGCGCGTTCGGTTTTGCGCTCGTGTTCCTGTTCCTGGTGCTGATGCTCGACCTCAAACTGGCGGTCTGGGTCAGCATGGGCATTGCAACCGCCTTTGCCGGCGGATTCCTGTTGTTCGGAGCGCTCGGCGTCACGATCACCATGATTTCTCTGTTCGGACTGATCATCGTGCTCGGACTCGTCGTCGACGACGCCATTGTCATCGGTGAGAACATCGATGCCGAACGACAGCAGGGCTACTCGGGGCCCGTGGCGGCGGACCGCGGCGCGCATGGCGTGCTTGCGCCCGTGACCGTCGGCGTACTGACTACAGTGGCGGCTTTCGCACCGCTGCTCGTTACCGGTGGCACCTTCGGCGATATTACGCGCGCGATTCCCCTGGTTGTCATCAGCGTCCTGATCGTCTCGCTGCTCGAGGCGTTCTGCATTCTGCCGTCTCACCTGAGTCACGGCGGATCGTGGTCGCGGGGCGTCATCAAGAAGGTCCAGGGTCGCATTGCCACGGGCATCGCCTTTATCCGTGACAGGGCCGTGCAACCTGGCGTCGCGTTTGCGGCGCGCTGGCGTTACGCGACAGTCGGTCTGGCGATGGCATTCTTTATCCTCTGCATGAGCCTGTTGTCCAACGGGCACGTACGCTTCATCTTCTTCCCGCAGATCGAAGGCAACAACATCTCGGCGACGCTGACGATGCCGGAGGGCACGCCCTTCGAGCGCACGGACGCCGCGATTCGCGCCATGACCGCGGCCGCTTACCAGGTCGCCGAAGAAGCCGGCGCAGAGACGGGCGAGTCGCTGTTTGTATCCGTCACGTCGACGAGCGGCGGTCGCACGGCCAATAACAACGGGCCGGGTGGACAGAGCAGTTTCTCCTCGTCCGAGAATATCGGCCAGATACAGATCGAACTCGTGCCCTACGGCGAGCGGCAGACGCCCGCTGCAGAGATCGAGCGCCGCTGGCGCATGGCCGTTGGCCAGGTCGAAGGCGCGGAGCGCGTCAGTTTCAACTCCGGCTTCGAGGGTTTCGGTTCGGACATCGAATTCGAGCTGGCCCACCAGGAGGAAGAGACGCTGATCGCCGCCGCAGACGCCATGAAAGCGCGGATTGCCGATATCGAAGGGGTCACCCAGATAGAAGACAGCTTCGACCTGGGCAAGCGGCAGCTCGTGTTTGAGCTGACGTCAGCCGGGCAGGCGGCTGGTCTGCGGCCGGCCGATGTAGCAGTGCAGGTACGCCAGGCGTTCTTCGGCGAGGAAGTGCAACGGATCCAGCGCGGTCGTGAAGAGGTCCGGGTTTACGTGCGTTACCCGGAGGCCAGCCGCGCGAGCCTGGCGGCCCTCGACAGTTTCCGCGTGCAGTTGCCGAATGGTGATCGCGCGCCGCTGTTCACCGTAGCTCGCGTCGAGGAAAGCCGCGCTTATTCCTCCATCCGGCGCATCGACGGCCGCCGCGTCGTCACGGTGAGCGCCGACGTCGACCAGTCGCTGTCCACCCCGAACATCGCGAACGAGGCCATACTCAGTAGCGTCATGCCGGAGCTCGAGGCCGGCTACCCGGGACTGCGCTGGGTGCGAGCAGGCGCTACTCGGGAGCAGAATGAAGACCTGGCGGCTATCGGTAGTGCTTTCATCGTCGTGCTGTTGATTATTTTCGCAATGATCGCAACGCAGCTGCGGTCGTACCTGCAACCGCTCGCGATCCTCGTATCCATTCCGCTGGGTGTCGCCGGCGCCATCCTGGGTCACCTGGTTCTCGGGTTCTCGCTGTCCTTCATCTCCATCTTCGGTATCGTTGCGCTGGCCGGTGTGGCCGTTAATGCGTCCGTGGTGCTTGTCGATCTCTACAACAAGCATCGGGCTGATGGAAAGACCCCGGTCGATGCGGCGGCGGCCGCCGCAGCGCGGCGTTTCCGTCCCGTGATGCTGACGACCCTGACGACCGCGCTCGGCCTGGCGCCGCTGCTGTTCGAGACCAGCCCGCAGGCCCAGTTCCTGATCCCGATGGCTGTCAGCCTCGGCTTCGGCATCGTCATCTCGGGATTCATGGTGCTGTTCGTGACGCCGTCGGTGGCCGTCATCACCGAGGACCTGCGCCGGCTCGTGGGCGCGAAACGCAGGGAGTCCGACGCGGCACCCGAGCCGTCTTCGCTGACCTGACTCAGGGCATCGGTGATACGCTGCACCCAAACTGAAGAGGTGCCACCATGGAACTGCGTTTTTCCACCTGGCAGGAGGTCGATACCTACCTGCAAGACTCCAGGACAATCATCCTGCCGATAGGCTCGACGGAGCAGCACGGTCCCAACGGGCTGATTGGCACCGACGCGCTCTGTCCCGAGTCGCTGGCGATTGCGCTGGGCGAAAACACCGGCGCCCTGATCGCGCCCACGATCGCCGTGGGCATGGCCCAGCACCACCTCGGGTTCGCCGGGTCTATCACGCTGCGGCCGACGACGCTGATTGCCGTGATCCGGGACACCGTCAACTCACTGGTCCGGCACGGCTTCGAGCGTTTCTATTTCCTGAACGGCCACGGCGGTAACGTGGCGACGGTGAACGCGGCCTTTGCCGAGATCTACGCCCAGTCCAGCCTGGGCCAGTCGGCGGCGGATCAGTCGGGCGTGCGCTGCAAGTTGGTTAACTGGTGGGAGGCCGAGGGCGTTATGGCCCTCAGCAAGGACTTGTTTGGCGAAGCGGACGGCAGCCATGCAACCTGCGGCGAAGTGTCACTGACGCAATTTGTCTACCCGCACAGCATCAAGTCCGCCGAGATGGACCCGCCGATCGCACCGACAGGCCCCATTTACGATGCCGCCGACTATCGCCGCCGTTTCCCCGACGGCCGCATCGGCTCAAACCCGTCCCTCGCCAATCCCGAGGCGGGTGAGAAACTGTTCAAGCAAGCGCTCGAGGGACTCGAGAAAGACTATCGCAAATTTGCGGCCTAGAATTTCTCCGGCCGCATGATGCCGACGTCGGAGATAAACAGCACCATCGCGTAGTCGCGGTAGTAGTGCTCCTGCAGGTAGTCGGCGATTTTCTCGGCCATCAGCGCGTCGCAAATCACTTCGACGCGAATATTGCTGCTGGTCGACCAGCCAGCGTCGCGAACGCCGCGGCTGCCGCGGCCGCGCGCGTTGACGATCGTGTAACCGCTCGCGCCCAAACGATCCAGCGCTTCGGTCAGCTCGTTCTCGAGCGCGGCCTCGGTGACGACGGTCAGCAGTTTGAAGTTGCGGTCGATCATGGCGTCCGGGCGATCAGGCTCCGTGAAGGCGCTTGGCAATCTCGAGGTAGATCGGGATGCCGACAAAGATGTTGAACGGGAATGTTACGCCGAGTGACGCTGTCAGCGATAGGGCGGGATTGGCCTCGGGCACGGCGATGCGCATTGCCGCCGGCGCGGCGATGTAGGAACAGCTACCGGCGAGCGTCGCCAGCAGGGCCGTGCCGCCGACCGACAGGTCCAGCGACCAGCCGAGCAGCGCGCCGCAAATGGCGAGAGGGATCGGCGCGATCACGCCGAAGGCCACCAGGAATATGCCGCGCTGCAGGATTTCGCGCGCCTGGCTGGCGGCGATCAATCCCATTTCGAGCAGGAACAGCGCCAGTACGCCCTTGAATGAATCGATGAACAGCGGCTCGAGCGGCTTGATGCCCTCGGGCCCGATGGCCCAGCCGATCAGTAACCCGCCCACCAGCAGCACGATGCTCTTGCCGAAGAAGATCTCGTGCAGCAGCTTGCCCCAGCGGGTGCCGCTGTGGATGCCGCGCGCCAGCAGGATGCCGACAACGATAGCCGGTACCTCGAGCAGCACGAGGAACAGCGCCAGGTGCGGCTCGAAGGCAATGCCGGCGCTCGCCAGGAAGGCCACGGCTACGGCGTAGGTGCCGACGCTGACCGAGCCGTAATGACCCGCGATCGATGCGGCATCAGGCCGACCCAGCCGCCCGATATACAGCAGGACCGGGTAGACGAACAGCGGCAGGATGAAGCCCATGGCCAGCACGGCGACCATCTGCGGCAGCACCGAGCTCATCTGCTGCTGCGACAGCTCCATGCCGCCTTTGAGACCAATGGCCAGCAGCAGGAGGATGCTCAGGAGCTCGTAGATGGCCGGAGGCAGGCGCAGGTCGGAGCGCGCCAGGCCGGCGATCAGCCCGAGCAGGAAGAACAGGATGACGGGATCGATAGACATGGGCTAGAAGTAATAGACCAGGACGTAACCTGTGAGCAGCACGGCAATCCAGAGCGCGGTGCTGCCGATGGGCCAGGTGCGTGCGAACACACCCGGTTTTTCCTTGTTCGCGCCGGTCGACATGTGGCGTATCGCCAGCGACTGCAGCCGGGACAACAGTGACTGCGTGATCCCCGCTACACCGTTCCCGATCGCTGCTGTCGTTGCCGTCAGCGCGCGCCCGATCCGGTACAACAGCACGCGCCACAGCCAGTCGGTATCGAGGCTGATGGTCAACGTGCGCTTCATGAGCGGCAGTAGCAGGAAGAACGCCAGGCCCGAGAACAACAGCAGCTGCGTGTAGAACAGCACCTTGCCAGCCGTGTAGGCCTCGTACTCGACCGGGTAGGGCAGGTACTTGTAGAGCAGTTCGGGCGCGACACCGAGCAGGATGCAAAGCACCGAGAAGATCACCATCGCCACGCCCATGTTCCACGGCGCGTCTTTCGGGCGCAGCCCGGAGTCCTTCTGGAAGAACACGAACCACGGGAACTTGATGCCCGCGTGCAGGAATACGCCGGCCGAGGCGGCTGCCAGCATCATGTACACGAACGCGAGGCTCTCGTCGGCGGCGGCCTGCGAGATCATCGTCTTGGTCGTGAAGCCCGATGTCAGCGGGAAGCCCGAGATAGCCAGCGCGCCGATAATGCCGCAGATGGCGGTGAGCGGCATGGTGCGGAACAGGCCGCCGACCTCGGTGCACTTGTTCATCCCGGTGCGGTAGACGACCGCGCCCGCGCTCATGAACAGCAGCGCCTTGTAAATGATATGGGCGAACGCGTGCGCCGCGGCGCCGTTGATCGCCATCTGCGTACCGATGCCGATGGCGCAGACCATGAAGCCGACCTGGTTGACGATGGAGTAGGCGAGGATGCGCCGTATGTCGTTTTCGAGCAGCGCGTAGATAATGCCGTACATCACCATGAACAGGCCGATACCGATCAGCACCGACTCGCCGGGGAACAACAGGATGAGCGCGAGCACGGCGGTCTTGGTCGTGAAGGCCGACAGGAACACGGAACCGGTCGGGCTAGACTCCGGGTAGGAGTCAGCGAGCCACGCCGAGACGGGCGGCGCTGCCGCATTGATCAGGATGCCGATCAGCATCATCCAGGTGTCGAAGTTATTGGCCAGCATCGGCTGCACGTCGATCGAGCCGGTGTGTACGACGACGCCCTCAATGCCGACCTTGAGGATGACGCCGCCGAGCAGGTGCATCACGGCATAGCGGATGCCGGCCGCACGCGCCGCGGGCGTGCCGCCGCACCAGACCACGACCGTCGAGAACAGCGCCATAACCTCCCAGAACAGGAACAGGCTGATCAGGTCGCCGGCAAAGCTCACGCCCACGGCGCCTGCCGCATAGGCGTAGGCCGCCGCGAGTTCATACCATTTGGCCTGGCGGAAGGCGTAGAGCCCGCCAACCAGCGCCATGCCCGCAAAGATCGTGGCAAACAGGCGCCGTACCGGGCTGCCTTCGATCGGTTCGATTCGGTAGTCGAGGAACGGCAGCTCCAGCACCACGCCATCGGGCACCTGCCAGACCGCCCAGAGCGTGACCAGCGGCGTGAGGAACAGCACCGCCGTCCGCGCGTTGCCGCGCGTGACCCCGATCAGCAGGGCGCCGATCAGCAGGTATATCGCAGGAGGTATCAACTCAAACATCGTCGTCCCCCTCGGCGTAGTAGTCCTCGTCGCGTTTCAGGAAGAAACCGAGACCTTTGGCGACCAGCACCATCGCCAGGCAGGACAGGAAGCCGAACACGGCGCCGAATGCGAACCAGCCGTCCACGCCGAAGTAGCCTTTGACGCTGATAAAGACCTGCGCGAGCACGGTCAGCGCCAGCACGACCGCGAATACGCGCCAGAGCAGCTTGATGGTCGTAGGCCTCGCCAGCCAGTGATCGTCAGCGTTCGGTTTCATCAGGACATACCCGCCACGACCTGGCGCTCGAGTTCGAGTACCGGTCCGTTGAAAAAGAAAAAGGCGAGCGTGAGCAGAGCGGTTAGCGCCAGCGCCAGCACCGCGGGCCACGGGGCTTCGCCATGCGGTTTCGCCGGGGGCTCGGTCTCACGCATGAACCACGCCATGTAAATGATCGGCAGGAAGTACGCTGCGTTGAGCGCCGTGCTCAGGATAATGGTCATGATCGCGACGTAGTTGTCGGCCTGGAAAGCGCCCGCAAGGATGTACCACTTCGACACGAAGCCGGCCGTTGGCGGAACGCCGATCATGCTGATGGCGCCGATCGTGAATGCGGTCATCGTTATCGGCATGCGATAGCCGATGCCCTTCAACTGCCACAGCTCGGTCTTCTTCGCCGCCACGTAAATGGCGCCGGCCGCGAAGAACAAGGTGATCTTGCCGAAGGCGTGCGCAACGATATGAATTGCCGCGCCGATCTCGGCCAGCGGCTTCAGTATGGCCGCCGCCATGACGACGTACGATAGCTGCGCGACCGTGGAGTAGGCCAGCAGGCGCTTGAGATTCTGCTGCCGCAGCGCGACCACGCTGGCCGCGATGATTGTGAACGCGGCCGCATAGAGCAGCCATCCGCTGCCGACGGCGCCAAACAGGTTGTCGACGCCGAAGATATACACGATGACCTTGGTGACCGTGAAGACGCCGGCCTTGACGACAGCCACAGCGTGCAGCAGCGCGCTGACCGGGGTGGGGGCGACCATTGCCGCCGGCAGCCAGCGGTGCACCGGCATTACGGCGGCCTTGCCGATGCCGAATACGAACAGCGCCAGCAGCAGGCCGACGGCGGGTCCCTCGAGCTTGCCGGCCAGGATGCCGCCCAGGACGAAGTCGCCAGTGCCGGCAACCGAATAGGTCCAGATAATGGCCGGCAGGAACAGGCCGATTGACGTCGCCAGCAGGATCCCGAGGTAAACGCGCGCCGAGCGCACCGTCGCCGCGTCGCCCTTGTGCGAGACCAGCGGATACGTGGCGAGCGTAAGAATCTCGTAGCACAGGAACAGCGTGAACAGGTTGCCGGCGAATGCAATGCCCATCGTCGCGGCGAGCGACACGGCGAACATCACGTAGAAGCGCGTCTGGTTCTTCTCGTTGTTACCGCGCATGTAGCCAATGGAGTAGATCGAGTTGATGATCCACAGACCGGATGCCAGCGCGGCGAACAGCATGCCCAGCGGTTCCACTGTGAACGCAATGCTGATGCCCGGCAGCACCTCGGCCAGCGTGACGCCCGGGCGGCCACCGTCCATGACATAGGGCACGACTTGCCAGACCGTGTAGGCGAGGCCGCCTGCCGTGACCAGCGTGACCGTTTCACGCAGGTTGGCGCTGATGCGTCCCGCGAGGGCGATGCCGAGTGCACCAACGAGCGGCAGTGCAAGCGCAATCAGGATCGCGTTCTGCGCGGTCATTGCACGTGCCCCAGCAGGATGTCAGCGGCGGTCGCGGACAGCGCCAGCGGTAACTCGGGCGCGATACCAAAGCCGATGTTGGCGATAGCGACGGCCCAGAGGATAACGACAAGCGCCATCGGGACTCGCGCAGGCTCGTCGCTGGTGGGCTCGCCGAAGTAGGCCGCTTCGACGATGCGCCAGATGTACACGACGGCCATCAGCGAACTGACGAGAATCAGCGCGACCAGCGCCACGCCGCCGGTCTCGAGTTCCAGCGCGGCGTTGATCAGGTACCACTTGCTGATGAAGCCCGCCGTGCCGGGGATGCCGATCAGGCTCAGGCCCGCGACGACCAGCGCGGCAAACGTCCAGGGCATGCGGCGCGCCTGTCCGGCGATGTCGCTCAGGCGGCTGCCGGCTACGACCATCGCGACGGCGGCGATAGCGAGAAACAGCCCGCCCTTGGCCAGCGCGTGGTTGAACATGTGCAGCGTAGCCGCTGTCAGGCCGGTTGCCGTGACCAGGCTGGCGCCGAGCATCATGTAGCCGATCTGGGCCACCGACGAGAACGCCAGCATGCGCTTGATATTGCGTTCGAACATGGCCACGGCGGAGCCGACGAGAATGCCGAGTATCGCCAGCGGCATCAGGTAGGCCGCGAACTGGAACTCGTGGCCGATGAGGTTCTGCTGGAACACGAAAAAGTCGAAGCGCAGCAGCACGTAGAGAGACACCTTGGTCGCACAGGCGGCGAGGAAGGCAGTCACGATGTGCGGCGCGTAGGTGTACGCATTCGGCAGCCAGACGTGCAGCGGGAAGATGGCGGCTTTGAGCGCAAGGCCGACCGTAATGAACCCCGCGGCGGCGAGGATCGGTTTCTGGTCAGCCACTTCGTGCACGCGCAGCTCCATGTCCGCCAGGTTCAGCGTGCCCGTCATCATGTAGATCAGGCCGACCCCGATCAGGTAGAACGTGGCGCCGATCGTGCCCATGATCAGGTACTTGAACGTTGCCGGTAGCGCACGACGGTCCGGTCCGCCGGCAACGAGTACGTAGCTCGCCAGCGACGAGATCTCCATGAACACGAAGATGTTGAACGCGTCGCCTGAGACAACGATGCCGGCCATGCCAGCGAGTGCGAGCAGCCAGGCCGCAAAGAACAGCGGCTCGCGGTCTTCCGAGATGATTGCAGCCAGGCTCTCGCGGCCGCCGATCAGCGCCACGCTGGACGCGCCGGTAACGAGTAGCAGCAGCAGCGCGGTCAATGCGTCAACGTGTAGTTCGATGCCGTAGGGCGCCGCCCAGGACCCCATCTGGTAGGTCATGGGGGTACCGCCGATCACGATCATCGTGAGCTGGATCGCGATCGCGAACGCGAGCAGGCTCGTCGCCGTCGCCGCGGCCCACGGCAGGCTGCGCGCGCGCAACAGCACGACGAACGGCGCCATGAGCATCGGCACGATGACCTGCAGTGCGGGCAAGTGTGGCGTCAGCGCGTTCACCGGCGGTCCATCTCCTGGATCTCGTCTTCCTCGATGGAGCCGTACTCTTCCTTGATGCGCACGACGAGGCCGAGGCCCAGCGCCATGGTCGAAATGCCGACAACGATGGCGGTCAGGATCAGCACCTGCGGCAGCGGGTTGGAGAAGGTCTCGGCGCCGTAGCCGAAGATCGGGGCGCTGGCGCCTTCCACGTTACCCATCGTGATGTACAGCAGGAACACGGCGGCCTGGAACAGCGACAGGCCGATCAGCTTCTTGATCAGGTTGAGCTTCGCGATGACCGCGTAGAAGCCGATCATCAGCAGGATCGCGAATACCCAGTAGTGGTAGATGCCGAGAATGTCCATGCCCTAACGACCCCGCGCCGCGAATGCGTGGAAGATGCTCAACAACACGCCGGTGACCGTAAGACCGACGCCGGCTTCGATCAGAATAATGCCCAGCTGCTGCCCCTTGACCGGGTCGTCGGACAGCACCGAGTAGTCGAGGAAATTTCCGCCCAGCAGCATGCCGGCGACGCCGACCGCGCCATAGAGAATGGCGCCACCGGCCGTCAGGCCAAGCAGCACGGGCCGCGGAATGACCTTGAGCGCCTTCTCCTCACCCTCGAGCAACGCGTACAGGATGATAGCTGCCGCGATGATCGCGCCGGCCTGGAAGCCTCCGCCGGGACCGTACTCTCCGTGGAACTGCACGTAGAGGCCGAACAGCAGGATGAACGGAATCAACAGGCGGCCGACAACGCGCGGGATCAGGTGCTGGCTCAGGCCGACGTTCGAGCTCGGGCGCTTGCCGCCGGGGCCGCCTGCCAGCAGGAACAACACGCCGATGCCGGCCGTGAACACGACGAGCACCTCGCCCAGCGTGTCGTAGCCGCGGAAGCTGCCGAGCACGGCCGTCACCACGTTCGGGATATCGATGAATTCGCGGGTCTTGTCGAGGTACCAGGGCGCAACATACGTCTGTGTCGGCGCATCCGGGGAACCGAATGCCGGCTTGTCGAACGTCGCGTAAATCACGACGAGCGCCGCAGCCGTCACGACCGCCATCGACAGGGCCTTGCGCGAGGTAGGGGACTTTTCGCGATCGGACGTCAACGCAAGCGCGCCGAGGAACAGCACCGTCGATATGCCGGCGCCGACGGCTGCTTCGGTGAGCGCGACGTCGGCCGCGTCCAGCAGGAAGAAGTTGGCCGCAATCAGCAGGCTGGCAATGCCCAGCAGCATCACCGCAACGAACAGGTTCTTCGTGCGCACGATGGCAACCGCCGTGATCAGCAGCAGCGTGAGCAGGAAGATGCCGAATACCACCGTCACGACGCACCATCCTTGTCGGTCGTCGTATCAATGCCCGGCTTGTTGCCGGCGAGCCGCGCCGCCGCGGCGAGTGCGTTGGACGCCGTGGGGCTTGTCAGCAGCAGGAACAGCAGGATGGCCGCGAGCTTGATCGTGGCGAGCGAGAGCCCGGCCTGCAGCATGATGCCGCCGATGACCAGGATCGCGCCGATGCTGTCGGTGACGCTCGCAGCATGCATGCGGGTATAGAGGTCCGGCAGGCGCAGCGCGCCGATTCCGCCAATGAGCACGCTGATGCCGCCCAGCGTCAGCAGCACCCAGCTCAGGATGTCGAGCACGGTATCCGTCATTGCCCGGCTCCCTCTTCTGCTTCGCCGCGACTGGTGCGGGTGCGGAAGAACTCGAGCACGGCGAAGACGCCGATGAAATTGATCAACGCATACGCGAGCGCCAGGTCCAGGAAGTCCGGCCGGCCAAACAGGAACGCGATGACCGAGACGAGGAGTACCGTCTTCGTGCCGAACATGTTCACGGCCAGTACCCGGTCGTAAACCGAGGGTCCGATGACGGCCCGCGCCAGGGCGAGTCCCATCGTGACCAGCGTCGCGAGTGTGACTGCGTAATACATGCTCAGTCCTCGTGAATGGCGGCCACGCGCCGCAACATTTCGCCTTCTTCGAGCGCAGCGGCGCCCTCGGCCGTCAGCGCATGCACGAGCAGGCGACCATCGGAGGCATCCAGGGTCAGCGTGCCGGGCGTCAATGTGATGGAGTTGCCGAGCAGTACCTGGTCAACAGGGGAGAGCTGGCTGGCGTCGATTTCGATGACCTTTGTCGATAGCCGCAGGTCGCGCGACAGCACGATGCGCGCAACCTCCAGGCTCGACTTGACGATCTCCTTGAGCAGCCAGCCCCAGAATGCAATGACGCGAAGATTGAAGCGCAACGCGAACACGCTGGTGTCGAAGTAGCCCATACGAATCGCGATCAAGGCGGCGACGGCACAGGAGAACACGCCCAGGCCCAGGAGCAGCGGCTTGAACATTCCCGACCACAGTACCCACGCCGCGATCAGCAGCGCTATGAACAACAAATAGGCGCTGAAGTGCCCGGCGCCGCCCGGCGCCGTTGGTTTGTCAACGGGTTGTTTCATTCTTCCTCGGTTGCGTCGCAGGGGAACTGCATGCGCAAAGTGGCGTAGACGAAGTCCCTGGCAAGCGGCTGATTGACGACACGATCGGCGTTTTCGAGGTCTGCAACCACCAGCTCGACGACGGTCCTCAACGGCACGGGCTCGCCCAGGCAGAACTCGGCGTAATACGTTTCGAAGCGCTCAACGCGGCGGCCGAGGCGGGTCCGCGTAGCGCGCTGGCTGAACGACTCGCTGGCCTCGTACTCGGCGGACACGTTGTTGGTGACGCGCTCATCGGTCGCGACCGCGCCGTCGATGAAACCCTGGATGTAACGGACGCAGAACACGCCGTCGACGCTTTCGGGTTGCTCCTCGTAATAGATGCAGTGCGACACCAGCTCTTCCGTGGACAGAGCTTCCACGGCGTTGGCGTTAGACAATGCCAGTAGGGCAAGGCCACAAAGAATGAATACTCGGTACATTTCGGTCTCCCCAGCCCGACCTCAGCTCGACATGCGGGCGTTGTAGTTGGCGTGTTCTTTCTCCAGGCGCCGCACACGGGCGGGCGACAGGATGGTTTCCAGTAGCTCACCGACCGTGCAGTGTTCCTCCAGCGGATGCCGCAGGTGAACGCTGGTGTCGATGATGTATGAATTGCGACGGCCGTGTTTCTCACGACTCAGGATGCCGGCCTCGTCAAGGTGGCTGATGAGCCGCTGCGCGCTGCGCTCGGTGATGCCGACCCGTTCCGCGACCTCGCGCAATGTGGCCTCGGGCGTCTCCGCCAGGCAAACCAGCACGTGCGCGTAGTTGCTAAAAAATGTCCAGTGCGAATCTGTCACGTCTGCACTCTCGCTATTGAATACGGAAATTATACGACACTAAAAACAAGAAATAAATATCCGGACAAATAAAACCGGACAATTATTTCATAATTGTGACAAGGGTCCGCCAGACCCGCATCGCTGCGGGCCTAAAGGGGATGGCGGTTAGACGTTGGCCGCGGGATAGCGGCCGAAAACGTGGAATTTCTGCGGAACGCGCGCCTCGGCGACCTGCTTCGAGCGCTCGAGTTGGCGGTCTACGGCGCGCGCCGAGTCCGAGATACTGCGGCGAATGGCTGCGTAGAGGTTGTCGTCAACAATCTCGGCTGCCAGCGCGCGGTGATTGCGCAGGTCAACGCGCACAACCGCTTTCATGTCGTAGCGGTCGCGGGTTTGGTGAATCGCCTCGAGTCGTGCGTCGACCGAGACGATCTCGTCAGCCACATGGCCGAACTCATTGCGCAGCGTGTCTTCCACGTACTCGCAGATGTCGTCGGTCAGTTGCACGTTGTAACTGCTGGTCGAGATGATCATGAACGCAGGATAGCAATCCGCAAGGCAAGGACCAGTCGAAGTAATCGATACTTTAGTTCGGTTTTTTCGAGCTTATGTGCTTTGCCAGGCCGAACTCAGAGGCGATCGCCTCGATCTCCACGAGTTCCTCGCTCGTGACCTTGCCGTCGGCTCGTGCGATCGCGAAAAGGGACTCCATGAAGTGCTCGGCGCGCTCCTCGTCGAGCGCCGGGTTGTCCAGGCGATTGTCGAGGCCGGATTCGGTGCGCTTGAGCATCATGGACAACTCCATGATGAACTCGACCTCAGCGGGCTCCAGCCTGGCAACCTCGTGCAGGATACGGCGCATCTCGGCACGCTCGCTGTCTCGGACCAGCCCGTCAGAGTAGGCGATGCGGGCGAGGGCGAAGGAGAATGACGCGAGGTAGTTGGCCGAGTCCGGGTCGTGCTTCTCGAGCAGGTTGAGCATGCGACTGGTGCCCTCCGAGACGACCTCACTCAGCGGTCGCATGTGCCCGTCCTCGAGATGCAGGATGCGGTCGGCGACGTCGAGGATGCGATTGTCGTGGGTCACGAGAATAACCGCCGAACCGTCTTCACGCGCCAGGTCCTCGATCAGCTCCACGACGTAACGGCCCGTGTGCTTGTCCAGCGACGCCGTGGGCTCGTCGGCGAGGATGATCTGCGGGCGAGTCACGAGCGCCCGGGCAATGCCGGCGCGCTGTTTCTGGCCGCCCGACAGTTCGCGTGGGTACTTGTGCTCGTGGTCTCTCAGGTCGACGCGATCGAGCACCTCGCCGATACGGTCGCGGGCCTCGCTGCCGCGGATGCCGGCCAGCTGTAGCGCCATGCGTACGTTCTGGTGAATCGTCAGGCTGTCGAGCAGGTTGTGGGACTGGAAGATATAGCCCATCTTGCGGCGCGCTTTGATCAGCGCGCGCTCCTTCGCGTTGAGCAATTCCTCGCCGAGCACCTTGACGCTGCCGACCTGGGCGGAGCGCAGTGCGCCGATGAGCGTCAACAAAGTCGTTTTACCCGAGCCGGACGGCCCGGTGAGGATAACGATCTGGCCCGCCTCGATCTGCGCGTCGACGTCGAACAGGATCTGCTTTTTCAGGGCGCCCTTGCCATAGGAGTACGACACCTTCTCCAGGGCAATGCGGGTGTCGCCGGCCATCAGAATATCTCCGCCGGGTCGGCCGCGCGCAGCTTGCGCAGCGCCATGATGCCCGATACGGCGCACATCGCCACCGTGAGAGCAAATACGCCCAGCGCGCTCTGGACGCTCATCTCCAGCGGCAGTCGCGTCGCGTCGGCGCCCCGGGAAAACACCAGGTACGCGACGCCCATGCCCGGAATGAAGCCGAGCACCGCCAGGATGACCGCTTGCTGCAGCACCACGTTGCGCAGGTAGCCGTGGGTGTAGCCCATCGCCTTGAGCGTGGCGTATTCCTTCAGGTGGTCCTGCACATCGGAAAACAGGATCTGGTAAACGATAATCAGCCCGACGATCAGGCCCATCACTGCGCCGAATGCGAAGATGTAGCCGATCGGCGTCGTCTTGTTCCAGTACTCCCTCTCGAGATCCATGAACTCGTCCCGTGTCAGGACCAGGACGTCCTGAGGAATGGTCGCCACGATGCGGGCCTGCACGTCGGCGGCATCGGCGCCCGGCGCGAGCTTGATCAGCCCGAAATCGATGGCCGAGCGCTTGCGAGTCGGCAATATGCGCAGGAAATTCAGGTCGGAGGTAATCACACCGCCGTCGAGGCCGAACGACGTGCCGATTTCATACATGCCGGCAATGTCGACGCGGCGATCGTTGATTTCAGCGCTCACGGGCTGGCCGGCGTCGAGCATCTCCCGCACCGGGCCGTATTCGTCACGGCCACGCCGGTCGAAGATCACCTTGTCCGGCTGCTTGATGGCCTCGAACTGCTCGTCACTCAGCAGTCGCTCGAACCCGGGTTCGCTCGGGTCGAAACCGATTGCGAGGATGTTGCGGGCATTCGACGGGTCCGACGGGTTGCGCCAGCTCACGAGCCGCATGTAGACGGCCGTAGCCGACTCCACGCCCTCGAAACCCAGCACCTGGTAAGCGCGCGACCGGGCGAACTGTTTGGACGACACCAGGAAGTCGGTTTTCGGACTCACCATGACGAGGTCGTAGTCCATGGCCGTGTGGTAGCGCACGGCGCTGACGAACAAGGCCTCGCGAAACTCGAGCTGCACGAATATCAGGATCACGGCGAACGTGATGCCCGTGATCGCGGCGAACAGCCGCAGCTTTTGCGCCTTCAGCTGCAGCCAGCCGAGCGGGAGCGAGCCGAACATCAGGGATAGATCTCGACCTTGACCTGCATATTCGTGAAGCGCGATACGGCTTCACTGTCGTCGAGCAGGATGAAGACCTCGACGACCCGGGCATCGGTCTTGGCGATCGGGTCGGTGCCGATAGCATCAAGTCGACCGACCTTCAGCGCGACGCGCTCGACTTTGCCGGACAGTTCCGTCTCCATCGCGGGTACCTGCACGGTCGCGCGCTGGCCGGCCTTAACCTGGGTGATATCGGTCTCATAGACCTCGGCAACGGCGTACATGCGATCCGTGCGGCCGAGCTCCATGATGCCCTCGGGACCCACGCGTTCCCCTGGGTAAGCGTGGATCTCGAGCACCTGGGCGCGCACTGGCGAGCGGACCACGGCGAGTTCGAGGTTGGCCTCGGCGGCGGCCAGGTCGGCGATCGCGATGTCGAGTTCCATGCGAGCTTCGTCGAGTGCGGAACGACTCGTCGACGAGGTTCGGGACAGGTCCTCTTGCCGGGCCAGCTCGCTGCGCGCATTGGCGAGTATGGCATTGAGCCGCTGCACCTCGGCGCCGCGCAGCGCGTAGCTGTCGAGACGGGCAATCACCTGGTCCTTGTCCACCCAGTCGCCTTCGCCAACTTCGAGTGTTTTCAGGACGGCGCCCGTAAAGCCGCTGCCGGACGGTCCGGAGAGTTCCACCACGCCGTTCTCGGGCTCGAGCCTTCCAAGGCTCGATATGACCCGTTCGGCAGAGGCGGGCAGCGCGAGTAGCAGGCACAGCAACGGCGCGAGCAGGATACGTAGGCGCATCGATATTTCCCCGGTGTTCTTGTTGTTATTGACCATCATTTTGGACTGCGGGGGATATTTCGCAAGTCAGGCCCTGTAGCAACCGCTATTCACCGTCCTTTATGATGCGGCGATGACCAACGAGGAGTGGTGGCGCGGCGCCGTCATCTACCAGATCTATCCGCGCAGTTTCCTGGACACCAATGGTGACGGTGTCGGCGACCTCGCGGGCATCGCGCAGAAGCTGGACTACGTCGCGAGCCTGGGCGTGGACGGGTTCTGGGTGTCGCCGTTCTTCACATCACCGATGAAGGACTTCGGCTACGACGTTGCCGACTACTGCGACGTCGACCCGCTGTTCGGGACGCTGGCTGACTTCGATGCCATGGTGGCCCGGGCGCACGAGCTGGGGCTCAAGGTCATCATTGACCAGGTCTATTCGCACACCTCGGACCGGCATGCCTGGTTCGAGGAAAGCCGGCAGTCGCGCGACGGCCCGAAGTCTGACTGGTACGTCTGGGCCGATCCAAAGTCCGATGGCACGCCGCCGAATAACTGGCAGTCCATCATGGGTATCCCGGCCTGGACCTGGGACGCGCGCCGGCAACAGTACTACCTGCACAATTACCTCGCGGAGCAGCCCGATCTGAACCTGCATAACCCCGACGTGCAGGACGCGCTGCTCGACGTGGCGCGATTCTGGCTGGACCGCGGCGTCGACGGGTTCCGGCTCGATGCCATCCACTGCGGCATGCACGATCCGGAGCTGCGCGACAATCCGCCCGCCGTCGGCGAGGCCCGCGGCGAGACGCGCCCGTATTTCATGCAGACGCAGCAGTACAACATGTGTCACGACGACCTGCCCAAGGTGCTCGAGCGGCTGCGTGAAGTCCTCGACACTTACGACGGCATCCTCACGGTGGCCGAGGTCGGTTCGCCCGACCCGCTGCCGCTGATGAAGGACTACACGCAGGGTTCGCGGCGGCTCAACACGGCCTATGGGTTCGATTTCCTGAGCGCCCGGGAGCTGACCAAAGACCTCGTCGAAAGCACACTGGGCGGCTGGCCCGGAGATTCCGGCGAGGGCTGGCCGTCGTGGGCGTTCTCCAACCACGACGCGCCGCGCGTGGCCAGCCGGTGGTGCCAGGGCCTCGAGCACGGGCATCGCGTGCGGCTCATCGCGCTGCTGCAGGTGGCGCTGCGCGGCAACATGTTCCTCTACCAGGGCGAGGAGCTGGGACTGACCCAGGCGACCATTCCGTTCGACAAGCTGCAAGACCCGGAAGGCATCAACAACTGGCCGCACGGACTGGGACGGGACGGGGCCCGCACGCCGATGCCGTGGCAATCCGCCGCGGTGCATGCAGGCTTCGGCGATCACGAGCCGTGGTTGCCCGTTGCCGATGAGCACTATCCGCTGGCGGTTGATGTCCAGGAGCAGGACCCGGAGTCGTTGCTGAACGTGTTTCGACGACTGATCGACCTGCGCGAGCAGCATCCGGCGCTGCGCTACGGCGAGCTGGAATTTCTCGAGGCGCCAGGGACTGTTCTCGCGTTCACTCGCAGCTACAAAGGACAGTCGCTAACTTGCGTCTTCAACTTCGGCGCTGCGGCCACCGCATGGTGCCCCGGAAACATCATCGTGCACGCCAGCGCAGGACTTGTTGATGACAACGTGAAGGACGGCGTGCCGGGCTGGTCCGGCTACATAGGGGAGGTGCGAGATGGCTGACTGGGACGCGTCTGATCCGTTTGCCGCCGCCCGCCGCGAGCAGGGCGCGCTGGAAGGCGATTTTCTCGGCGAGCGTATTCCGCTGATCCTGCGCTACAAGGACGTCCGCGCGGCGGCGGGCGACTATGAGACCTACAGCTCCGACGCGCCGTTTCGGGTACCGATTCCGAGCGAGGAGAACGTGCGCAACGTACGGCAGCTGCCGATCGAGACCGATCCTCCGGACCACGCCGACTACCGCGCGATCGTACAGCCGTTTTTCAGCGCGCCGAAGCGCCCCGAGATGATCACAAAGGTCGAGGCCCTCGTCGGCGACATGCTGGCCGAGGTCGTTGGCGCAGAGCCGGTGGAGATCATGGAGGACTTCGCGTTGCCCTTGCAGTCACGGGCCCTGACGCTGTTGCTGAACATGCCGATGTCGGAGGCCGACGAGTGGATCAGCTGGGGGCAACACGTCTTTCACGGCGAAGACGGCCACAGCGCGGAGAAAGGCAGTGTCCTGGACCGGTACCTGCACCGGCAATTCGACCGGGCCGAACAAGAGCCGGGCGACGACTTCTTCAGCGCGCTCGTGAATGCCGACTTTCGCGGCCGCCGCCTGACGCGTGACGAACTGATCGGTTTCGCCAACCTTGCGTTCGCCGGCGGGCGCGACACAGTCATCGCAACCGTCTCGCTCGCGCTGGCGCATCTCGCGGCGCATCCGGACGACGTCGAACGCCTCCGACAGAGGCCGATGCTGGTGCGCAGCGCAACCGAAGAGATCGTGCGCATTGCCTCGCCGCTGACGATGATCGGCCGCACCTGTCCTGCCAATTCCGACGTGAGCGGCCTGCGAGTGAAGGCGGGGGACCGAGTCGCCATCTGCTGGGCATCGGCGAACCGCGACGAGACGGTGTTCGAGGCGCCCGAAGAGCTGCGCATCGACCGCAAGCGCAACCCGCACGTTGCGTTCGGCGCAGGACCGCACATGTGCCTGGGCGCGTCGCACGCGCGTCTTGTCTTGCGATCACTGATCAGCCGGGTGTGCACGCAGACCGGCGGCCTCGAGTTGCTCGACAGCGAGGCGAAATACGAGGAATGGCCCGCCTATCGGCGGCAGACAGGATTTCATTCATTGCGCATTCGTTTCCTTGGCAAGGCGGAATGACGAAGTTCGCGACAACGGCAATCCTGGTACTCGCGGCGACGACCGCCTTATCCGCGCACGCTCAACAGGAACCGCTGCCCGTCGGCGCCATTCGTCCCGATGGCTGGATGTTCGATCAGATGCAGAACGACATCGAACAGGGGTTTGTTGGCGCACTGGACCGGCTGGTGCCCGGCCAGGTACTCGATGACGACATTTATGGACGCGACCGCCTGACGAAACTGGTTGATCGCAAGGACGTGGGAACACACACGACGGGCGCTGAGTGGGAGGTGCAGTTCCTGTGGTGGAACAGCGAGACGCAGAGCAACTGGTGGGACGGCTATCTGCGCAACATCTTGTTGACGGGCAACCAGGAACTGCGACAAGAGCGCGTGGATGCCTATGTTCGTGACAAGCTCGCGACCGCCGATGCGAACGGCTACATCGGCATCTACGGCCCGGATCTCCGCTATGGCCACAGGACCGAGAATGGCGAGCTCTGGGCCCAGGCCTCGCTCTTTCGAGGCTTGCTGGCTTACCACGAGGCGACGGGCGACGACGACGTGTTGAAGGCTGTGAGGAAGGCAGTCGATCTCACCATGGAAACGTGGCCCGAGGGCGAAGCCGAGCCGTTCAACATCACGAATGCGTTTGCCGGTGTCGGCCATGGCCTGATGTTCGTCGACGTGCTGGATACCCTGGCGCGGCTGACCGGCGATGATCGCTATCTCGATTACGCGGTCTTTCTCTTTGACGACTACAACCGGCACGAGTTGCCGGAAGCGGATATCCAGCTGGCTAATCTCAATGACCCGGAGTACCGGTTCAAGGGCCACGGCGTTCATACCTATGAGCACCTGCGGGCCCTGGTGATTGCGGCGTATCACACTGGCCGCGCCGACTACCTCGCGGCACTCGATCGCTACCTTGCCAAACTGGATAGCGTCCTGACTGCCGCCGGTGCGCCGATTGGCGATGAGTGGGTGTTCGGTCGTCACGCGCACCCGTCCTCGACCGGCTATGAGTACTGCTCGTTGCAGGAACTGCTGCATAGCTACAGCGTGCTTCTCGAACGGACCGGCGAGGCGCAATGGGCCGACCGCATCGAGTGGTTGCTTTACAACGCCGCGCAGGGAGCACGCCACCCAAACGGCCGTTCGATCGCCTATGTGAAAACCGACAATGCTTTCCAGGCTCTGGGTCACGTCGATATGGATGACCCGC
The DNA here is from genome assembly GCA_030066075.1 of Woeseiaceae bacterium. Lineage (GTDB taxonomy): Bacteria > Pseudomonadota > Gammaproteobacteria > Steroidobacterales > Woeseiaceae > UBA1847. The sequence continues at coordinate 52,746 of JASJCH010000018.1, forward strand.
AGAAAGAGGAGCGGGTCAAGTACTCACCTGCCCACCAGGATGTAGCGATCTGCTGTGCGCCGAATGCCGGGCGCATCTATCCGTACTTCGTTCAGGCCATGTATCACCGCACGCCCAACGGGCTGAGCGTAAACCTGTTCGGCGCCAGCGAGGTGACGACGCAACAGGCTGGAACGCCGGTTCGCATTCGCCAGACGACCGACTACCCGTTCGAAGACCTCCTGCGCTTTGAAGTGAGTGCTGAGGAACCAGTCGATTTGCAACTGCGAATTCGCATGCCGGCCTGGGCGGACGGCGTCGAGCTTCAGGGCGCCGAGTTTGTGCGTGACGGCGACTGGCTGACCATCGGGCGGCGCTGGGAAGGCGCTACACAGTTCAGTGTCAGGTTCGAACGCCAGGTCCGGATCCTCTCCCACCTGAGCGGAACATCCGCCGTCGCGCACGGGCCGCTGCTGTATGCGCTGCCGATTGCGCACGAGGAAATAACAGGAAGGAGCTATGGGCAGCCCGGCTTCCACGACATCTATGCAAAGCCCGCGGTCGAGTTGGATGCCGAGTGGCAACTCGCGAGCGACAGTGCTTTCGAACTTGTGGCGGCCGAGGACAGGATTCCGGGACCGTTCGATAGCGTTGCGCTCAAGGGCAAGCTCTACAACAAAACGGAAGACCGCACTGTTGACGTCGAGCTCGCGCCAATGGGTGGCACGGTCCTGAGGCAGGTCAGTTTTTGTCCGGTTGAGTAGCATATGAAACAGAATCCACGCCCCCACATAGCATCCGTGTTCCTGGCGTCAGCGTTGCTGGTCGCCTGCGGCGAAACCACTGTAGAGACGGTCGCCGATGAAGAGCCGCAGCGTCCGAACATCATCTTCATCATGTCGGACGACCATGCCTACCAGGCCATCAGCGCCTACGGCTCGCAACTGATCGAGACGCCCAATATCGACCGCATTGCGGCAGAGGGCCTGCGCTTCGACCAGGCCTTCGTCGGCAACTCCATCTGTTCGCCGAGTCGCGCGACCTTGCTGACGGGCAAGTTCAGTCACGCGAACGGACTGCGCAACAACATTCACGTCTTCGACGGCAGCCAGCCGACGTTGCAGCGGCTGATGCGCGAGGCCGGTTACGAAACCGCCATCATCGGTAAGTGGCACCTCAAGTCGGAGCCCACCGATTTCGACTACTGGGATGTGCTTCCCGATCAGGGCGAGTACTACAACCCGGATTTCGTCAGCCGCAACGGCACGCGGCGCGTGCAGGGCTACGTGACCGACATTACGACCGATCTCGCGATCGACTGGTTGGAGCAGCGCAGTGACGAGCAGAAGCCGTTCCTGCTGTTCTACCACCACAAGGCGCCGCATCGTGAATGGTGGCCGCCGCTCGACGGTGCCGATGAATTTCACGGGGAGACGCTGCCCGAGCCGGACTCGCTGTTCGATGACTACACTGGCCGCGGTCGCGCGGCGCGCGAGGCCGAGATGCGTATCAGCGATCACATGGGGCTGACCAACGACAACAAGATCACGCCCGAGAATGCGGCGGCGCTCGGTCGCGAGCCCTTCATGGACTGGTACGACGATGCGTATCGCCGCCAGTTTGATACTTACATGAACGATGCCCAGCGCGATGCGCTCAACGCCGTGTACGGACCGATCAACGACGACTTCGTGGCCCGCGATCCGCGCGGCGAAGACCTGACGCGCTGGAAGTACCAGCGCTACCTGCAGGATTACCTCGCGACCATTCGCAGCGTGGACGACAACGTCGGGCGCCTCATGTCATGGCTGGAGGTTGATGGCCAGCTCGACAACACCGTGATTATCTACACCTCGGACCAGGGCTTTTATCTCGGCGAGCACGGCTGGTTCGACAAGCGATTCATGTACGAGGAGTCGTTCCGCACGCCGCTGTTGATTCGCTGGCCCGGCGTGGTAGAGGCGGGGGCGGCGCGCAGCGCCATCGTGCAGAACATCGATTTCGCGCCCACGATTCTCGATATTGCGGGCGCCGATGTGCCTGCAGACATGCACGGCAAGAGCATGGCGCCGCTTTTCGAGGCTGACGATGCCGATTTTCGCGACGCGGCCTACTATCACTACTACGAGTACCCGGGAATCCATGCCGTCAAGCGGCATTACGGCGTGCGCACCCAGCGCTACAAGTTGATGCACTATTATCACGACATCGACGAGTGGGAGCTTTACGACCTGCAAACCGACCCGGCGGAGATGCGCAATGTCTATGCCGACCTGTCATACGCGGACGTGCGCGAGACGATGACGGCCCTGCTGGCCGAGGTGCAGGCCCGTTACGGGGACTCGCCGGCGCTTGCCCGCGAGTTTCTCGAGGCGGACCTGGCGGAACTCGCGTCTGAGTAAACGGTGACCTATGACCAATCCTGCGAACAAGACAGTCCTCATTACCGGCGCCGGCGGCGGCTTCGGTATCGAAATGGTGCGCCAGTTTCGCGCTGCCGGCGCGAAGTTGTTGCTCACCGACATCAGCGACGCGGCACTCGCTCATGCCATCGACGATGCCGGCAACCGGCTGGTTGGCTGCCTGGCGACCGATCTCGCTACGACGGAGGGCTGCGATGCGATCGCCGAACTTTGTGCGGCCAATGACGCGCCCGACATCCTGGTCAACAACGCGGGCATTGCCGTTGCCGGGCGCGTGGACCACGTGCCGCAGGAGCGTTGGGAGACGCTCATGCAGCTCAACCTGTTGGCGCCCATGCGGCTGAGTAGCGCACTGATTCCGGGCATGATCGAGAGAGGCGGGGGGCACATCGTAAACATCTCGTCGGTCGCCGGCTGGATCGGCGCCCAGGGGCTGTCCTCGTACTGTGCATCCAAGTTTGGACTCCGCGGTTACGGCGATTCGCTGGCCTACGAACTCGACGGCACCGGCGTGCGCGTCACCACGGTTTTTCCATGCTTTAGCCGCACGCCCATTCTCGACTCGCCGCAGTACGGTTACGAGGAAAGGCGCGAGGTGCCGGAGTACCTGGTCTCGGAGCCTGCGGACGTCGTCAGGCGCGTGGTCAAGGGCGTGCGCCGCAACCGGCGCTATGTCTACCCGGACAAGTACGCGCGACTCATTCAGTACATCACGCGCGTTACGCCATGGGCTTTGCCGTATATCGACAAGCGCCTGGACGCCCAGTCGATCGCCGAGGGGAATCAGTCCGACTGAGCGGCGTGCACGGATCAGGTTCTCGCCTCACCCGCACGTACCTCGCTACGCCCTTTGTACAGGCCGAGGATCGTATTCACGAAGTCCCGGCCGAGCACCTTGGCAACCGGTACGGCGTAGAAGTTGATGCTGCTGCTGACGCGATAGTGCGCGATGATTTCCAGCTCGGTTCGGTTCCCGGGCAGTGCCGTGAGATTGAACGTGGTGTCTTCGAGGCCGAAGAACTCGCCGCCGATTTCCACGTGTTCGTCCATCGAGCCTTCAGGAAACGAATGGGCGTCGAACGCGTAGTGCCAGCGTATGGTCTCGTGCAGCCGTCGCTCCGAGACACGAGCCTCGAAGCGAACGCCGCGCTCCCAGCGTGAGTAGCGAATCTCGCCGTCCGGGGTCATGCGATTGACGCCTTCGACCGGCTTGGGCACGCCGATCATGTGCGCGAGGCTCAGCGGCAGCTCGTCGGCGTGGATCGACTCCGCGGTCATGATTTCCTCCCACACCGTTTGCGGGTCCGCGTCAATAATCACCGAGTCCCGAATCTCCGCGTCGGCGTCGATCAGCGGCGCGAAGCTCTCGGCAATCAATACCAGGAACGGCAGCACCGCGAACGCGCCGACGTGATTGCGCCCGGGCCGGCCGAAGTACAGCAGAACGCCCATGACCAGCCCGCCGGCGCTGCCGCAGAAAAGGAACAGCGGCGACATCAGCGCAATGCAGATCGATCCTTCCAGCAGCGTGATGGCACAGCCGACCATCATGAGCCCGACCGTGGCCCAGGGGCCGAAAATCATGTAGCTCAGGGAAGGGCCCTCGTGGCGGCGCCCGTAGACCGTGATCGCGCCGATGACAAAAGGCGTGCCCAGCAGGAAGGCGGCGGACATGACGCCGTCAACCGGCAGCCACTGTGGCAGGACACCGAAGACAAAGCGCACCAGGACGCCATAAGCGGCGCCGAACAGCACCCAGGCAAACCCGGCCAGCCAGCCGCGCTCCGTTGACTTTGGCGTGTTACTGCGATCGCGTGTGTGATTAGTCATTGAAACGACTCCTCGTCACCGTGTCCGTCCGGCGCTGCAGCATGGCGCGCTGGTTGTACTTGGTGAGCTGCCAGCCAATGGCGGCCAGCGCCAGCAGGCAGCCGCCAATGACGCTGGCGAAGATCCGGGTCATGCCGATTGCAGGCTCAACGCCGTGCTGAGGAACCGAAGCGACGCCGAATACGAGCCCGACGAACAGTGGCACGAGGTAGAGCATCGCGATGGAGAACGGGACCCAGTAGGCGACGCTGTCGCTGTTTTGGGTGTTTTCCTCGAGCGTGGTGCGCAGGGATCCCGCGGTGATCGCTGCCAGGGCCGTGCTGAGGCCGAAGCTGATGGGGATCATGAAGAACAGGGCGACAAACGTGGTCATGATGCAGTGCTCCTTCACCGATGAATGATGTCGGGGCAATGCTGCGCGGTCGCGACCGGCGCCGCCTCCGGACGGCGCGCTCAGGAATAAAAACCGGTTTTAGTTTATTTAGAACAACGACTTACGCGGTTCCTGAAAGATCAATCAGGAACGGGAAAGCGTCTTTCGGTAGTCGCCCGGCGCTACACCGACGATTTCCTTGAACGCCGCGTAGAAGTTGGACTGCGATTTGAACCCGACCTCCAGGCTGATCGAGAGGATGGATTGGTCCGGCGCCGACTCCAGCAGGCGCTTCGCCGCCTCGACGCGCTGCTCGCGCACATAGCGCGAAAACCCGACGCCCATCTGCGTATTGACCAACTCCGATAGCTGCTGGCTGGAGAGCGACATGGATTCCGCGAGTGAGGCGAGGCCGAGGTTCTCGTCGCGGTAGGCGTGTTCGACATTCATCAGCGACTGCAGCTTCGCGAGACTTGCATCGACATCGACACCTTTCAATGTCGAGGCGCTGTACTTGATCCGGCCGGCCTCCGCGAGATCGCCCATGAGGTCGGGAATGGTGATCAGCGCCGAAATTGTGAGCAGGTAGGCCAGCCCGATACCGTTGACGTAGACGAGGTAGAAGAACCGATCATCGATAAACGGAATCGAGAAGCCGAGCACCAGCACGAATACGGCGACGATCGATAGGGTAATGAAGAAGAACAGCTCGAAGCGAAACTGCCGACGCCGCTCACGCAGGTCGTAGATCAGCATGGCAAACCAGACCGAGTAGGCCGTGCCGGCAAGAAACAATATCGGCAACGCGACTTCCAGCGGCAGCAGATACGGCGTGGCCAGCGGCAGCAGGTGCAGCGCCAGGTAGGGTTTCAGCGGCCGCGTCGGGATGATGATCGAGCGGCTGAAGAAAAAGAACATCGGCGGCACGACAAACAGGGCCAGCCGGTACGCGGGGTCGTCCAGCGGCGCATCGCCATTGACGAAGTAGGCGACGTGACCGAGTTGGATAACGCTCAGCGACAACACGAGCAGTCCGCCGGACAGCAGGGAGTGCCAGGTCTTGTGCGGAAACTGCAGCAGGAACGCGTAGGTGACGAAGAGGATCGCCGCACTGAAGATTGAAAATCCGGCAACGAGGATGCTAATCAGGTCAAGCACTATGGAGTCGATTCCGTGGCCCGTCGCGAATCATCAGGCTACCCAAAAGGCCCTGCTACATCCAGCGCCACAGATACAACCTGTTACCGGCCGTTTTGTGGTGCTGGAGCGCGGCGTTCGCTAGAGTAGCCGCACCTTGATTACCCGGAAGCGACGACGATGACCCGATTCCTGCCTCTCGCGGTTGCCATGCTGGCGATCGGCGCTGCCCAGGCGCAAGACAACCTTCCGTTCAACGTCACTGCAATCACGAGTTTCGACGAGCCGTGGTCCATGGCGTTCCTGCCCGACGGTCGCATCCTCGTGACCGAGAAAAAGGGCCTCGTGCGCGTGGTTGGCCAGGACGGCCAGTCGTTCGGCATCGTGCGCGGCGTGCCCGACGTGGATTACGGCGGGCAGGGCGGTCTTGGCGACGTCGTGCTGCACCCGGACTTTGAAAACAACGGGTTGGTCTACCTGAGCTATGCCGAGGCCGGCGTTGGCGGGACGCGCGGCGCGGCGGTCGCACGCGGCGTGCTGGAACTCACCAGCCGCGGCGGCAGGCTGTCCGACGTCGAGGTCGTCTGGCGGCAGTACCCGAAGCAGGTCGGCTTCGGCCACTACGGCCATCGCATTGCGTTCGACGATGATGGCTACCTGTGGATTTCGTCAGGCGACCGGCAGAAGTTCACGCCCTCGCAAGACATGCAGAGCAACATCGGCAAGGTCGTGCGCCTGCACGACGACGGCTCAGTGCCGGAGGACAACCCGTTCGTGGACTACTACAGCGTCGACGCGTTCGTGGACGACGAGGGCGTGTATCCCGAGATCTGGTCGATCGGGCATCGCAATCCGCTTGGCCTGGCCTTCGATCTCGACGGCCAGCTGTGGGTGATCGAGATGGGACCGGCTGGCGGCGACGAGCTGAACGCCATCAAGCGCGGCGGCAACTACGGCTACCCGATCGTCTCGAACGGCGAGCATTACGACGGCCGCCCGATTCCGAATCACGACACGCGGCCTGAGTTCGACGAGCCCGCCATCTGGTGGACGACGATCTCGCCCGGACACCTGATGGCCTACAGCGGTGATGCATTCCCCGAGTGGCAGGGCAACCTGTTCGCGTCCGGATTGTCGTCGCGCGCCATCCTGCGCATCGAAGTCGACGGCGACAGCGCCACCGAGGCCGAGCGTTTCGAGATGGGCGCGCGTATCCGCAACGTCACGCAAGGGCCGGACGGCAACCTGTGGGTGCTCGAAGACGAACGCCGCGAGAGCCAGGGACGCCTGCTGAAGCTGACGCCGAGGGACTGACGCTTACTGCACGGAGTCCGGTGCGGAGATCAGCGACTTCTCGACAATGTCGCGCACGAATTTCAGGATCTGCTTGGACGTGTAGTAACGCGCGGGCTCGAGCTGGCCGTCGTTGGTCGTTCCAATAACCTGGCCGTCAGGGGCAAAGAAAGTGGCGACCGGGATGCCCCGCTGCAGGTCGATGCCGAGCTCGATCGCCAGCTCCCGGTTACGGTTGAACTTGCCGACGTCGACATTCACAAACTCAAAGACGTCGCCGGCGAAGGCCTGGACATCCTCGCTATTCAAGTGATGATGAAGCGTTCGGCAGTCGACGCACCAGTTTGCACCGAACGTGACCATCAGGAACTTGCCATCCACCTTGGCTTCTTCACGGCCTGCGGCCACCGCAGCGCGGGCATCGGCATCGGGATTGTAGGGAAGGTCATCAGGGTCGAAAACCGCATTCGGCCCCTGGTAGTTGAACAGGTCATCGAGGAGTTCCCGGTTTTCATCCCTCAGCGCGACAATCTCGTGCAACTGCTCATCGAGGTCCTGCTGGCTGATCAATGCAAAATCGCTGACGCGAAGTGCCGCAAGACAAATAACCACGCCAATAAAAATTCCGCCAACAAATGCGAGCCCTGCGCGGTACTTAGAGAAAGCACTCATTAGACAGCTCCAGTTAATTTGCCGATCAAATACATGAAATCAACAACTTACAGGCGGTTTAATTGCGATCATGCGACCCGTATGTTACGTACTTGTTCAGATCAGCAAAAGTTGGCCCTTGGGGGGACCACGCCATGAAAACTCGTACTTTCCTGTTTGCATCGTTGGCGACCGCACTCATCGCAGGCAGCGCACTAGCGCCAGGCAATGCCGTGGCCTGTGGCGATAGCCTTTACAGGGTTGGCAAAGGCGTGTCGTACCGGGTCTACACGGCGCCGCTGCCGGGCAGCGTACTCGTTTATGGACATGGAGAAGGGGCCGAGCAACTGGCGCAGCAACTTGCACTCTCAGGTCACGGCGTGCGGCTCGTCAGCACTGACGAAGAACTGCAGGCCGAGATTGGTTCGGGCGCTTATGACGTGGTGATTGCAGCCTACAGTGAACAGGCAGCCGTGTTGCCGAATACAGACGCGGCGGCCGATGCTCCGACATTCCTGCCCGTCGCGCTGACGAAAGACGAGGCGGAGCAGGCGCGCGAAGAGCACGAACGGGTAATGCTGGCCGACAAAGACGAGATCAAGCACTACCTGAAAGCCATTCACCAAACATTGAAACAAAGAGGCTGACAAGGCCTCGAGACGGCGAAAGGAGGCGACGTGAAAAGACCTCTGGCCTGGCTCAACCTTCCACTCGTTGCGAGTCTGCTAGCGCTTACCTTGCCTGCGCAAGGCCAGCAGCAAAAGGCTGGCGATGCCAGCTTGCGCGTAGAGTTCCAGTTCGTTAAGTCCGGTAACTTTCACACCGATAATCTCGAGTTCAGCTACTGGAGTACCGACACTCAGGTCCTGGCAATCTCCGGCGACTATGCGATCAACGATCGCTGGACGGTGTTTGCGACACTGCCTTACGTCCGCAAACGGTTTAATCCTGAGGCTGATCCGAATAACCCGTTCCATCCGCCCGATGGTGACCCACACGACCCGACCGCCCCGTACTGGACCGATTTCGTGCCGTCCGACAGACGATTCCGGGACGACGGCGACTATCACGGCGGCCTCCAGGATTTTTCGATCGGCGTCAGCTACAGCTTCCACACGGATCGGTGGGGCTTGTATCCGTACATCAGCTACGGCGTACCTGCGACGGACTACCCGTTCTATGCCAAAGCGGCTATCGGGAAGAATCTCTGGACACTCCCGGTGGGCCTGTCGTTCACGTTCACACCGTTCTTTTCGGACTGGCACTTCGACGGCAACGTAGCCTATGTATTCTCAGAGGAACCGCTGGGCTACGACGTTGACTACTGGCTCGCCCATGTATCTGCGGGGTACTGGTTCAGGCCCAACCTGTCCGTAAACGCATTCCTGACCTACAAGGATGGCAATGGGGTAAGCATTTTTGCGCCTGAGTTTGTCCGTGAAGGCGGCGATCCGTTCAACTACCCCGCCGACTGGAATACCGAGGAGTGGTACAACCACGATCGTCTGATTGCGAACGAGAATGCCAATTACGGCCTCGGTATCGACTACTTCTTCAATCCCGAATGGAAGATGACAGGCACCGGTTTTCGCAGTTTCTCGACCAATGAGACGACGGCGATCGACTGGGCGTTTACGCTAAGCGTCACCCGTTTCTTCGAAGGCGACTGACTACAAGCTGACGCCGTACTGCGCCAGTGTCGTGGGAAGACGATCGCGCAGTATGGCGCGCCGCCCATCGAAATGTTCGACCAGGGCTCGGTAGAAAGGATTATTCTGAAACCGCGCGAAACAGGAAGAGTCCTTGAGCGACCAGTCCCAGGGCAGTTGATTATTGCCAATGGTGCGTTGGAACCGTCGATAGACTTCCGCGTCGTCACCGATAATGGCGCTCATACATGCCGCGTTGACCGACACCCACCAGCCGGTGGATTCCCCAACGTAATGAGAGTTCAGGTGCCCAGTGACGAGATCCCTGGCTTCCTCGACCTGTCCGGCCGCGTAAGCGGCGTCGATAAGTGTAAAGAAGGCGTCGAGTTCTTCGCTACCGCGCCAGCCATTAGCAATTGAATCCAGCATGCCGGAGTTACTGATCAGGCTAATGGCCTGCTCCGGCGCTCCCGTCCGCGTGTAGGCCGCTGCGAGGTAAATGCGCAACCTGATGTCTTCGGGGTAATCAAAGATCAGGTCTTCGGCCTGTTCGATCATTTCGTCATAGCGGCGCATCTTGAATAACAGGCCGACACCGATGTCCGGCCACAGCTCCTCAGCGGTCGCGAAGTCCCCGATATCAACAAAGTACTCGGCCAGTTTCTCGATGTGCCCGGGATTGTCTGGTTGCGCGTTGCGCGCCCTGATCGTCCAGGCGATGGCATGGTCGACATCGCCGAGGAGGTCGTAGATGTTGGCGATCGCTCGATAAGAGTCCGCGCTATCGAACATCAGGTCTATCTGCTCGATGACAGCGCGAGCCCTGTCAGGCTGGTCTTCCAGGGCGAGGAAGACTCCTAGCGCGCCGTGGCGACCGACGTTGAGCGGATCGCGATCGAGCGCCCGCTCAAACAGTTCGGCGACACCTTCTGAGCCGACATTGACCCACAGATACCAGGCGTAGGCGGAAAGTGCCTCCGGCAAGTTGGGATTGAGCTCCACGGCACGTCTGAGCGGTTCGCCCATGTTGGGGCGGCCGCGAACGAACAGGTATTTGCCCCAGGTGTTCTGTGCCTCGGCGAGCTTCGGGTCCAGTTCGAGGGCGCGGTAGGCCGGCGCTTCGGCCGAGTCGATATCGCCGTAGTAGATCAATGCGGCGGCAAGGCGGCTGTGCGCCAGCGCCGAGTACGGGTCCAGTTCAATGGCCTCGCGGTAAAGCTGGATGGCGCGCTGCAGCACTCCCGGGTCGACGGTTTCGCGACCACGCACCTGTTGCTCGTAATGACGGGCCAGCAACATCTTCTCGTGGGCCGTGGCGTCCTCCGTAATTGGCGGAGAAATTTCAGGAGGGGCGTCCGACAGCAGCGTGTTCGCAACCGCCTGCGCAATGTCCTGTTGGACGTTGAGCAGCTCCGCCCGACCACGATCGAAGGTCTTGTTCCATACGGCGAGTCCGCTCGACCCGTCGATGAGGCGTACCGAAACGCGCAGCAGGCTGCCCTGGCGCCGCATGTTGCCCTCGAGCAGGTGCGACACGCCGAGATTAAGCGCCATTATTTTCGCGTCTGTACTCTCCCGGACGGCGGCAATAGACGATGTGCGTGCCGCAATCTGGATCCCCGCAACGCGGCCGAGTTGGTCACGCAATTCGTCGCTCAGGCCAGGACCCAGGTATCCGTCGTCCGGGTCAGGGCCGGCGTAGTCGAACGGCAGCACGGCGACGCTGTTGGGCGAAATCGCGACAACCGTGGCGGGTGGGGCGCGGCTGTCCAGCGTCGGCTTGATCAGAAGAAAGAGGCCGGCAGTGCCGGCGACAAGCAACAGCATCGAGAACGTGATGCTGGCCGTGCCGCGGCCGCTCTTGATATCCGTGCGACGGATACCTTCCGACGTGAGGTCGAACGTCCAGGACAGGAACATCGCGACCGGAAAGCCGACGACAAAGAAGATGACGGCTAGCGTGGACACCCACTGCGGCAGGAATAGCTGCTCGACGATAGTGACGAGGATCTCGGTAACACCCCACGCTACCGCGACGTATATCGCTGCCGCCTGCACGACCTTGCGTTCGCGCAGTTCGGAGAAGAAAGAGCTGCCGGCCATGAACTACAGGGCGACGCCGTATGCTCTTAGCGTCGCCGGCAGTCGTTCTCGCAGCATTGCGCGGCGATCGTCGAAGTGCTTGACGACAGCGAGGTAAGCGGGGTCATCGGCAAATCGCTTGAAGCAGGCCGCATCCCTGAGATTCGGCTCCCACGCGAGGTTGTTGGCCTCCAACGCGCGTTCCAGGAGGCGACGAGCCTCATCATCTTCACCCAGAATCGCAGAATTGCAGGCGTTGGAGATCGAAACCCACCAGTACGCGTTCTGCCCGTGGTACAGCGTTTCTCGCCACCACAAGACTAGCTCCCTGGCCTGCTCGACTTTGCCACTGCGGTAGGCGGTGTTCGATAATACAGTCAAAGCGTTATAGTCGGCCGGGCCGCGGTTGCCATTCCTTATGGTGTTCAGGATTCCGGTGCTCGTTATCAGCCGCAAGGCCTGTTCGTAGCGCTCGGTTAAATTGTAAACAGCCGCAAGATAGATGCGCAGTTGGATATCTTCGGGAAAGTCGAATATCAGCTCCTCTGCCAATTCAATCATTTCTTCGTAGCGCCGCATTTTGTATAGAAGGCCAACGCCTAGGTCGGGCGTGAGTTTTTCGGCCGTCTCGAAGTCACCGATGTCGACAAAGTACTCGGCGAGCTTCTCCACGTGCTGCGGATTGTGGGGTTCTGCATCGCGCGCTCTGATCATCCAGGCGATAGCGTGGTCTACCTCGCCGATGAGGTCATAGATGTGCGCAATGGCGCTATACGATTCCGGGGTGTCGAATAGTGCCTTCATTTGCTCGACGACTTCGCGCGCGCCCGCATAGTCGTCGTTCACAGCAAGGAACGCGCCCAATGCGCCGTAACGGCTAATGTTAAGCGGGTCGAGTTTCAGCGCGCGCCGGTAGAGTTCATCTACGCCTTGCTCCCCAAGGTTGTACCAACGCCAATGGGCATAGGTCGCTAGGGCATCCGGCAGGTTTGGGTTGAGCTCGACGGCACGGGCGAGCGGTTCGCCCATATTGGGATGACCGCGCGCAAACAGCAGCTGCCCATAAGTGTGCTGCGCCTCCGCGAGCCTCGGGTTCAGTTCAAGGGCGCGATAGGCCGGAGCTTCGGCAGCATCGATGTCGCCGTAGTACATCAACGCGCCCGCGAGGCGCGCGTGAGCTAATGCGGACTGATCGTCCAGCTCGATTGCCTCACGGTAGAGCTGAATCGCGCGCTCCAGGAGCTCCGGATCGACATTCTCCCGTTCACGAACCTGCTGCTCATAGTGCCTGGCCAGTAACAGTTTCTCGTTGGCCGTCGCGTCTTGTGTAATCGGAGCAGTAATTTCGGGGTCCGAATCTGGTAGCAACTGATCCGCAACGGCTTGCGCGATCTCCTGCTGCACGTTAAGCAATTCGCGGCGGCCGCGATCGAACGGCTGGCTCCATATCGCCAAACCACTGGTGCCGTCGATGAGCTGTACGGATACGCGGAGCAGGT
>JASJCH010000081.1 GCA_030066075.1 Woeseiaceae bacterium
TCGTCGGATTCATACATACCTTGATCTCGACGCTGTTTGCCTACGGGGCGCTGCTGCACTCGGTTATCCTGCATACAGGACTCGAGCGCCGGCAGGTCATCGGCACCATGGCAGGCGCGCTCACCGGCATGGGCGTGTTCAAGATTGCCGGTTACGCGTACTTCGGTTTCGATTACCTGCCGTACCTGGCGATGATCGGTGCCGCATTGGTCATGAGTTTCGCGGGCACGGCCGTCGGCAAGTGGCTCGGCGAAGGTTTGTCGGAAAGCCGGTTTCGGCTCGTCTACCGGATTCTGGTTACACTGACCGCGCTGCGCCTGATGTACGTGGGACTGACGCAGGGGATGTCATGACAGGATGGATTGCACGGCTGGGACCCGGCCTGATGCTCGCGGCCGCCGCCGTTGGAGTGTCACACCTCGTGCAGTCGACGCGCGCCGGCGCGGACTTCGGGCTGAGTTTCGTCTGGCTCGTGGTGCTGATCTCGATACTCAAGTACCCGGCGTTTCGCTTCGCGGTGGACTACGCCAGCCTCACGAACCACAGCCTCGTCTATGCGTATTCGCAGCTGGGTCGCATCCCGATGGCGTGGCTCCTGGTCGGGTTCGTCGTCGACATGTTTATCGCAACCGCGGCCGTATCGCTCGTAACGGCGGGCCTGCTTATCAGCGTGTTCGATCTGCCGTTCACCGGCCCGCAGGTCGCGATCGGTGTCGCCGTGGTGTCGGCGCTAGTGCTCGTCAACGGCAAGTACGCGCGGGCCGAGCGGCTGGTGAAGGTCCTCGTCTTCGCATTCTCCTTGCTGGCGTTCGTTGCCATGCTGCTGGCACTGCCGCGTCTCGGTTCCGATGGTCGTGAGCTGTTCGCGGCGCTCACGCCATCGCAGTCGCTGGCGGTGTTCGTGATAGCGATCGCCGGCTGGATGCCAATGCCGATGACGGGTTCGATTTTTATCTCGATGTGGGCCAGGGAGAAGAAAGCCGCCGGAGGCGACGCGATCAGTCATGCCAGCGCAATCGGCGACCTGCGCTTCGGCTGGATACTGACCATCGTGCTCGCCGTGAGCTTCATGGTCATGGGCACCGCCATCCTGTTCCAGACCGACCGCGTCATTCCGTCGAGTGCGGGCGCGTTCGCGACGGAGCTGCTGTCGGTCTTTACAGCCATCATTGGCGGCTGGTCGTACCCGGTGATTGCGCTGGCGGCCATTGCCGTGATGTGGTCGACGGTGCTCGCGCTGATGGATGCGCTGCCGCGAGTCACGTCGCGTCTGGTCGACTGCCTGCGCGGACATGCCGATGAACCGCGGACGCGTTACGGCGTCATGCTGGGTGTCCAGGTCGCCGGCGTAACGCTGATCCTGCTCATGCTGCTCGGCAGCTTCAATACCTTCATCGACTTTGCGACCAGCGCCGGCTTCATTACGGCGCCCGCCCTTGCGTACTACAATTACCGCGCGCTGACGCGGGCCGCAGATTCGACCGGCTACCGGCCGTCGAGGTTGCTCGTCGCGTGGCACTGGATCGGGTTCGCCGCGCTGGCGGCGTTTGCGATTGCGTTTCTCGTCGCCCGGTTTGCTTGAAGGACACGGTTTGAAACTCGCGAGTTATACCAGCAAAGGACACTCCGGCTTCGGCGTCGTAGTCGACGACGGTATCGTGGACTGTTCGAACCGAGGAGTGGGGCAAAGCCTCAAGCAGGTGCTGGCCGCGGGCGCGCTTGATGAGCTGCGTAATGCCGTTGACGGCGCCGTGGCGGATCGGGCCATGGATGACGTCACTTTGCTGCCACCTGTCGTAAGCCCCGGCAAAGTGTTTTGTATCGGCGTGAACTATCGCAAGCACGTCCTGGAAATGGGGCGGGAGCTGCCGGAGCACCCGTGGGTGTTCACGCGTTCGGCGGACAGCTTCGTCGGTCACCGCGAGAGCATGCTGCGGCCGGCCGTCTCCGAGCAGTTCGACTTCGAGGGAGAGCTGGCATTGGTCATCGGCAAGACGGCGCACCGCGTCAATGCGGCGGCCGCGCTGGACCATGTCGCCGGCTACTGCTGCCTCAACGACGGCAGCATCCGCGACTTCCAGCGGCATTCCGGCCAGTTCACGGCCGGCAAGAACTTCTGGCGCAGCGGCGCCATGGGCCCGTGGCTTGCAACTGCTGACGAGGTCGGTAATCCGGCGGCGCTGCAGCTCGAAACGCGGCTCAATGGCGAGGTCATGCAGGCGGCGCCGGTGTCCGACCTCATATTCGACATACCGATGCTTATCGAGTACTGCTCGACATTCGCGCGCCTCGAACCCGGCGATGTGATCGCGACCGGCACGCCGGGCGGCGTCGGCGCCGCGCGGAAACCACCGCTGTGGCTCAAGGCCGGCGACACCGTCGAGGTTTCGATCTCGGGAATTGGTACATTGACGAATTCGGTCGCTGACGAGTAATCATGTTTCGACACCTGCATATCGTGGCTTGTTCGCCCCGCACCGGCACGACGCTGCTGCACGAGGTCATGGTGACGTGTCTCAAGGTCGACAAGCATTACGATCATGAGATTCGTTTTCACCTCGTCACCGGCAAGGACGGCGAGACGGTGATCACCAAGCGGCCGAAAGACACGATGTACATGCCCGCGGTCCTCGACGATGATCCCGAGCTGTTCGTGATCTACCTGTTGCGCGACCCGCGTGACACGATCTGCAGCCGGCACGGCAAGGACAAGAGCATCTACTACTCGAACATCCGGCTGTGGCGCCAGATGCATGGCTATGCGCGGCAGATGGCGGGGCACGAGCGCTTTCTCGAGGTGCGTTACGAAGACTTCGTGCGCGATCCTGATGCCACGCAGCAAATGATCGCCGACAAGTTCCCGTGGCTGGAGAGCACGCATCGGTTCTCGGAGTACCACGAGTACGCGGTCGTCTCTGAGAAGTCGCGCACCGCGATGCACAGCGTGCGGCCCATCGCACCGACCAGCGTCGGCGTCTGGACGCGCAACCCGGGCCGCATCAAGGCGCAGCAGATGATCCACGGCTCGCTGACACCGGAACTGATCGAGTGCGGCTACGAATCGTCGGGTGACTGGGAGAGGGTGCTCGACGGCGTCGAGCCGGACACGACCCGCAGCCTCTACCCGGAGAACCTTGCCTTATGGCGGCGCATATCGCAGGCTCTCGATGCGCGCCGCAAGGTCGCCAGGTATCGCCGCATGCGACGGAAATCATCATGACCGAACTTGCCCCGCTATCACCGTTCAAGGAGAAGTTCTTCAACCTGTTTTATCGCGCCGCCGTATCGGGCGCGCTCCCCGTGTCCTGGTTCCGTGACGTGGACCCGGACACGGTCGAGAAGGCGAAGAAGACCGGCAAGCTCAAACTGGAAATTGTCAGCCACTGCTGGCGCTATGGTCATTTCCTGACCTACCAGCTGAGTTCGCTCGTCAACCATCGCACCGACAAGTTCGATATCACAATGACCGTCTTCTACGTCGAGGGCGACGACAAGGTCGAGCCGGTGCTCGAGTACTTCGGCCGCATGGAAGTGCCCGGCATCACGTGGAACTGGCGGTCGCTGCCGAAAGAGCAGCTTTTCCGCCGGGGCATCGGCCGCAACCTGGCTGCCAAGAACACGGCAGCCGACTGGATCTGGTTCACCGACGCGGACATTATTTTTCACGAGAACTGCCTGGATTCGCTGGCGGACCTGCTGCAGGGACGTGACGACGGGCTCGTGCATCCACGCATCGGCCTGGGCACGTCATTACTGCCGGATGATCACGAGTTCCTGGAAAAAGGCCGGCAGGGCCCGAACCTGCTGGATATCCCGATTGAGGAGTTTCATCCCTACGGCGGCCCGCGGCCGAAGGCCAAGGGACCGCACCAGATCACCCACGGCGATATCGCGCGCGCCTGCGGCTACTGCGACGCGATCAGGTACTACCAGACGCCGGCGTCACGCTGGATGAAGACCTACGAGGACCGCGCCTTCCGCTGGCTGATTGGCACGCACGGCACGCCGCTCGACATCCCGAACGTCTGCCAGATCCGTCACATCGTGAAGGGTCGCTACAAGAAGGACTCGTGGTGGACGAAAGTACGTAAGGCGGTGCGCAAGTCGCAGGATACGTAGGAGCGGCCCATGGCCGCGATCGCGCCCATGGGGCGCTCCTACAGTTTCTTGAGCCGGTTTTTGAGCTTCCGTGACCAGCTCGCTTTATTGGCGTGCGGAAACGGCTCATCGGGGACTGGATGCCCGAGGAAGTTGCACAATTCCTCCCAGCCGTCGCCCTTCGGCAAGTCGAAAATCAGCAGGTCGTCCGGTCGATCCCTGAAGTACTCGAGCACTTCCCGGTAGTGACGTTCGAAGCGTTCGATGTAGATGTCTTCGTTGCCTTCCGGGCATCCAGCGTTCTCGCCGTAAATCCAGCGGCGCATCGGCGTCTCGGTCGTTGCGAAGTCCTTGACCATGCTGCGGATCCAGGCCTCCGCGGGGCGCCGCGTGAGGATGAACTTGCTGCCGGGAAAGCGCTCGTCCAGTTCCCGGTAGAGTACCGGCCACGGGTTGTCCTCGAACGCGTCGTACTGTTCCACCATCGCATAGGCCATCTCCTGGACCTTGTTCGCAATGTCGGGGTCCTTGGTGCCGAACGAACCACGGACCCGGTATCCGAGCTTCTTCAGCGCGACCTCGAGACTCGTCGTTCCCGTCTTGTGGGCGCCGATGCAAAAGACCTTGTGCTTCATGTCACTGCTTATACGATAATTGAGAGGTGTGACACAAACTCTGCGATGCTCTAAAGAAACCGTTGCCACGCCACGGCGCCCCAAACGACACCGACGAGAACCAGCACGACAAATACGGCCGCAGAGCCCAGGTCCTTGGCGCGTCCCGAAAGTTCATGCTGTTCTTCACCGTGGCGATCAACTGCCGCCTCAATGGCAGAATTGAGTAACTCGACGATCAACATCAACAGCAATACGCCGATCAACATGGCTCGTTCGAGTGCATTCTGTCCAAGCCAGAAAGCAGCAGGGGTCAATACAGCGGCGAGCGCAAGTTCCTGCCGAAAGGCCGCTTCATGGCGCCACGCGTGCCCGAAGCCCTGTACCGAGAATCGAGTCGCACGAACGACGCGGCGAATGCCGGTGCTACCAGGTTTTCCCATTTAGAGTTTATTGCCGCGAAGATGGTAGTCGCCGCGGAAAAACAACAGGGGATCTCCGTCACTGCTGTCGAAGCGCTCAACCTCGCCGATGATGATGTAGTGATCGCCGCACTCGTGGATTTCATGTGTCCGACACTCGAAGCAGGCGATCGTGCCGGGAAGGACAGGGACTCCGTGTCTCGAGCTCTCGTAGTCGATGCCGTTGAAAACCGTGTGGTCGGATTGCGCGAAGTGGTGGGAAATCTGTTGCTGCTCCGCGCTGAGAACGTTGATCGCGAAATGCTCGGCGGCCAGGTAAGCCTGCAGGGAGTGCGAGACCTTGGCGATATTCCACAGGATCAGCGGCGGCTGCAGCGATACCGAACTGAAACTATTGGCGGTGATGCCGCAGGGTCCCTTGTCTCCCAGGCAGGTGACCACGGTCACCCCGGTCGCGAAACGCCCAAGGCTCCGGCGTAGTTCGAGTTGGTCGTCCTCTGTCACCGACGGCTCCGCTTGACAGCAGCATTATCGTTTAGCTATGAATGATTGCTGTATTAACAAAAAGGTTAGCTATGGCGATCGAACAGTTCAGCCACTCGTTGCCGATGGTCCTGTACCGAACGCTGGATGCGGTTATGCCAAGGTTTCGTAAGATTTTCAACGAATTCGGGCTAACGGAGCAGCAGTGGCGGGTCCTGCGGGTGCTCTGGGACGAGGAGGCGATGACGCTCAACCGGCTCGCCGCGCTGACGCTGATCCCGGCGCCAAGCCTGGTCGGCATCATCGACCGGATGGAGCGCGGTCAGCTTGTCATCCGGCAGCGTTCCGAGGCAGACCGGCGCAAGGTCAACGTGGTGCTGACCTCGCAGGGCGCTGCGCTGCAGGACGACATCATGCCGCGCGTGGCAACGGCATATGCCGAACTCAAGCAGTCGGTCGACCCGGAGACGTGGGATCGTGTTTTGGAGGGACTCAACGCCATCGCGGCGGCTCGCTAGCCAGCCAGACGCTTGCTTATGCCGCCAGCAGGCTGCGGCCGAGCTTGGCTTCGAGGAATGCCGCAAACTCCGGCATCTTTTCGCGGTCGATCACGTTGATCGCAGGCAGGTCGGCGAGCTTGCGTACGAGGGCGACCGCGGCCGACGTGTTGGCTGCCGGCCCCGTTACGAGGTCCGGTTTCACGCCGAACGCCTTTTCGACACCGACAACGGCGTAAGGATCGGACGCCGCCAGGAGGATGCAGGCGATGTTGTCGCCGAGTTCTTCCATGGCCGGGCCGACGTTATAGGGTTCCAGCGGCGACGCTCCCGTCTCGGCCACCATGTAGTCGGGCCTGAGGCTGCCGATGTGGCTCAGCAATGGCCGGATCGCCTCGCGGAATTCTTCCTCGGGAACGACCGTTGACGGCAGTCCAACGTCCACGAAATCGAAGATCCTCTGCGCGCCCGCGCGCCGGAAACTGACCACGTCACGATAACGCCCGGCCCCCGTCAGCTTCGCCCCCACGATGTCCAGGCCGGCCTTCGACATGATCTCGCACACGCGGCGGCCCGTGACCGTCTTGCCGGCCGACATGGACGTGCCGATGATCAGTATCGTGGGTACGTTGAACTCACCTTCGTCGAGTTCCATCGCGAACTGTTTCATCGTGATCTTCGCGCCATCCCTGACGATATGGCCGCGGTAACGCAGCGCCAGCGGTTTGGGCAGCAGGATCGAGTAGGACGTGAAGCGGCCGAGCAGTCCGGCGCCGGTCATTGCGTGCATCTCGCCTTTGAGCACGTCGACGAAACTGCCCACGCCCTCGAGCGTTGCGGCCCTGTGGCCGAGCGCGCCGATCACCCGGTCGCCGGCTTTTACCGGCAGCATCTCTCCCTTGCGGGACTCGACGATGTACAGATCGCTGCGCTCGCCCGTCACCTCGGTCAGGACGTAGTCGCCGGCATCCCATTGCGAGCGATCCAGCGGCCGGTAGTCGAAGGGGTTCCTGTCGAAGTCCGCGATACGCGTCAGCGATGCGAGAAAGGTCTGTGTCATCCGACCTCCTCGAGCGCAACCACATCCGTCGGCGGCGCCAGCAGCAGCAGGGTCAGCAGCGCCGCGCGCTCGAGTGTCTTGTCGATGTACAGGAACTCGTGCGGAGCATGGGCGCCGTGGCCGACCGGGCCGAGACCGTCGAGCGTCGCCGTGTACTGGCTGGTGGTGTTGCCGTCAGAACCGCCGCCGACCTTGGCCCGGCCGATCTCGAGGCCGAGATCGCCGGCCGCCGCGACGGCTTGCTGCCACAGTGCTTCATTGCGCGGAGTCGGCTCCATCGATGGCCGGCCGATCGCTCCCTCGATACGTAGCCTGACGCCCGGCGTCTCAGCTTCCATCCCGTGGATCAGCTTCTCGATTCGGTCGCCCTCGACGACGGTCGGCACACGCACGTCGACGACCGCCGTGCTGTGTGGCGCGATTACATTGGGCTGAACGCCGCCGTCGATGGTGCCGACGTTGATCGTGATGCCGCGGTCCGGGTCGTTCATGGCGAACAGCTTCTGGATGACGTGCGACAGCTCGAGGATGGCGCTGGCGCCTCCCGTCGGATCGAGTCCGGCGTGCGCTGCCTTGCCATGGACCGTGACGGTGAAGCGGCCTATCCCCTTGCGCTCTGTCTTGAGGTCGCCGTCATCGCCGAGCGCCGGCTCCAGTACGAGCGCGCGGTTCGCAAACTGCGCCAGCCTGCGGATGTAGCGCGTGGACGTGCGGCTGCCGATCTCCTCGTCGGCATTGACGAAGACGATCGGCATGATTTCCGGTTCGAGGCCGAGTTCCTGCAGCGTCTTGATGGCGAGGATAAGCTGCACGAGTCCGCCCTTCATATCGAACACGCCGGGTCCGCGTATGACATTGCCGTCGATCGTGAACGGCCGGTCGGCGACCGTGCCAACCGGCCAGACCGTGTCGTAATGCCCGATGACGAGCTGGGTCATCGTCGGTCGCGCCCGCTGCGCCGGCCTCGCGTAAACATGCCGAGGGCCGTCGATGGGTCCGGTCTCTACGACGTGCCACCCCAGCTCGATGAGCGCCGACATGAATACGTGGCGGGCACGTTCGTGCACCGCGGGTTCGGCCGATGGCGATTCTGCGGAAACGAGGTCGCGCAGCAGGCTGACGAGCAGGTCCTGCTGGTCGCGGATGTGATTCAGAACTCGATTGGCAACCCGCTCACTCACACTACTTCTTCATGTTGGCCGGGAACGGAAACGCGTTGGAGCGCTCGATGGAGGCGAACCGGCCGGGCGAGAGATAGGCAAACAGCGGCGAATCGTGCATGAGCTCCTGGTCGTCGATCTCGTTCGAACGCAGGAACTCGGGTTCCGCGTAAGCAGCGACGATCTCGCCCGTGATCAGGCAGTTCGGGCCGAAGCCGTCGATGGTCTTGAAGTGGCGGCATTCGAAGTAAAGGTAAGCTTCCTCGATCAGCGGCGCATGCACCGCCTGACCGGGGAAAGTCGTGAAGTACTCGAGCACCGGCTTGTGGCCTTCCTGCCGCGGCGATGCCGCGAGACTCGAGAACAGGACTTGCGAGGGCTTCGGGTAGCTGACGGTGAACTCGTCGGTGCGCTGGATGTTGCCGCAGGTCGAATGCGTCGGTGCGCACACGAAGCCGAAGTAGTTTTGCCAGCCCATTGGCGTGACCATGTGCTTGGGTGCAAAGTCCGGCGACCCGTCAGGATCCGTCGTTCCGACCAACACCAGGGGAGCGACAGTGAAGAAGCGGTCCCAGACAGGTTGCGACGTATCAATATCGATGAGACGACTGCGAGCGACATCAGCAGACACGGCGTTACCTCCCCTCAAAAGGCACTCTTTGAAGCTACGCCGGTAGCGGGTAGCTGAGAATAGGTACTTGCCGCGCCGGGATTGCGTTCACCCGGTCACCGTGTGCTATCGTCCGGCGGCATGAAATCCGTCGACGAACTCATCGCCAGCCAGAAGCCCGGTTTTGCACTGGACCAGCGGTTCTACACGGATCCCGATATCTATGAGCTCGAGATCGAGCGCATCATCAACCGCAACTGGATTCTCGCCGGTCACCAGTCGGAGTTGCCGGAGCAGGGCGACTTCAAGGTCTTCAACGTGGCGAAAGAGTCGGCGATCATCGTGCGCGGTTCCGATGGCGAGCTGAAGGCATTCGCCAACGTCTGTCGACACCGCGGCTCGCTGGTCTGCCTCGAGGAAAAGGGCAATACACGCAAGTTTTCGTGCCCGTATCACGGCTGGATGTACGACATCGACGGCAGGCTTCTTGCGGCCCGTGACATGCCTGAGGATTTCGACAAGTCAGCGCACAGCCTGAAACCCGTTTCGGTGGATGTCATTCACGGTTTGATATTCGTCTGTTTTACGGACAAGCCACTTTCGCTCGAGGGCGCAAAGCGCGACATGGCCGAGCCGATGGCCATGTTCGATTTCGAGAACCTCAAGGTGGCCGCGCAGAAAAGCTACGAAATTCCGGCCAACTGGAAGCTCTCCATCGAAAACTACCAGGAGTGTTACCACTGCGCGACGGCGCACCCCGAGTACGCGCGTATGCACACGCTGATGCTCGATCGC
>JASJCH010000019.1 GCA_030066075.1 Woeseiaceae bacterium
GCTTTCCTTTGCGTTATGTCAAAACTCTCCTGGCCAGGTGATGATCTCGGCCCCCGACACGGCCTTGTCGCGAACCTGACCGTCACCCTGAACATAAGGCACCACAGGCCTTTCGGGGAAATTGCCGACAAATAGTCCGCTGCGACCCTTTAAAACCCTTGGTTTTGCTCGGTTTTTTGACGGCGTTCATAGCCGAAGATGTGACCTCCGTCCAAAATTATGTTTCTGCATCGTTTGGTTCGTTGGGTATTCGTATGTTAAGAGCTGCGCTGGCGGTCCTGGCCGCCCTTCTGCTGGTGGGCGTTTTGTCCGCTTTGATCGTCGAGTCGAGATCGGTCAATGAGGCGTATTACGTCGCCCATGCCGACCGTATGCGGGCGATCGAAACCAGCAAGAACGACCTCGCGGAGATCATGCAGGGTGCCAGGAGCGCCTTCGACGACGGCCGGCCGGTGTCCGCGACAACCGAGCTGGCGTTATCCCGGCTCGCCGAGAATAACCTCCTCTTGCAGAACATGGACGAGCGCCTGCTTAGCGATGCGGCGGTCAACGCTCAGCTATCGGCCTACGAGTCCGAACTCATACAGTTCAGCGAGAACGGCCAGGCCTTCATCGCGCGTCAGAATACGTTTGCGGGCGCCTTGCGTTCGCTGCAGGACGAGTCGCCGCTGATGGTCAAGGACCTGCGGCAGTACAACCATCGTCTTGAATCACAGAACGCATTCTCGCTTGCGATCGAGATCATCGAATTCGCCACTGCAGAAGACAGTGGCAGCGGCGACCAGCTCATACGGCGCGTCGAGGGGTTACGCGACAATGCGTCGACAGCAGCGCGCTCGCTCGGTCTCCTCGATGCATTCGCAGAATCGGCAACGACAGTCATCGTGGAACGAGCGGCCGCCAACGAGAGATTGCAGGAGATCAACAGCAGCCGCGTCGTCGAGAGTCTCTGGGCGCTGTCCGACGCTATACAGAATGCCAATCGACGCACGATCAGCCGGGCCGAACGCGCGGGGCTTTTGCTATCCGTTTGCACCGTGCTGCTGCTATTCGGCGCCGGCTACGCGATGTTCCGGTTGCAGGGCAGCTACCGGGAACTGAACAAGAGCAACCGCGACCTCGAGACCATCAACAACTCTCTCGAGGAGCGCGTGTCGGAGCGAACCGAGGAGCTGTCGACGGCCTACGATGATCTCAAGGAGTCGCAGGTCCAGCTCGTTCAGGCCGAAAAGATGTCGTCACTTGGCGAACTCGTTGCCGGCATCAGCCACGAGATCAATACGCCGCTGTGGTACCTGATCAGCAACTCGACGGTTTTGCAGGAGCGTTGGGAAACCGTCGGCGAATTCTGTGCGGTGGCCGAAGACATGCTCGAAGGCGTGAAGTCGCATGAGAATGTCAAAGAGAAGATCACCAGCGGCCTCGGGCAAATGCAGCGTTTCCTCAAAGATGGACTACGGGACGATATCGACGAGGCCAGGGACCTGATCCAGGACAGCATCGAAGGCCTGGAGGAATTGACGGAGCTGGCGCAGAGCCTCAAGGACTTCAGCCGGCTGGATCGTTCCCGCTTCGGCGAGTTCAACGTCAACGAGGGCCTCGACAAGACGCTCCTGATCGCCAAGAACCGACTGAAAAACAAAGTCGAAGTGCACAAGCACTACGGTGACATCCCTGCCGTTCACTGCTCACCATCTCAGATCAACCAGGTCTTTCTGAACCTGCTGACAAACGCAGCGGACGCCATTGAGGAAAGCGGCGATGTCGTGATTCAGACGGTCGAGGAGAACGACAAGGTACGGATCAGTATTGCGGACACGGGCTGCGGAATTTCCGAGGAAGCTCTGTCGAAAATTCGTGACCCGTTCTTCACCACCAAGGACGTTGGCCAAGGCACAGGGCTGGGCTTGTCAATCGTCGAACAGATTATTTCCTCGCACGGCGGCGAATTGCTGATCGAATCCGAAGAGGGCAAAGGCACGACCATGACCGTCGTCTTGCCGATTGCCGCACAGGAACAGATCGAAGAATCGGACGAACTGCAGACCGAGCCCGGAGAAGCGGCCGCCAATGACCCGAATAGTGATCCCGCCGCAGACGACGTAATGGACGACGAGGGACCGGAGACCGAGGCGGCAACGGTCTGAACGACCGAGCCTGACGAAGATAACGCATGCATCAGAAGCCACGCATACTGTTTGTTGACGACGAGAAACGAGTCCTGAACTCGATGCGTGGGCTATTCCGGCGCGACTACGACCTGTTTCTGACCTGCGAGGGCGCCGAGGCCGTGGAAATTGCCGCCGAGAATGACGTCGACGTCATCGTGGCCGATCAGCGTATGCCCGGCATGACCGGCGTCGAGGTCCTCGCGAAGGTCAAGGAACGCTCACCGCGGACGGTGCGTGTGCTGTTGACCGGCTACGCCGATCCGAGCGCGGTTGAGGGCTCGATCAACATCGGCGAGGTATTTCGGTTTCTTAGTAAACCCTGCCCGCCGAAGGTCCTGCGCGAGACGCTAAGCATGGCCATATCGGCCTCGCGCACCGCGCCGGCTGCGGAACAGCCGCCCGGCGAGCCTGTAGCCAAAGCGGAGCCCGCGGCTGCGAAGCCCGCCGCACCGGAGCCGGCAAGCACCGAGCAGCCGGTCGCTGAGCCTGCGCCTCCACCCGCGCCGCCCCCGCCTGCCAGTGCGGCGCCGGCGGACGCTGCGCAGTCGGAGACGAGCCCGGCGCCGGAACCAGCCGCCGTTGCAGACGAAACTCCGCCACCCGATGTCATCGACGATGACGAGGACACGCAGCGGAACCTGGTGCCCCTCAAGGAAGAAGATGTCGCAGCGATGAGCGAGCGGACCTCCTCGCACTGGCAGACGGTTACGAGCGTCGTCATGTCGGAAGACTCCGTCGAGGAGTCCCAGGAGGTCATGGGGCTGGGCTCAGCGATGCTGAAAACCGCCGACGTCGGCGTTGTCGTGTTCACCATTGACCCGGAGTTCGCGACGACCACGATTCGCGCCGTGTCCACCGAAAGAAACACGATTCTCGCTACCAAGCTTTCGAAGGTAGCCGAGGCGCTGGAGGACGGCGACGCCGGAGTGCTGGTCACGGACTACAAGACCAACAACGCCATCCTCAAGAAGATCATTGCGGCGCTCAAACAGCGCCTGCCGCAGCTGGTGACGATCGTCGTCAGCGACGGCCGGGACACGACCGACATGATCAGCCTGATCAACTTCGGCCAGGTCTACCGTTACGTCCTGAAACCGGTCGAGCCGGAGAAGCTTCGGGAGGAGATCAACTCGGCTGTAATGCACCACCTGTACCTGATGAGCAGTCCCGAGTCAGCCAAGCGGCACCAGGTCGCGTCCGGTCCCGCAGAGTCCGAAGGATCGTCGACGACGGTGAACCGCTTCATTGACCGCATCAAGAACCTCCCGGCGCCGGGCAAAGACCCGGCGGACACGATCTCCTGACTGAACGAGACATGATCGAATGACGGACGCCAAAGACAACAGCTCACTCCCACTGCTTCTCGGTATCACGGGCTCGATCCTGCTCGTTGCTGTTGGCGGTTGGTTCTTCCTCGAGCAGGGTGACGAGGCAGCCGCGATCACGAGCTCCGCCCCGCCCGCGATGAACCAGTCATCCCTATCGCCGCAGCCGGACGCCGAGGCCGCGGATTCGGAGATCAGCGAACCCGATGAAACGGTGGCGCCAGCGGCTACCGCTATCGAGGTCGTCGACGCGCCAACGACCGGTGTCGACGCAGAGCTGCGCAAGGCTCGACTTGCGGCCGAGGCCGATATCCTGGTGGTCCCGGCGGCACAGAGCGCCCTGTACTACTACAGCCGCGTCCTCGATGTGGAACCCGATCATGAAATCGCGAATGCCGAGCTGGATGCCGTTCTGGCGCGCGTCGCGCAGTCGATTACGACCCTGCTCGCCGCGGAAGAGTACGGCCAGGCTTACGACATCGCCGTCAAGGTCGCGCAGCGAAGGCCCGGTCACGCCCTCGTTGCGCAAACCCAGGAGGTCCTCGACAACCACACCGAAGACCTGGTTCAGCAAGCCATCCAGTTCGCGCGCGACGGCGATGACGACGAGGCTCAGCAGGCCCTTGCAGACGCAGAGAGTCTTCCCGGTCGTAACCCGGACTACTTTGCAGCAGTTCGTGACTCGATCGATGAAATCCGGGATGCACGCCAGGTCGCGGAAGAGCAGGACCGCAGACGCCGCGCGAACAATGCCCGTACCGCGTGGGTACAGAGCGTACGCGGCGCGATCGGGCGAGGGGACCTGATAGCGCCCGAAGGCAGAAGCGCCCGTGACCTGCTCGCGCAGAGAAACAACTGGACCGCTGAAAAGAATGCGCTGGGCGAAGAGCTATTGACGGCAATCGTGGAGACCGCCGGGACGAACATCGAGGCCGGATTGGCTGAGGAAGCGGCCGTATTGATCGATGCCGCCGCCGAGCTCGGCGCAGAGACCGATGACATTGCCTTGCTGAAAGCATCTCTCGAGACCGCCATCATTCAAAAACAATCAGAAAGCATCGTGCCACTGTCCGAACTGGTTCTGACCAAGAGAACATCACCTGTCTTTCCGCGACGCGCGGAGAGAAACAACCTGTCCGGCTACGTTGACCTCATCTTCACCGTGACGCCGGCGGGCGAAACGACCGAGATTTCGGTTCACCAGGCGGAGCCCGAAGCCATCTTCGATGAGGCGGCAATCGAGGCGGTCGAGCAGTGGGAGTTCGAGCCGGTCGAGTACCGCGGCCAGGTCATCAGCCAGAGGACCGGCGCCCGGCTCATTTTTCGACTCGAATAGCACGGCCGTCCAACCGGTCATCTCCCTTCACCCGGGACCGCGCGCGCGGGCCTGACCGCCTTTCAGATTCAGTCCAATCTGCCGATACCTATCAGGAGGCGTGCCAACCGTTCGTGTGACCGGCTGGGACATGATTATGTAAAACGGCAGAGCACATTGGTCGCGAAACTCGAACCACTGGTAACTCACAGGATCCTTGTTGTCGAAGACAACGAGCATGTGTCGTATATGCTCGACTTCCTGCTGCGGCGTGCCGGCTACGACGTGATCGCGGCCCCGAACGGCCGCGACGCGCAGGCGGCCATCAGGAACCTGCCGCCCGTCGACGTCGTGCTTCTCGACCTGATGCTGCCCTACGTGTCCGGCTACCAGCTGATCGAGGAAATTCGCAGCGACCACGACTGGCAATACGTTCCCATCGTCGTACTCTCGGGCAAGGTTCTCGAGGAAGACGTCGTTCAGGCGCTCGACCTGGGCGCGAACGACTACGTCACCAAGCCGTTCCGGCCGGAAGAGCTGCTCGCGCGGCTGCGGCGCATTGTCGCCGATCATGAGCGGCTGGCGGCGATCCGATGACCTTCTTGCCGAGGCTGTTGCTCACCCTGCTGATCTGGGGACTGGCCGGCGTCGCGTTCGCCGAGCCTACCCCTGACGAACGTTTCGCGCAGGCGCAGCAACTGATGCGTGAGGGCGACTACCCGGCGGCGCTTGAAATGCTCGAATCATTGACTCGAGATCATCCTGAGAATGTCGATTACCTGTTTGCCAGCGGATTGACGCTCGCCAGGTTGAACAGGCCTGGCGAGGCGCTCGAGAACCTCGCCGTCGCAACCCGGCTCGCACCCGACTATGAGGACGTCTGGCGAACGCACCATGACCTTCTCGTACGACAACGAGATGCCGAGGAGCTCGACAACTTCCGCAGAGCGTCGGCCCGACGCTTCCCCGATGCGGCCTGGTGGCAGGCACCGGACCCGCCGCCACGCTGGTGGCTGACCGTGGGCGCCGGAATCGATTCACTCGACAACGACCAGCCAAACTGGGACAACCAGTTCGTCGAGCTTCGCTACGACGTTGACGAAAGGCAGCGCTATGCGCTGGGCGTCGCGCGCGATTCGAGAAACGACGCCAGCGACTTGTCCATGTCCATCTCAGGCGCCTGGTCGATGGACAACTGGTTCGCCGGTGCGGCCCTCGCCGCGGCGGAGGACCCCGACATCATGTCCGAGGTTGGCGTCGATGTGCATGGTGGACGGTCGTTCGACGGGGGCTGGGTGGGCACCGTCAGATACCGATACCGTGGCTACGTGAACGCAACCGTCAGCAGCACGATACTCACCACGGAAAAGTACATCGGCAACTTCCGCTTCGCCTATGACCTTGGCCTGTCACGCCTGCATGGCGCGTCGAGATTCACGAATCATGTCCTGACGGGGAACTGGTTCTATCGCGAGGGCGCTAGCCTTGGCCTGTCGTTCAGCACGGGCCGCGAAGCCGAGGCTATCGGCGGGGGACAAGTGCTCGAAACCGATGTCGAGAGCATTTCCTTAAACGGGCGCCACCCGATAAACGAGCGCTGGCGTCTCGATTGGTGGGTCGGGCTGCACGACCAGGGCGAACTCTACCGGAGAAAGTTCTTTGGACTGGCTGTTTCGATCGGAATTTGACGCCATTACCACGATCGCGCTGTGGTCGATTGCCGCGGTGGTGGTCACTACCGTGGTGTTGTTCGTGTACACGCTCGGCTTGCGTTACGTCACCGTCGTCAGCGCCCGCCGGCGGCGCGCGTTCCTCGGCAATTGGCGCGACGTGTTTTCGGCCGCCGCGCTCAGTACGGAAGCCGCCCGGCGCCAGGAGCTGCCACGCCTGCGTCGTGTCGATCGTCTGGACCTGCTCGAGGAGTGGAGCCGCGCAAGGAGCGTCGTTGATGGCAGTGCCGCCGACAACCTCAATATTCTCGCCGTGCGTGCGGGCATCCCCGAACTCGCCGCAGGACTGTTCGAGCAACGGCGCGTGCAGTCGCAGATCATGGCGGTTCAGACGTTCGGCTACCTCCGCGATGCGTCGCACTACGGCGCCATCGCCGCTCTTGTCGAAAGCCCGAGCACGGCGCTATCCATCACCGCCGCGACATCACTGGTCGAGATCGACCCCGCCAGGGGGGTCGCGCTGGTTGTTCCAATGATAGCGGCGCGGCGTGACTGGCCGCGGAACCGGGTATCTATCCTGTTGCGCGAGGCCGGCACTGACATCGTTAGCGAACCCATGTACCGGACCATTCGTTCGGCAAACAACAAAGACAAGACCTACCTATTGCAGTTCGCACGCCTCATCGAAAGCGAAGTTCGCGACGCGCTGGTCGAGGAGCTGATTCGCGAAACCAACGACGCCGCCGTGTTGACGGCGGCGCTGAAGCTCGTAAGCGGCTACCGCGGCGTACCGAGGATTGCGTCGCTCACCCAGCACAAAGCCTGGTACGTCCGCATGCAGGCTGCGAAGGTGCTGGGCCGCATCGGCCAACAGGAGCACCTCGCCATCCTCGAGTCCCTGCTGGACGACCCGGAGTGGTGGGTGCGTTACCGCGCCGCCCAATCCATTGCGTCACTGCCGTTTCTCGGTCCTAACGAGTTACGCCGACTGCAGGGGCGACAAACCGATCCCTTCGCCGTCGACATACTGCAACAGTCGTTTGCAGAGGTTGGACTGGCATGACACTCGAGGATTTCGTGCTGGGTGGACAGTGGGTGTTCCTGGCGTACTTTGTCGGCATCAACCTGGGTTACCTGATGCAGAACGTCGTGGCAGCCATCGGCATTCGCAAATACCTGGAGACCGCCAACCAGTTTGAAGCCGAGAGCGCATTCTCGGCGCTGGACATCCCGATCAGTATTGTCGTGCCGGCCTACAACGAGTCCGCCTCGATCATCACGTCTGTCAAGGCATTACTGCAGCTCGAGTACCCACAGTACGAACTCGTCGTCGTTAATGACGGTTCGACGGACGATACGTTGCAGAAGCTCATTGACGCTTTTGACATGCGGCAGTTTCCGGAGGCGTACCGCGGCCGTCTCCAGTCCGCCGAAGTTCGCAACCTGTATCGCTCGACAAAGATCCGCAACTTGCGCGTTGTGGACAAAGTCAACGGCGGCAGCAAGGCCGACGCCAGCAACGCCGGCATCAATGCCTGCCGCTATCCGCTCGTTTGTGTCGTGGATGCCGACGGCGTGCTGCAACCGGACAGCCTGCATCGTGTGGTACGCCCGTTCCTGGAGGATCCAACGACGGTTGCCGTTGGCGGTACCGTCCGTATTGCGAACGGCTGCACGGTTCGCCAGGGCTTTCTCGAAAAAGTCGGGCTCCCCCGCAACTTCCTTGCGCTGGTACAGGTTGTCGAGTACCTGCGCGCATTCCTTTTCGGGCGCATGGGCTGGTCGCCGATCAACGGCCTGCTCATCATCTCCGGTGCGTTCGGACTATTTCACAAGGAAACGCTGGTCGAGGTCGGAGGATACAACCCGGAGGCAGTCGGCGAGGACATGGAGCTGGTGCTGCGCCTGCACCGGATAATGAAAGAGAAGAAGCGACCGTACCGAATCACGTTCGTGCCTGATCCGGTCTGCTGGACCGATGCCCCGGAGAACCTCCGAGACCTGAAAGGCCAGCGCGTCCGCTGGCAGCATGGGCTCGGGCAAGCCCTGATGCTCAACAAATCGCTAATCGGCAACCGTGAGGGCGGCGCAGTCTCCTGGGTAGCGGTCCCTTTTTATGTGCTGTTCGAGCTATTCGGTCCGATTGTCGAAGTCGCCGGCTACTTCTTCATTATCCTGTGCGCGTCGATGGGCTGGCTGTCCTGGCCGGAGGCCGGAATTTTCCTGGGTCTCGCCATAGGTCTCGGCGTCCTGCTGTCCACCAGCGCCATCATGCTCGAGGAACTGTCGTTCCACATGTTTCCGAGAACCAGTCAGCTGGTGACGCTGTATGCCGTGGCCATACTGGAGAACTTCGGCTTTCGGCAGCTCACCGCCTTCTGGCGACTCCAGGGACTCATTCGCTGGCTGCGCGGGGGCAAACACAAGTGGGAAACGATCACCCGCAGTGCCAGCGTTGTGGATTGAAGCACCAGTCCGTCTAGGCTGACTCCCCCGCGGCTGTCGACGCGATGTAGTCGTCGACAATGCGTTCGAGAAGATCGAGCGGTACCGCCCCGTTTTTCAGCACGACGTCGTGGAAATCGCGCAGGTCGAACTTGTCGCCGAGCTCGTTCATCGCCTTTTCGCGCAGCTCCAGGATCTTCATCATGCCGACCTTGTAGGCCGTCGCCTGGCCCGGCAATACGATGTAGCGTTCCACCTCGGAAATGACATCGCTCTCGGCCATGCCCGTATTCGCCAGCATGTATTCGATCGCCTCCTCGCGCGTCCAGCGCTTCTCGTGGATGCCCGTATCGACAACGAGGCGAACGGCGCGAAACAGCTCGGCCATGAGTCTGCCGATGTTATCGGCGTTGGTGGGCATCAGCCCGAGCTCCCACGCAAGGCGTTCTGCATACAGCGCCCAGCCCTCGATGTAGGCGGTGAAAAACCCGAAGCGGCGGATCAGCGGCACCCCTTCCAGCTCCATCGCGATCGCGATCTGGAAATGATGCCCTGGTATGGCTTCATGGACGGCGAGAGTCCGCATGCCGTACTTGGGTGTTGCCTTGATGTCGTAGAGGTTCGCGTAGAACCGCCCTGGCCGCGTGCCGTCGAGAGCGGGTTGCTGGTAGTAGGCGCCAGGCGCCGTCTTTTCCCTGAACTCGGGGACCCGCACGACCTCAACACCTGCCTTCGGTCGTATGTTGAACGCGTCGTCGAGGCCGGCGTCGAGTTCGTCGATCATTGCCTGGTAGTCGTCGAGAATCTGCTGCCGACCCTCGTCGCTGTCCTCGTAGTAGAACTCCGGCCGCTCCGAATAGGCTTCGATCGCAGCCGTGAAGCCTGCCGAGACATCGACGCCCTCTAACTTGAGAATCTCCAGCATCTCGGCCTGTATGCGGTCGACTTCGGCCAGGCCGATCTGGTGAATTTCGTCGGCCGTGTAACTGGTCGTCGTGAAGAAGCGCAGCGACAGCTTGTAAGCTGCGTCGCCGTCCGGCAGGTGCCAGAAACCATGGTCGTCGCCGGCCTTGGCCTCGAGTTCACCGAAGTAGTTGATGAACGTTTCGTAGGCCGGGTATACGTTGTCGTTGATCGAGGCCTCGACCCGCTGCAGCACGTCCGCGGCCTGCGCGTCGTCAATCTCCTCGGCCTCCTCGAGCTTCTCGGCCAGGGAGGTATACAAAATGTTCTCCTGCGCGGGCGTCGCAACGAAGTTGCGCATTTCCTCGAGCACCCGCTCGATCACGAACCGCGGCGGAATGATGTCCATATCCTCGCGAAGCCGCAGGCCAATAAGGTACTGCTCATGCTTGCGCGGCAGTTCGCTCATGCGCGACAGGTAGTGCTCCGCGTCTTCCAGCGTGTTCACCTGGTGCTGCGCGTCCATGAAGCTCGGAAACGCGCTCTGGATGCCGGACATCTGGTTCGCGGGATAGTTGTGGTAGCGATACGCTTCCCCATCCTCGACCATGCCTGTCAGGTACAGGGCGATATCCTTGGTGAGGCGCTGGCTCTCATCGAGTGACTCATCGTCATACCGGTGCAGACCGTCGCGGAACGCCTTCAGGTCGGCGAAGAGCTCCGTGGTCCGATCGGGATGGGCATCATCGAGATGCGCATTGTGTCCCTTGATGCCCATCGACTCGAGAAAGCCCAGTGACGTCAACGTCTCCGGACTGTCGAAAGCAATCTTCACCAGGGCGCGATCCATGTACGCGCGGAACATGAAGGGCTTGTCTGCGTACCATTCGTGTGCCGCGAATGAGCCGGCGCCGACGATCAGCACCAGGACGGTGAGTCCGAACCACTTGAGAATTTTCTTGATCATGAGTTTGTTCCGTTCTGTTTTATTCTTCCGTCACCAGGCCATTCTTGCCGGTGAGTTCCCAGCGACCCAATACTATAGGGATGCTGTCGATCGCGTTCAGCCGGTCAAAGAAATCCCGCAGCTGGAACTCCTCGCCGCGGTCCTCGACCTGTTTTGCATAGTCGGCCAGCGTCTGTTCGAGCAGGAACTTGCCCGTGACATAGCTCGTACCGTAGCCCGGCTGGCGCAGGTACAGGTGCTGCTCGAAGATCAGCAGCTCCTCCTCGGTCTTCATCCAGCCGCGCGGCGTCCATTCCTGGTGGATGCGCCCGGCATCCTCCATCGTCATTTCGTTCGCGTGCGCATATAGCGAACCGAGGCCTCGCGCCGCGCGCTGGGCCAGCAGGATCCAGACCAGCTCGCGCGACCGCGGGCTGTCGTCGAGCAGGCCCGCGTGCATGAACATCTCCTCGACGCCCGTGGCCGTGCCTTCGTTGCGGCTATCGAAGATGTTATACAGCAGCGCACCCTGGCGGATCGGGCTCGGATGCGGCTCCGTGTCCATGCGGGCCAGTTCGAACCAGTGCCAGAAGTGCGTGA
Organism: Woeseiaceae bacterium; assembly: GCA_030066075.1. Classification (GTDB taxonomy): domain Bacteria; phylum Pseudomonadota; class Gammaproteobacteria; order Steroidobacterales; family Woeseiaceae; genus UBA1847. The sequence continues at coordinate 11,376 of JASJCH010000019.1, forward strand.
ACAGCGGCGCCGGGTCGTAGTGCGCGGTAATCCAGAAGAAGTGCCGCTGGTCCTCCGGGATAAATGAACCCATGTGCGCGCGCAGCGCCGGCTCCATGTAGTCCGCCACGGTCACGATGTCTTTCTCCCGCAGGAAGCGCATGATGCGCTCGACGGCGTCCTCGGCCAGCGCGTCGTATTCCTCGGGCGTGCCCGCCGCCACCATCGGCGGCAGGTGGCGATTGCGCTGTTCCTCGAGTTTCAGCGAGGACCAGGCGCGCGCCAGCTCGCGCTCGAGCAGTCGCACTTCCTCTTCCCAGGTCATCGGCACGAGGTGCACGTTCTGCTGGTACCAGGTGTAGTTGTCCTTGCCGATACCGGACGGGCCGGTCTTCGACGACGCCTCGGCCTCGAGCCAGGCGACCAGCTCATCGGTTGCCGCGCGCGCCTCGGCAATCGCCGTCGCCAGTTCAGCGCTGGCAGCATCGCCCACGGTTTCGGCCAGCTGCGCGAGCACGTTACCCTGGCGGCGGATGTCGCGGATGCCGGTGACCCACAGATCGCGGGCGTCGCCCGTGAGGTTGACCTTGGCTTGCCTGGTCAGCGGCGGAATGACGGCAAGCTCGCTGGCGAGCCGCCGCTGCTCGGCAGCGCTGAGCGGGAAATCGTAAGTCCACAGCTCGACGACGGCATGATGTGTCGGCCCCTCGTGCGCCGGCACGTCGCTGCGATAGGTCCAGGTTGTCTTGTAGAACGCCGGGTCGCGTACCCAGGGTTTGAGCACCCGCCGGTTGAAGTCGTAGCCGTTCATCTCGGCTTGCACGAGGTGCCAGTCAACCTGTTGCGGCACCGGCCAGGCGTCGATCTCGAAGGCATCGAGCCGCGCGCGCAACGCTGTGAACGCCGGCTGCCGCGACTCGAACCGCTCGGCGGTGTAGTCCGGCGCCCCCTCCAGCAGTGGCGGTGATTCGAACTCGCGCCAGTCGGCGAACAGCTCGAGCAGGTCCTCATAGACCAGCCCCTGAGCGTTCGCCCCCGCACTTACTGTCCACGCGGACGCGCAGGCAAGCATGATTCCGGCCATTCGCATCTTGGTCATTCTGTTTCTACCTCTGCAGCGTTTCGATCCGCCTTCTTATATCGGGCAACACGCGCTCTACGCATTCCCGGCCCGTTTCCATCGCTTCCGCCGCCTTGCCGAACTCGAGCAGGCCGACATCGCTCAGCCTTGGCGAGATCATGATATCGGGTGGGTCGCCCGCCATGCGGCTGCGGGTGATGCGATCCTGGAATATGCCGATCGAGCTCGAGATGACGCTCATCAGGCCAGGCGGTGATTCGTCCTGCCTGTTCGACGAGAACAGCGAGCCGGAGTACTCCTTCGCCTGGTGCCTGAGGTAGCGCAGCAAGCCCTCCTCTTCCTCGGCCGACGCAACCCTGTCTTCCCTGAGGTGTTTGCCAACGATATCCGCATTCAGGTTCACCGCAATGACCATATCGGCCCCGAGGGCGCGGCAAGCGGCAACCGGCACCGGGTTGACCAGGCCACCGTCGACCAGCCAGCGGTCGTCGTCCGCCATCGGCGGGAACAATCCCGGCATCGACATTGAGGCACGCACCCAGCGCGCCACGTTGCCGCCGCGCGACCAGACTTCCTGGCCCGTGTTCAGGCAGGTCGTGACGGCCAGGAAGGGTTTTGGCAAGTCTTTGATGTCCGTCTCCGCATCAACGACGTACCTGTGAATGAACTGGTCGAGCCGCTCGACGTCGACGAATCCCGTCTGCGAGAACTTGATGTCGAGGAACCGGTACACGTCGGAGCGGTTGATGCCCAGCACCCATTCCCGCAAACCGTCGAGATTGCCCGCGACGTACGCCGCTCCCATCATCGCGCCGACCGAGGTTCCACAGACGATGTCCGGCTCGATGCCGTCGGCCAGGAGCGCGTCGATGACGCCGATGTGGGACCAGCCGCGCGACGCGCCGGAGCCGAGAGCGAGTCCTACTTTGGGTGCATAGGCCATGGTTGTAGTGCGGGTCGCGGGTTACTCGATATTGAAACTTGTTCGTTTGCGGCTGATCATACTCGCTTCGTTCGCGTGTGTTTATCAGGGTAAGCAATGATCAAGCGTTTATTCGTACAGGTTGTGGAGACGATTTCTGCCACCGAGACAGTGACGGTCGAGGATCGCGAGGCGGCCGTGCGACTGGCCACGGCCGTGCTGATGGTCGACGTCGCCCGCGCGGATTACGTTTTTGATGAGACCGAGTTTGACCGGGTCGTGGATCTCATCGAGGTTCACTTCGGGCTATCGCCCGATCAAGCGGCGGAACTCGTCAACGAGGCTGGCACCGAGGCCGATGAGCTCGTCGAAGTCCACCGTTTCACCAAGCTCCTGCATGAGCACCTCAGTGACGACGAGAAAGCCCGGATCGTATCGCTGCTGTGGCAGATCGCCTACGCTGACGGACGCCTCGACAAGTACGAGGATTCGCTCGTGCTCAAGATCAGCGACCTGCTGTACGTCGGCCGTGGCAAAGTCATGCAGCTCAAGCACGACGCCGCCCAGGCGGCCGGCTAGGGTTACAACTCGGCGAGTACGCGCTCGAGGCGCGCCCTCACCTCGCTCGCCAGCGGCTCGACGCCCGGATGATCAACCAGCGACAGCACGCTCTCGGGATCCATGAACGATACGTTGACCGCGCCGTCTTCCTCTTCCCGAACGAGAACGTTGCACGGCAGTAGCAGGCCGATGTCCGGCACGGCTTCGATGGCCTGGTTTGCAAGCGCGGGATTGCAGGCGCCGAGAATACGGTAACGCGGCATGTCTTTGTCGAGCTTCTCTTTCAGCTTCGCGGCAACGTCGATGTCTGATAGCACCCCGAAGCCTTCCGTCTGCAGGTCTGCCGTGACCTTGTCGATGGCCTCGTCGAAACCGAGCTCTACCCGTTTGCCAAATCCAAAACTTCCTGCCATTAACAGCTCTCCCCGAGTCCAGTGCCGCAGTAGATGTCGTGTAGAAGGTGAATCACCCGGTCTGCCGGGCCGGGCGCCAGCCTATAGTAAATCGTCTGTGACTCGCGCCGTGTCTTGACGATGCCCTGCTGGCGCAGTCGCGCCAGCTGCTGCGAGAGGGCGGACTGGCTCAGCGGTATGAGCTCGTTCAACTCGCCGACGGAACGCTCCGCATCGGCCAGCAAACAGAGAATCATGAGACGGCTTTCGTTACCGAGAGCCTTCATCAGGCCTGCGGCGTCGGAAGCATGCTCCGCCATTTCGTTCACATCCATCGTCTTTCTCCCGCCCTTCGGGCTATTCACCGCCAATATAGACGATCCTAATTTAGAAGTCTATAATTTAGACTTTACTAATTTAGATACGTTCAATATAGTGGGCGGCGTCTGAGAAAAACCAGGAATCGAAGGAGAGGGGAAATGGCGAAAATCGTGGTGATGGGAGCCGGCATCGGCGGTATCTCGCAGGTGTACGAGCTGCGCAAGGCGCTCGACAAGGAACACGAGCTGGTGTTGGTTGGCGACTCGGATCGTTTCGAGTTCACGCCGTCGAACCCGTGGGTTGCGGTGGGTTGGCGCAAGCCGGAACAGATCACGATCGACCTGCCCGACCTCATGAAAAAACTGGGCATCGAGTTCGACGGCCAGGGCGTGCAGCGCCTGCACCCGGACTCGAACAGCCTCGAGATGAACGACGGCAGCATGCTCGAGTACGACTACCTCGTGATCGCCACCGGTCCCAAGCTGGCCTTCGAGGAAGTCCCGGGGCTCGGGCCCGGGGGGTACACGCAGTCGATCTGCAAAACCGGCCACGCCGAGACGTCCTGCGTAGACTTCGAAGCGCTTGCCGCGGATCCCGGGCCCGTCATCATCGGCGCGGCGCCGGGCGCCTCGTGTTACGGCCCGGCCTACGAGTATGCCTTCATCCTCGATACCGAACTCAAGAAGCGCAAGATTCGCGACAAGGTGCCGATGCATTTCGTGACGCCGGAACCTTACATCGGTCACCTGGGCCTCGACGGTGTCGGTGACACGAAGGGCCTCATGGAGTCCAAGATGCGCGACCGCCACATCCAGTGGACGACCAACGCGAAGATCACCGAAGTCACCGACGGCACGATGCATTTCACCGAGGTCGACGAGGACGGCAACGACAAGAAACAGCACGAGCTGCCGTTCAAGCACTCGATGATCCTGCCCGCCTTCAGGGGCGTCGACGCGGTCAGCGGCATCGAGGGGCTCTGCAATCCGCGCGATTTCATCCTGATCGATGATTACCAGCGCAACCCGACGTTCAAGAACATTTACTCCGTCGGCGTATGTGTCGCCATTCCTCCCGTCGGACCGACGCCGGTTGCGACGGGGGCGCCGAAGACCGGTTACATGATCGAATCGATGGTGACGGCAACGACGCACAACATCGCCAGCGAACTCGCCGGCAAGGAGCCGGAGGAACAGGGTAGCTGGAGCGCCGTGTGCCTCGCCGATTTCGGCGACTCCGGCGTCGCTTTCGTGGCAATACCGCAGATCCCGCCGCGCAATACCAACTGGGCGTCGCAGGGCAAGTGGGTGCACGTGGCGAAGATCGCCTACGAGAAGTATTTCCTGCACAAGGTGCGCGCCGGCAAAGCCGAGCCTTACTACGAAAGGATGGTCCTGAAAATGCTCGGCGCCAAGCGCCTCAAGGAAGCCTGAATGAAGCACGCGGTTATCCACGTTGCCACGGAACGGCCCCGGTCGGTCTATGCGGTGATTCTCGCACTCGTCTTGATCACGGGCGCGTTGATTGCTCGCATCCAGATCGACACCGACCCCGAGAACATGCTGCCGGCCGACCAGTCGGACCGCGTGTTCCATAACGCCGTCGAGAAGCGTTTCACCTTTCACGACGCGATCGTCGTCGGCGTGGTCAACGAGACCCATCCAAACGGCATCTACAACGTCGAGACGCTCGGCGCACTACACCAGCTGAGCAACCAGATCCTCGCGCTGGACGGCGTCATCGCGCCCGATCTCGCCTCGTTGTCGACCGTGGATAACATCGACCAGGAGGGCATCGGCACCATTCGCTTCGAATGGCTGATGCGCGATGCACCCGTCACCCAGGAGCAGTCGCTCGAGATTCGTGACAAGGTCAGTCGGCTGCCGTTACTGATGGACTCGCTCGTATCGGGCGACGGCGAGGCGGCGACGATCTACGTCCCCATCGAGAGCAAGGACCTGAGCCGCCCGTTGTCCCTGGAGATCCGCGCGCTGATCGACGAACTCGACACGGACGACGAGTACCACATCACCGGCCTGCCCGTTGCCGAGGACACGTTCGGATACGACATGTTCGTACAGATGGGCATCTCGGCCCCGCTCGCCGGCCTGATGATCTTCATACTGATGCTGTACTTCTTCCGCAGCGCGCAGCTCGTTATTGCGCCGATGCTGGTCGCGATGGCGACGGTGATCATCAGCATGGGCCTGCTGACCGGCATCGGCCTCACCGTGCACATCATGAGCTCGATGATCCCGATCTTCCTGATGCCGATCGCGGTCGTGGATTCGGTGCACATCATGTCGGACTTCGCGGACGGCTACCGCAAGGGCGCCGACCCGAAGGCGGTGATCTCACGCGTCGTCGACCACCTGTACACGCCGATGCTGTTTACGTCGCTGACGTCAGCGGTCGGCTTCCTGTCGCTGCTACTGACGCCGATCCCGCCCGTGCAGGTTTTCGGCGCGTTCGTAGCGTTCGGCATCCTGCTCGCTTTCGTGCTGACCATTACGCTGATCCCCGCCTACATCGTGCGCATGAAACCCGAGTCGCTCGAAAAGCTGGCCACGCGCGCCAAAATCCCGCACACGGACACCTTGCTGGCGCGCGGCCTGCGCCGCGCCGGCGCGTTCGCGATGCGCCGCGGCAAGTTGATCACCGGTATCGCCGTACTCGGCATCGCTGTCAGCATCGCGGGCATCTCGCGTATCGAGATTAACGACAACCCGGTCCGCTGGTTCAAGGCGAGTCACGAGATTCGCGTGGCGGACAAAGTACTGAACGAACACTTCGCAGGCACCTACGACGCATTCGTCGTAATGACCCACAGCGACGAGGACGCATTGCCGCGTTTCACCGCGGCGGCCAACGATTTGCTCGTCGGCGTCGACCCGGAATCCGTTGTGTCCGTGAGGGCGGCGCTTGCGGCGGAACCCGCCGACCTGGGCGCGTGGTACGGGACCCTGATTGCGGCGATCGATGACGCCCTGTTCGAGGCCACCGATAACGATGCGATGGTCGCGCTCGAGGACCTGATGCTGCTCGCCGAAGAGGCGCAGCTGGAATCGAAGTTCTTCCAGCGTCCAGACGTGCTCGAATACATCAGCGGCATCCAGCGCGCCATGAACGAGTCAGGCTACGTGGGCAAATCGAACGCCGTGACCGACGTGGTCAAAGTGGTCAACCGCGAACTGCGCGGCGGCGCTGACAGCGAGTACCGGATTCCTGGCTCGGCCCAGGCCGTCGCGCAAACCTTACTGCAGTACCAGTCTTCGCACCGGCCGCACGACCTGTGGCACATCGTCACGCCCGACTTCACGTCCACCGTGATCTGGCTGCAGCTCAAGAGTGGCGACAACCAGGACATGAGCCGCGCGATAGATTTTCTCGACGACTACATCGCAGCCAACCCGCTGCCCGCGAACGTCGAGTTGCGCTGGGCCGGCAAGACTTTCATCAATGTCGTCTGGCAGGACGTCATGGTGTCGGGAATGCTCAACAGCCTCATGGGCGCGTTCGTCGTGGTCTTCCTGATGATGGCCTTCCTGTTCCGCAGCGTGCGTATCGGCCTCCTGGCGATGGTGCCGCTATCGGTCACGATCCTCGGCGTGTACGGCATCATCGGCTGGATCGGCAAGGACTACGACATGCCCATCGCCGTCCTGTCGTCGCTGACGCTCGGCCTGTCGGTCGACTTTGCGATTCACTTCATCGAGCGCACGCGATCCTTCCTGCGGACCAGCGGCTCTTTCGAAGAGGCCGAGAAGCTGATGTTCGAAGAGCCCGCACGCGCCATCGCACGCAACGCGATTGTCATCGCTATCGGCTTCACGCCGTTGTTCTTCGCACCGCTGGTGCCGTATATCACCGTCGGCGCCTTCATGGCCGCCATCATGGCCCTGTCGGGCGTCACGACGCTCATTCTGTTGCCCGCCCTGATGTCCTGGGCGGGCGGCTGGCTGTTCCCCGAAATCAGGAGGCCTGCCCCGGCCGCGGTCGAGGCCGCGCGGGCGGCGGGTGTTTGAGGAGTTAAACGATGTTTGCACGAATACTGTTGACCCTGGCCGCCATCAGTCTGTCGTCCGTGGTGCAGGCAGAGGCGTTGACCAATGCTGACGAGATCATCGCCCGTGCCGACCAGGCCTCTTACTACGCCGGGGCTGACGGTCGTTCCGAGGTTCGGATGATCATCACGGACGCGCAGGGACGAGAACAGCGGCGCCAGTTCACGGTGTTGCGCCGCAATGTCGAGGAAGCCGGCGACCAGCAGTTCCTCGTTGTCTTCAGCCAGCCCTCCGACGTGCGCAACACGGTATTCCTCGTCAACAAGCACGTCGACCGCGATGACGACCGCTGGCTGTACCTGCCGGGACTCGATCTCGTGAAACGCATCTCCGCGGGCGACAAGCGCACGAGCTTCGTCGGTGCGCATTATTTCTACGAGGACGTATCGGGACGCCGCCCGTCGGACGACACTCATGAGCTGGTCGAGACCACCGACGAGTACTACGTGCTGCGGCACGAACCCAAAGAACCGCAGAGTGTCGAGTTCTCGAGCTACGTCACGTGGATCGACCGGCAGACCTTCCTGCCGATGAAGATCGAATACACGAATCCCGCCGGCGACATCTATCGCCGCGTGGAGGTATTCGGCGTCGAGGACATCGACGGTCACCCGACCGTGACGAAGAGTCGCGTTTCCGACCTGCTCACGGGCGGCAAGACCGACATGCAGTTTCGTTTCATCAAGTACGACATCGGCGTACCCACCGACGTGTTTACGGAGCGCTCGTTGCGAACCCCCCCACGCGACTGGCTTAAGCGGCCGGCAGGATAAGGGCTCCTGGTGCCATGAATCTCCGGCCGCTGCTCCTTCTCATCCCGATGGGGGCGTTCGCACAGGACGACCCCTGGGATGACGGCGAGTGGGACGACGACTGGGGTGAAGAGGAACAGGGCCTGGTCTGGAGCGGCTTCGCCGAGGTCGGTTTTGGTACGCGCTTCAGCGCCGACCCGCTGCTCGACGAGCGCAATACGCTCGAGGACCTGCGCTGGCGGGTAGAGACTGACTGGCAGACTGACGACATTACGGTCGGTTTCAAGGGTGACCTGCTTTACGACGGCATCGAGAACGGCTGGGACGCCGATATCCGTGACCTCACGATCGCTTTTCCGGTTGGCGACTCGGTCGATGTGAAGGTCGGGCGCCAGGTGCAGACCTGGGGCACGGGCGACCTTGTCTTCCTCAATGACCTGTTCCCCAAAGACTTCGTGTCCTTCTTTGCCGGCAGGGACGACGAATACCTGAAGGCGCCGGGCAACGCCGCCCGGGTAACCTGGTTCACCGACGTGGTGAACGTCGACATTGTGTGGACGCCGGTCTTCGAGCCGGACACTTATATCAATGGCGAGCGGTTCTCGTTCTACTCGCCCGCGGCCGGCGGTAATATCGCACCGCGTCCACCGTTCAAAGCCGACGAGCCCACCGAGAAATTCTCCAATGGCGAGTTCGCGTTGCGCCTGCACCGCACGATCGAGAGCACCGAGCTCGCTTTCTATGCTTACCGCGGTTTCTCGAAGCAGCCGGCTTTCATTCGCATGAACGCCTACGGCGCAAGCGTGCGTCGCCCCTGGGGGCCGGGACTGTTCAACTTCGAAACGTCCTATTACGACTCCAGCGACGACAACGACCAGGCTCGCTTCCTGGCAGGCTACGAGTGGGAGGCCCGGCGCAATTTCACCGTCGGGCTGCAGTATTACGTCGAGCGCTATGACGAGGCCAGCAACCTCCACTGGATAACCAACAGGCTCACTTACCGCGCCGGCCGCGACAAGCACACGTTCTCGTTGTTTACGTTCTACTCGCCGAGCGACAACGATTTCTACCTGCGCCCGTCCTACACCTACCGCCACAGCGACCGCTGGTCATTTGCGGCCGGCGGCAACGTCTTCGGCGGCAGCGATAACGACACCTTCTTCGGCCAGTTCGAGGACGCCAGCAACGCCTACGTCCGGCTGCGTTTTCACTACTGACGGGGCCGACACACAGTGACTGCATTGGCCCGGACCTTGTAATATAATCGCCCGCCACCGGCCCGGGGCGACGCCCCGGCATCCTGAACAGCAACACCCGGAGTAGTAACTTGAGTCGCGACCAGAAGTTTTTCGACATGTATTTCCTCGTGATTGGCGGCCTCGTCATTTTCGCGCTGGTGATTTTCGTGCTCGCCATGGCGATATCCGACCGCACTCAGGGTGTCTTCACGCGTGAAAGCGCCGAGTACCGGGCGGTCGTCGAGGAGCGGATTAAACCGGTCGGCGACGTGTACCTGCCGGGCGAGGAGCAGCTGGCGGCAGCGCCCACGGTCACGACCCTGCCCGAACCGGAGCCGGTGGCCGCAGCGATGACTGGCGAGCAGGTGTATAACGCCGCGTGCAACGTTTGCCACGGCGCCGGTGTTGGCGGCGCGCCGATCACGGGCGACGTCGACCAGTGGACCGCGCGCATTGCCCAGGGCATCGACACGCTCAACGACCACGCTATCAACGGCTTCGATGGCGACGCCCCCACGCCGATGCTGGCCAAGGGCGGCCGTGCCGACCTGTCGGACCAGGAAGTTATCGACGCCGTCGCCTACATGGTCGAGCAGTCTCAGTAGGAGCACCCCATGGGTGCGATCGCGGCCATGGGCCGCTCCTACCTTCTCCTGTCCAGCTGTCTCAGCGACAGCGCTTCGGCTATGTGAGCCACCGCAATTGCGTCCGCCCCGGCGAGGTCCGCAATCGTTCTCGCAACCCTGCGCACGCGCTGGTAAGCGCGCGCGGACAGGTTGAACCTGTCAACGGCGTTCTCGAGCAGTTCCAGCGGCCCAGGCGCCAGCGCGCAGTCGGCGGCAAGCTGCACGCCCTCGAGCCACGCATTGCAGGCGCCGCTGCGCCGCAGCTGGATGCGCCGCGCTCGCGCGACTCGGGCCGCAACACGGCGGCTAGGCTCCCCGCCACGGTGATCGTCGCGCAGTTCCGCACGGCGGGGGCGCTGCACTTCGACATGCAGGTCGACGCGGTCGAGCAGCGGACCGGAGACTTTTCCACGGTAGCTGGCGACCCGTTCGGCGCTGCAGCCGCAGTCGCTGCGCAGATCGCCGAGAAACCCGCACGGGCACGGGTTCATCGCGGCAACGAGCTGAAACCGGGCGGGGAAATCATGCTGCCCGCCGGCCCGCGCTATCGTGATGACACCGGCCTCGAGCGGCTCGCGCAATACCTCGAGCACGTTGCGGTTGAACTCGGGCAGTTCGTCGAGAAACAGCACGCCGTTGTGGGCCCGCGAGATCTCACCGGGCGACGGGGCCGGTCCGCCGCCCACGAGCGCCGCGGGCGAGGCGGTGTGATGCGGGGCGCGAAACGGCCGGCGACGCCAGCTTGACGGGTCCGGCTGCCGGCCGATAACCGAGCGTATGGCCGCCGCCTCGAGGGCTTCCTTCTCGGTCATCGCCGGCAGGATGCCAGGCAGTCGCCGCGCCAGCATGCTCTTGCCGGTTCCGGGCGGCCCGATGAAAAGCAGGTTGTGCCCACCTGCCGCCGCAATCTCCAGCGCGCGGATCGCCTGTGCCTGGCCGCGGACGTCGGCCAGGTCGGGTTCGTCACGCCGGATGGCGCGCCGGAGTGTTCGCGGTTGTGTCGCGATCACCTGCGAACCGCGCAGGTGTTCGGCGACCTCAACGAGTGTGTTCGCCGCTCGCACCTCGGCGCGGGCGAGCGCTGCCTCGCGGGCGTTCGGGATTGGCACGAGCACGGCATTGCCCGCCTCGCGTGCGCGAATGGCCGCCGGCAGCAGGGCCGGTACCGGCCGCAGTTCGCCGTCCAGCGCCAGTTCGCCGTAGAACTCGGTGCCTGCAAACGTCTCGCTGCACAGTTGCCGGCTGGCCGCAAGAATGCCCAGGGCAATAGCAAGATCGAAGCGCCCGCCCGACTTGCGCATGTCAGCGGGCGCAAGGCTCACCGTGATCCTTTCCTGCGGCCACTTGAAACCGGAACTGATCAGCGCGCTGCGCACGCGGTCCTTGCTCTCGCGAACCGCGGTCTCGGCCATGCCGACGATAGAGAAGGAGGGCAAGCCTCCGGACAGGAACACCTCGATTGTCACGAGCGGAGCGCCGGTTCCGAGCTGGGCCCGGCTCATCAGAATGGCGAGACTCACTGCGGCCCTCCGTGGCCTGTTGGAGCGCCCCACGGGCGCGATGGCGGAGTCCGGCCTGGCCGCGGTCGCGGCCATGGGCCGCTCCTACCGTTCTTCGAGTTCTTTCAATCGCGCCTCGAGCGCCTCGAGCTTCGCGCGCGTTTTCGCGAGCACGGCCTCCTGCACTTCGAACTCCTCGCGAGTGACGAGATCGAGCTTGTCCAGCCCGTTCCGCAGCACGCTGCGAAAGCCCTCCTCGAGGTCTTCACCAATGGCCCGCAGGCTGTCGGGCACCGTCTCAGCCAGCTTGCGCGCCAGCTCTTCAATCGATTGTTCGCTCATGAGGGCTTGATACCGCAGAGCCCGGCCAAATGCCAGCTAACCAATCTGGTGCATCTGCCCGTTTTCGTGCGCCAACCTGGCGCAGGCGCATCGGGCGGGTTCTCGTAACAAGTTGTTTAAAAAACCCTTTTCCGAGTTGGCACGCTTCCTGCTCTACACGGGGCGAATCTGTTTTTTTCACATTTATGGGAGCAATGCATCATGAAAACGATTCATAAAGCTGGCCTTGCGGCCTCTCTTCTCGCCGTCAGTAGCGTGGCAAGCGCCGGCTGGTCCGCAAACCTCGGCTTCGCCAGCGAGTACATCTTCCGCGGCGTTTTGCAGAACACCTCGAGCGCCAGCGGCGGCGTCGACTACGAGGCCGACAGTGGTTTCTATATCGGCACGTGGGCCGCGGATGTGGGTGACGGCCTGGAGGTCGATGGCTACTTTGGTTATGGCGCCACCGTCGGCGACTTCGACCTCGGCATCGGCTACACGGGGTATTTCTTCACCGGCGACTTCGATACCGAGTACCACGAGATCAACCTCAGCGCGGGTTTCTCCATCTTCTCGCTGGATGTGGCTGTCGGTCAGCACGATGTCGAGTTCGGCAGTGACGAAGACTACACGCACTATGCGTTCACGGCCGAAAAGAACGGCTTTTACGGGACGTTCGGCGGCTTCGCCCAGGACTACGACGGGCAGTACCTCGATATCGGGTACGGAACCACCATCGCGGAGATCGATCTCGGCGTTTCGCTGATCGCCGTTATCGACGACATCGTTATCGACGTGGATTCGGCCGTGGAACCGGTTCTTCTCAACGCGACAGACGAGACCATCGTCTTCACGATCGGCAAGTCGTTCGACCTGTAATTCGTAGCGGAGGGGGCGCACGCCCCCTCCCTGTTAACCAAGGGGAAAAGCAATGAAAATGATCACTGCGATCATCAAGCCGTTCAAACTCGACGACGTGCGCCAGGCCGTCGCCGATATCGGCATCCAGGGCATCACCGTCACCGAGGTCAAGGGCTTCGGTCGGCAGCGCGGTCACACCGAGCTGTATCGCGGCGCGGAATACGTCGTCGACTTTCTGCCCAAAGCCAAAATCGAGCTGGCCGTCGACGATGCTGTCGCCGACCAGGTCGTCGAAGCCATCGCAAACACGGCTCGCACAGGGAAAATCGGTGACGGCAAGATTTTTGTCTCCGAGATCTCCGAAGCCATTCGCATTCGCACCGGCGAGACCGGCGCCGAAGCGGTCTGATTACACGAATAAGCGGAGGATACTCTCGTGGATGATTTAACAACCGTTGCGGGGCAGGTCACTGAACTGGCTTATGCCCTCGATACTTTTTACTTCCTGGTCTGCGGCGCACTCGTCATGTGGATGGCAGCAGGCTTCACAATGCTCGAGTCCGGCCTCGTCCGGGCGAAGAATACGGCCGAGATCCTGACCAAGAACGTCGGTCTCTATTCGATCGCCTCCATCATGTACATGCTGGCGGGCTACACAATCATGTATCCGTCCGATGCGTCGAACCTGTTCCTGCAGTTCGGTGACGGCATGCTGGGCCGAGGCGACAATTCCGCAGAAGACGTAATCGCCAGTGGTGGCGAGACATACTACTCGGACCTGTCGGACTTCTTCTTCCAGGTCGTGTTCGTGGCGACCGCCATGTCGATCGTGTCGGGCGCCGTCGCCGAGCGCATGAAGCTCTGGTCGTTCTTTGCTTTCGCGGTCATCCTGACCGGCTTCATCTATCCCATCCAGGGATTCTGGAACTGGGGCGGTGGATTCCTCTCGGAAAGCTTCGGCTACTTCGACTTCGCGGGCTCTGGCACGGTACATCTTTGCGGCGCCGCCGCCGCACTGGCCGGCGTTCTCGTGCTGGGACCGCGTAAAGGCAAGTACGGCCCCAATGGCGAGATCAACGCCATTCCGGGCTGTAACCTGCCACTGGCGGCGCTGGGCACGCTGATCCTTTGGCTTGGCTGGTTCGGCTTCAACGGCGGTTCCGAGCTCAAGGTGTCGGATGTTGGTGAAGCCAACGCGGTCGCCCTGGTGTTCGTCAACACCAACATGGCGGCCGCCGGCGGTCTCGTGTTCGCCCTGCTACTGTCGCGCCTGTGGTTCGGCAAGGCAGATCTCACGATGGCGCTGAACGGCGCGCTTGCGGGCCTCGTCGCGATTACGGCGGATCCCTTGTCGCCCGCACCATTCGTCGCAACGCTGATCGGCTCCGTCGGTGGTCTGATCGTCGTCGCCTCGATCGTAATGTTCGACAAGATGCGGATCGACGACCCGGTTGGCGCCATCTCGGTGCATGGCGTTGTCGGCATCTGGGGTGTGCTCGCGGTCCTGTTCACGAATGGTGATGCTTCGCCGCTCGGCCAGATCGTCGGCATCCTGAGCATCTTCGCCTGGACCTTTGGGGTCAGCTTTGTCGTCTGGTACGTACTCAAGCTCGCCATAGGCATCCGGGTATCGGAAGAGGAAGAGTACGAGGGTGTGGACCTGTCGGAATGCGGCCTCGAGGCCTACCCGGAGTTCACCTCTGCAGAATAAGTGCTATGTAACATCCCCCTTCATAGCACTCCCGGGGCGGGCCTTCGGGCCCGCCTTTCTTTGCGGCGGACCTGCGGGTCCGCCTGCTTTTTAGTCATAACTTTCAACCGAGTGCACAAATTTCGCTGTGATTGGCTTCACATCAAACCGGCCGCTCACGTGGTTTAATGCCTTATTGTTCAATGACACCGGAACGGAACGATGAACAGACTGCGACTGCCGACCGCCATTGCCTGCGCGGCCCTGCTTGCCAGCGGTATTGCCATGGGCGGCGAGATCTATAAGTGGGTCGACGAGGACGGGAACGTGCACTACGAAGACCGCCCGACGGGTGACGGCAATATAGAGCGCGTAGTGGAGGTTCGGACCCGAAATACCGACAACGCCGCAGTTGCCGCGCGCGTCGACGAGCAGCGCAAGGCCCGCGCTGCGGCACGCCAGGTCGAGTCCGAAGCGCCGGAAGAAATGAGCAAGGAAGAGCTGCGCGCCGAACAGCAGGCGCGGCACGACAAATGCCAGTCTTATCGCGCCCAGCTACAGGCTTTCCTCACCGCGCCGCGCATGTATGAGGAAGACGAGGCCGGCGAGCGCAATTACCTGGATGACGAGCAGATCCTCGCTGCACGTTCCGATGTCGAAGAGAAGATCCAGGAATACTGCGGCGCTTCGTAGTCGATCACAGTCCTCTTTCCCCTATCAGGTTACAATCAAGGCTCCTTTTTCAAGGAGCCTTTCGCTTGAGCGCAGCACCCGCGGCCCGGGACAAAGGAGCGCAGGCCTACCTGCCTGATTTCTGTGCGGCAACGACCGTGTTCGTTGTCGTGGTCATCGCCGAGCTCATCGCCATCCTTTTGGCAATTGCCGCGCATCGGCCGCAGAACCTGTTCCTCGCCGAGCTGGCGCGCATATCGCTGTTCGTTCAGTGGCTCGCACTGTTGAGCTGTGGCGTCATGTGCATGTTCCGCAGCCGGCTGGAAAGCACCGGCAAGACGCGGGCGTTCGTGCTCAGCTTCCTGATGCTCGAACTGGTTTGCCTGGTCCTCGCCGAGCTGTCGTTTCGACTGGCGCAGGCCTTTCCGGACTTCATCAGGATCAACGACACGCATGCCGGCTTTATCCTGCGCACGTTCGCGATCTCGTCGATAGTGATCGCGCTTGCCATGCGCTACCTGTACGTGGCGAGCGAGTGGCGCCGCAGCATCGTGCTCGAGGCGCAAGCTCGCATCAGCGCGCTGCAGGCGCTGATTCGGCCGCATTTCCTGTTCAACAGCATGAACACGATTGCATCCCTGACGCGCACCGACCCGCGCCAGGCCGAAGAGGCTGTCGAGGACCTGTCGGACCTGCTACGCGCGAACCTCGGCGCATCGGGTGACCGGACCTCACTCAAGGAGGAACTCGAAGTCGCCGCGATCTACCAGCGCATCGAGAAACTGCGCCTGGGCGACCGGCTGAACGTGCGCTGGGATGTCGGCGAGCTGCCGATGCGCGCGCAGATACCGAGCCTCACGATACAGCCGCTGCTCGAGAACGCGATCTATCACGGCATCGAGTTGCTTCCGGAGGGCGGCGAAGTCCATGTCAGCGGGAAGCGCGACGACAAGTACCTCGACATCACGATCTCCAACCCGGTCGCCCCCGGAGAGAAACGCAACAAAGGCGGCAACCAGATGGCGCTGGCCAATATCCGGCAGCGATTCGAACTCGCCTACGGCAGCCGGGCGACCGTCGACGTCGACGCAAGCGAAGACAGCCACGCAGTCCGCCTGCGCTTCCCGAACGAGGAGCATCGGTGAAAGTCCTGATCGTCGACGACGAGAAGCCGGCCAGGGACCGACTGCGCCAGCTACTCGACGATTTCGGCGACCACGAGGTTGTCGGCGAGGCCGGCAATGGCGAGGACGCAATCGCCCTTACAACACGGTTACAGCCCGACGTGATCCTGCTGGATATTCGCATGCCGGGCCTCGACGGCATCGAGACAGCCCACCATCTCAACGCGATGGAGCAGCCGCCTGCCGTCGTCTTCACGACAGCCTACGACGAGTATGCGATCGAAGCATTCGACGCTCGGGCCATCGGCTACGTACTCAAGCCCGTTCGCCGCGAGCGACTCGAGCGCGCGCTCGACCAGGCCGGGCGCCTGAGCGCCCCGGTACTGCGCGAGCTGGCGGACGAGCCGCAGCTCGACAGCCGTCGCAACCATGTCTGCGCGCGATTGCATGACGAGCTGCGCCTGATTCCGATCGAGGACATCCGGTTTTTCAATGCCGATCAGAAATACGTGTGCGTCCATCACGCCGGCGGCCAGGACCTCATCGACGACTCGCTGAAGTCGCTCGAAGAGGAATTTGCCGACCACTTTGTGCGCATTCATCGCAGCGTGCTGGTTGCGGTCGACAAGATCGAAAAACTCGAGAAAGGTGCAGACGGCAAGACCCATGTCGTGTTGCGCAACCCTACCCTGGACGAGGACAATGCCCCCGACGAGGAGCTGACGGTCAGCCGTCGGCACGTGGCGACGGTGCGTCGCCGACTGAAAGGAGGGTAATACGTCTTGGATATTCGCATTGCAACGCGCAAGAGTGCGCTCGCGCTCTGGCAGGCGGAACACGTGGCCAGTCTGCTCGAGGCCCTGCCCGAGGTCGATTCCGTCGCCCTGGTGCCGCTCTCTACCCGCGGCGATGAGATCCTGGACAAGAGCCTGCAGAAGATCGGCGGCAAGGGACTGTTCATTAAGGAACTCGAGGTCGCCATGCAGGCTGGCGAGGCCGATATCGCCGTGCACTCGATGAAGGACGTGCCTGCCGAGATGCCCGAAGGGTTTTGCCTGGCAGCCGTGCTGGAACGCGCCAATCACGCCGACGCGTTCGTGGGTGGCAACGGCCACTCCTTCGAAACGTTGCCGCAGGGCGCACGCATCGGCAGCTCCAGCCTGCGGCGCCAGGCCCAGCTCAAGCTGATGCGCCCGGACCTCACGGTAGAGCCGCTGCGCGGTAACGTGAACACCCGGCTTGCGAAACTCGACAACGGCGACTTCGACGCCATAATTCTCGCCGCGGCCGGTCTCGAGCGGCTCGGCCTGCAACACTACATCAGCCAGCAGTTCGAGCCAGAGCAGATGTTGCCGGCGGCGGCCCAGGGCGTCATCGGCATCGAGTGCCTCGAAGCTCGCGACGAGCTGCGCGCGTTGCTCGCACGCCTGAGTCACGAACCGACCGTCCGCACGACGGCGGCGGAACGCGCGATCGCCAAAACTCTGGAGGCAAACTGCCAGTCGCCGGTCGCGACCTATGCCGTGATCAACGACTCGGTCATGACCGTCACCGCGCTCGTCGCCCTGCCCGATGGCAGCGACTCGATACGCGACTCGGTAGAGGGGCCCGTCGAAGACGCAGAACAACTCGGGATCCGCCTCGCGGAGAATCTTCTCGCACAGGGCGCCGCCGAGCTGCTTGCCGCAGTGAGCGCGGCCGATGACTGAGACGCCGCTTCTCGACGTCAGTGTTCTTGTAACGCGGCCGGAGCGCCAGGCCGACGATCTCGTCGCGGCCATCGAGTCGCGTGGTGGTGTGGCCATCCGTTTCCCGGTCATCGAAACGCAGCCGCGGGAAAGCGTCAACGTTGCCGCCGCCGCGGAGGAGCTGCGGAACCCCGATATCGCAATCTTCGTGAGCGCCAATGCCGTTCGTTACGGGCTGCCGTTCGCCGGCGCCGCCAGCCTTGCGGTCGTCGGGCCGGCAACCGCCAGGGCCGTGGAGGAAGGCGGGCGCGAGGTCGATATCCGCTCCCCGGGCGGCTTCGACAGCGAACACCTGCTGGAAACGCCCGAGCTGCAGGACGTGGCGGGCAAGGTCGTCCGCATCATTCGTGGCAATGGCGGGCGCGAACTCCTCGCGGACACGCTGCGTGAACGCGGCGCCCTGGTCGACTACCTCGAGGTGTACCAGCGGCTGGTTCCGGACTATGACGATTCCGGGCTGGCATCGATCTGCGAGCAATGGCGCACAAGCCGCACCGCCGTCGTCACAGTTATGAGCGTGGAAACGCTCACCAACCTGGTCGAACTGCTGCCTGCGGAGGGCCTCGAACTCCTCGGCAAAACCCGACTGGTCACGCCGGCCAGTCGTGTTATAAAAGAGGCCGAGAAACGATTCCCAGGCATCCCGACGACCCTCGCAGACGGACCGCAGGCCAGCGACATGGTCGAGGCGATCGTCGCGTGCGTGAAATCCCGGACATCTCCATGAGCAACGACAACGAACAGCCGCAAGACGCCGAATTTCCCGAAGAGAACGAAGGGCTCCCCGTAGAGGAGCAAGAGGAGGAAACGCCGGCGCTGCCGCCGCCCGAGAAAGCGCCGCGCAAGCGGTCGACCGCCATCGCGTGGCTGGCACTGATCATTGCAGTCCTGAGCGCGACGATCGCCGGGTACTACGTGGTCGTCGAGGGCATGCAGGCACAGCAAGGCTCGGACCGGAATACGACCGCGGTTGCGGATCTGCGCAACCGCATTGCTACGGCTGACCAGTCTTTGTCCAACCTCGACGCAGAGGTAGATGATCTCGCCGACGCCGACGCGCAGGCGGCGGCCGAGCTCGACGCCTTGCGCGCCGACCTCGACCAACGCATCCAGTTGCTCGACTCGCTGCCCGCGCGCATGTCGAACCTCGAGGATTCGGTGGCGGCCATACAGGGTATTTCGACCGGCGCTCGTAACACACTGCTACTGGCCGAGGCCGAGTACTACATGCAGCTGGCCAATGCGCAGTTGCAGCTGGCCGGTAACCCGGAGCTCGCCGCCATGGCGCTCGGGATGGCCGATGATCGCATCGTGCAGCTTGCGGAGCCGGCGCTGGTCGAGGTCCGTCGCGCGCTGGCCGATGAGCTTGCCGCGCTGGACAACATGGACAAACCCGACATCGAAGGTGCGACGCTGACGCTGTCGAGCCTGGCGCGCGTCGTCGCAACGCTGCCGTTGCGGCAAACCGGCGTCGACGAAACCGGGGATGCTGCCGTCGCCGAAGAAGATACGAGCGGCGTCGATCGCGCGTGGGACTCGGTCAAGCGCGCCGCCTCGGGCCTCGTGCGCGTAACGCCGCCGGACGAGACGGCCCTGCCCCTGCTCACGCCCGACGCCGAGTACTTCCTGCGCACCAACCTGACCCTGCAGCTCCAGGTGGCACGGCTGGCGCTGCTGCGCGGCGAACAGGCCGTGTTCGAGGAGAGCCTCGCCGACGCTGATGACTGGCTGCGCGATTACTTCGACACGGACAGCGCCCAGGTCCGTGGCGCGCGGGCCACGATCGACGAGGTACGCTCGAGCATGATCGTGGTGACACCACCCGACATCTCCAGGTCGCTGCAGCTGCTGCGGCAATTCAATACGCTGTCGGAACCGGCGCAATGAAATTCGGCGCCATTGTCGTCGTCGTACTCGTGCTGAGCGCGGTCGCCGCGCATTTCCTGCTCGGCGACCCCGGCTACGTAGCCATCACGTTCCGCGGTTATCTCATCGAGATGTCGGTGCCGGTGCTTGTCGGCCTCGCGGTGCTGCTCATCATCGTGGTCTGGCTCATCCGCCGCATCATCCAGGCGCCGCGACTCATCGGCGAGGCGGCGGGCCGCTACCGCTCGGGTCGTGCGGGCATCAAGCTCACCCGCGGCATGATCGAGGTCGCCGAAGGCAACTTTGCGCGCGGCGAAAAACTGCTCGCCCGCGCCGCGAGCACCAGCGACGCCCCGTTGTTCAATTACCTCCAGGCGGCGCGCGCCGCCCACCTGCAGGGCAAGGACCAGCGCCGCGACGAATGGCTCAAGCTGGCTTACGAGCACACGCCCGAGGCCGCGAACGCGGTACTGCTGACCCAGGCGGAGTTCCAGCTCGACCAGGAACAGTACGAGCAGGCGCTCGCGACGCTGCGACGGATCGAGGAGAACTCGAAGGACCACAGCCACGCACTGGCGCTTCTCGCCCGCCTCTACTTCCGGCTCGAGGACTGGGCCAACCTTGCCCAGATCCTGCCGCGCCTGGAGAAACAGGGTCGCGTCAAACCGGAGACGCTGGACGAGTGGGCGGTACGCGTGCGTACCGAGAATCTCGCCAACGCGGCAGACGGCGCCGCCGTCGCAGCCGAATGGAAGTCGGTGCCGAAGCGCCTGAAGTCCGAGATCGCCGTGCTCGAGGCTTACTACAAGGCCCTGATGCGAGTAGGACAGCATGAGCAGGCCGAGAGAGAACTGGCCGCCGCGCTCAAGGCCGATTGGCGGGCGCCGCTCGTGCGGCTGTACGGTCGCGTCGAGGGACCCGATCCTACGAAGCAGCTCAACCGCGCCGAGAGGTGGCTTGCCAAGCGCGGCGAAGACGCCGACCTGCTGCTGGCCGCCGCCCGCCTGTGCCTGCGCAACGAACTCTGGGGCAAGGCGCGCAGCTACCTCGAGACCGTCATCGCCCTGCGGCCGACGCCGTCGGCTTACCAGGAATACGGGCGGCTACTGACCCAGCTCGGCGAGACGGACGCCGCGGCGGATGCCTATCGCGACGGGCTCGGCATGGCGGCCAGAAGCTCGCTGCGCGCGATACCGCACCTCGACCCGGACCAGGCGTGAGCGTCACGACGTTCGTCATCGGCGTCGGCTATCTCGGTAAACGCTTCTGCGCAACGGCGGACGACAACGTTCGCGGCCTGACGCGCGCCGACTACGATCTCGACGCCGGCGGCGCTTTGCCGATCGATCTCCCGACCGACTACAAGGTGCTGTACACCGTTCCGCCCGCGCGCGAGTCCTCGGAAGACGTGCGCCTGACGGGTTTGCTGGAGTTGCTCGACCCCGTGCCGCGACGCTTCGTCTACATCAGCACAACGGGTGTCTACGGCGACCATCGTGGCGCCGAAGTGGACGAGCAGACGCCCGTCAACCCGGGCTCGCCGAGTGCGGCACTGCGCGTGGCCGCGGAGACGGCGCTAGCCGCATGGGCTGAAGGCACCGGCTGTGACGCCGTCATCCTGCGCGTACCGGGTATTTATGGGCCGGGCAGGTTGGGCATCGAGCGCATTCGCGAACAATCGCCAATCGTCCGCGAGGAGGATGTCGGGCCCGGCAATCGCATTCATGTCGACGATCTCGCCACCTGCTGCGCGGCAGCCCTGGACGACTCGACGCCGGCCGGCATCTACAACGTGGGTGACGGCGATCACCGCACGTCGGCCGCTTTCACGAAGGAAGTCGCCCGCCAGCTCGACCTGCCACCGCCGCCCGAAATCAGCATGGCTGAAGCAGAGCAGCAGTTCTCGCCGATGCGCCTCTCGTTCCTCAGAGACCAGCGCCGGGTCAGTACGGCAAAAATGGCCAGTGTGCTCGGCGTCACACCAAAATATCCGGATGCCAGCTACGGTATCGCGGCGAGTCTTGACTAACTAATTTCCGGCTTGGTTCAAAGGAGACGTCACATGGGCGTACGGATACATACGGCTATGATTCTTGCACTGTTCGGCATCGCTGCTTGTGGTGGCGGTGGTGGCGGCGGTGGCGGCGGCAAACCCCCACCGGACTACATGTCATTCAATGTCTCGACAGTGATCGCAACCAACGTGCCGGGTGGCGACTCCATCGGTGCATCCGTCGAGGGGACGCTCAGCCAGCAAGGCCAGAACAAGTTTCGCTCCGGCGACACGATTTACATCGTCGTGACGCATGATTCGCCCGCGATTACGAGCATCGACGTCCAGGTGTTCGGCGCTACCGGTTTCGCAAACATCCTGGTTGATAACACGTTCGCCCCGGGCACTTACAACGCCACGCTCACCGTGCGCGTCTGCAAGGACGCTGCCTGCAATAATGTCGTATCCCGTTCGACCGTGCCGTTCCGCTACGTTGTGCTGGAGCCTGCAATCGATGTTGACGACCCGCTTGTGCTGCAGTTCACCCAGTACCAGGATCAGGCGCTGCCCGCGGATTCGACGACCTACGATTTCAGCCGTTTCGACCTGTCCCGACTATCCACGATCTTTCTCAATTTCGACACCAACGCGCAGCGTGGCGACCGTGACACCGAGAACGCATGGGCCGAGATGACGGTCGTCGACGACACGATCACCGTAACCGCCCTGACCTCCGAACTACCGTGTGGTCAAGCGGACGGCGAGCTCATCGTTATGTACGACACGTTCGAGTTCTCGCACGTCGCCCGTGTTCCCATCCAGTACACCATCAACAGCCTGCCGGTGGTTCACGCCGTGCATCCCAAGGCGGTCTACGATGGGCAATCGACCGATGTGCTCGTAACCGGCTGCGGGTTCGACAGCATCAATGCGGCCGATCTGCGGATTGGTGGCGTAACACCAACGGCCGCCACGGTGATTTCCGACCGGGAGATGAACGTGACAGTCCCCGCCGGGCTGGCCCTGGGCTACCAGGACCTGACCTTTGCTTCGGCCGCCGCGCCGGTGGGCAGCCCGACCGAACAGCTGATGGTCAAGCCGGCTGCCGCGCGCCCAACCCTGGAATTCGATCTCAACGCCGGTAATTCGAAATCGTCCATGCTCACGCTTTGGGACGAGGAACGCGAACGCCTTTTGGTGGCCGACACAACCGGGCTGGCGCAGTTCCAGAACAACGGCACCGACTGGCAGTATACGCAGGTAGGTGGCGTTGCCGGTGCAGGAGGCAGCGATCAGATCCTGCTGTCGGCGAACGGCGATACGCTGGCGCGCAAGTCATCCGGCGGCCTGGGCGCGTCTGTGCAGTTGTATGACGCGGAAACCTTTGTGTCGCTGAGTGGTGAAGGGCTGGATGATACGCGTGGCGCAGAATCGGTGGCGATCGACAAGTTCGACCAGCTGTATGTTTCACCGCGTGACACCCGGGCCAGCAATTACATGGTCTTCACATTGGAAGGCTACCTGCTGCGCGATGACTTCGGTTCGTCGCAGCGGTTATCGAGCCGATCGATATCCGTGGCGAGCGGCAACAAGGACGTCGTGCTGGTCTCGACGACCAAGACCGATCGCTGGATTCGAATCGACACGACCGACAATTCAGAGCAATTCCACAACCATACGGACAGCACCGGTGCAAACCTGCGTGATGCCTGGGTTTCATTCACCGGCGCGTACGCGGAGGTCCGGAACAATGAAGTTGACCTGGGTCGGGCAGTTTTCGATGCGAACTTCGGGTTTGTGGGCCGAATTCCCGACACAACATCGTTCGACGACCAGGTGCAGGCCGTCAGGACCTCCGGCGTCTGGATTGACGAAGCGGCGAACACGGCGCTTGCGAGCTTCTCGGAGCCGACGCAATCGGGCGTACCGGCCACGCGGGTGCGTTACGAGCTCTACGACCTGACGTCGGCAACGAACGACCCGTTCGTCGCAATCGACTCCGTCGAGATGACCGGCACGTACAATGCGGGCGTCGATGACAAGGAAGAAAACCACTTCCTCGTCAGCGACGACGGCGAGACGATTTTTCGGATCGGCGACCGCATCACGATCATGCCGAACCCGTTCTAGCTGGTCGGCTAGGGCTGGCTGCGCTTGCTCCTGAGCCAGGATGCGAGCGGATCCCACTCGTCCCAGTCGGGCCAGGCCAGGTATTCCGGTAGCTCGTGGATGCCGAGGCCGCGCGTGTAGGCGCGCACGTAGTTCATCGCCTCGCGCAGCGCGGCGATATACGGCACGCGCGCCCTCGTCAGGTACTCATCGAGCTCATCCCAGATCAGCGTGTTGTCACGCACGCGATTGGCGACTGCGCCGATCTTGGCCTGCTTGCGCTCGACCTTGCCGACGTTCTGCAGCTCCTTGAGAAACACCGATGTGGCCTGCATGTCGATGGTCGATGGCAGTACCGGCACGACGATCGTCTCGGCATGCCGGACGAGGTCGGTGAGTTCCTTGCCGTGCGACCGGGCCGGCGCATCGCTGACCACGATGTCCGCCGTGCGCGGTACGTGGCGCAGACCGTCCTCGAAAGCCGCAACGCCGGCGATCGACGGGCGACTGTCCGGGCGCCGTTCGAGCCAGTCGAGACTCGAACGCTGCGGATCGTAATCGGCGAGCGCGACGTTGGCGCCTTCGTTGGCGAAATACGCCGCAATATTCGTCGCCAGGGTGCTTTTTCCACAGCCGCCCTTGGCGTTCAAAACCATAATGTGCCGCATGACCTCTCCAGAAGGGATTTGTTATTGGAGTTTTATGTAAACTACAGCCGCCGCATGCAAATGTCCATGGGGCAGAATCCGTGCCTTCGATGTTGCTTCCCTATCTGAAAATGCAAGGCGCCGGCAACCAGATTGTCGTCGTCGATCGGCGTGCTGACGCCCATCCGCCGCCGCCACCTGAGGTCATTCGCACGCTCGGCCATGGCGGCACCGGTCCCGGCTTCGACCAGCTGATGTGGGTAGGTCCCGCGACCGATCCTGCGGCCATCGCCAGCTACCGGGTATTCAATCGCGATGGCTCTGAAGTGCAGCAGTGCGGCAACGGCGTGCGCTGCGTTGCGTGGATGCTGGCACGGGACGACGCCGTCGGCAGCGCGATGCTGCTCGAGGGCCCCGCAGGTTCTGTCGAAGCCGTCGTCCAGGAGGACGGGCTCATCTCGGTCAACATGGGTGCACCGGAACTCGAGCCAGGGCGCATCCCGTTCGCGGCGGACGCGAAGTCTGACCGCTACGAACTCGAGGTCGGCGGCCGCACCCACCAGGTATCTGCCGTGTCGATGGGCAACCCGCATTGCGTACTCCTGGTCGACAGCATCGCAGCGGCCGACGTCGACCGCCTCGGCCCCGCGATCGAGGAGCACCCACGCTTCCCGGAGGCCACCAACGTCGGCTTCATGTGCATCGTCGACCGCGCCAATATCGAGCTGCGAGTCTGGGAACGGGGCGTCGGCGAGACGCTGGCCTGTGGCACCGGTGCGTGCGCGGCCGTGGTGGCCGGGCGGCTTCTCGACCTGCTCGACGAACAGGTGTCCGTGAAACTTCCCGGCGGGCAACTCGTGGTAAGCTGGCACGGCGCGGCCGAGCCCGTGTGGCTCACCGGCAATGCCGAACTAATAAGTGAAGGAACGATCGATTTATGAGCACGCAACCCGAGCCGGAGTTTGTCGAGGAACCGCTTTCCGAACAGGCCGTGCACGACTACCTCGAAGCCAACCCTGATTTCTTTGAGCGCCACGGCGCACTTCTGAGCCGGCTCGAACTTCCACACGGCGCGGGCGGCGCCGTATCACTCGTCGAGCGCCAGGTGGCGATGCTGCGCCAGAAAGAACTCAAGTTGCAGCGCCAACTCAAGGAACTTATCGACGTTGCCCGCGATAACGACTTGCTGGCCACCAAGATTCACAAGCTGTGCCTGCAGCTGCTGGCTGCCGGTGACCTGCAAGCCTGCGTATCGGCCGTCGAAGAGGCCATGCGCGCGGGATTTGGCGCCGACCACTCGATCCTCGTGCTATTCGCCGACCCGACGATGTTCGACGACATTGAGAACGGCCGCTTCTTTCGCGTAATCGAACGTAAGGACGCAGCGCTGGGCCCGTTCGACACCTTCCTCAATGGCAAGGGACCGCGCTGCGGCCAGGTCCGCGACTCGCAGAGGGCGTTCCTGTTCCAGGACGACGCTGAAGAGATCGGTTCGGTTGCCCTCGTTCCTCTCGGCAGCAAGTCGGAGCTCGGTTTCCTCGCGATTGGCAGCCACGACGCCGATCGCTTTCACCCGGGAATGAGCATCGACTTCCTTGCCCGCGTTGGCGATCTCGTCGCCGGAGCGTTGAAACGCTATTAGGAACTGGATCGACAAGTTCATCCACCACCTCGGGTATGAACGCCGGCTTTCCGACCTGACCTGCAAGCACTATCGGCGTGATCTCGACGCGCTGCTGGAGTTCTGCCGTGAACAGAACATCGACGGCTGGGACGCTATCGACAGCGAGCATATCCGCGCCTTCTCGGCCACCAGCTACCGGCGCGGCCTGTCCGCGAAGAGCATTCAGCGGCGCCTGTCCGCCGCCCGAACGTTTTTCCGCTATCTCGTCCGCGAAAAACAGGTCCGCAAGAATCCCGTCGTATCGGTGTCCGCCCCGAAGTCGCCGAAGCGCCTGCCCGGCAACCTCGATGCCGACCGCATGGCGCGCCTGCTCGACATTCCCGGCGACACGGCGATCGTCAACCGCGACCGCGCGATCCTCGAGTTGCTGTACTCCTCCGGGCTGCGTCTTGCCGAACTCGTCGATCTCGACTGCGACGACGTCGACATGCGGGACGCGACCGTGCGCGTCACCGGCAAGGGCAACAAGGACCGCATCGTACCGGTCGGCCGGCAGGCGCTCGGGGCGCTGCAGCGCTGGCATAAATCGCGATCCGAGTATGCGCCGCCGGACGAGACGGCGCTGTTCGTCAACAACCGTGGCTCCCGGCTAAGCCGCCGGTCGGTACAGGCCCGCGTCAAGCACTGGGCCCGCCGGCAGGGCATCGATGCAAATGTATTCCCGCACCTGTTCCGGCACTCTTTTGCCACCCACATCCTCGAGTCGAGCCACGACCTCCGGGGGGTACAGGAACTCCTGGGCCACGCCAACATCTCGACGACCCAGGTCTACACTCACCTTGATTTCCAGCACCTCGCCCAGATATACGACCAAACGCATCCGCGCGCCCGGAAGAAGTAGACAACTGTAGGAGCGGCCCGTGGCCGCGATCGCGCCCATGGGGCGCTCCTAAGTTTTTTTGAGGACAATAATGGACCAATTCAGAGGGACGACGATCGTCTCCGTCCGCCGCAATGGCAAGGTCGCCATTGCTGGTGACGGCCAGGTCAGCATGGGCAACACGGTCATGAAAGGCAATGCCCGCAAGGTGCGGGAGCTGGCCAAAGGCCGGGTCATCGCAGGATTCGCCGGCGGCACGGCCGATGCCTTCACATTGTTCGAGCTGTTCGAGTCGAAGCTGGAGCAGTACGGCAACCTGACGCGCGCCGCTATCGAACTCGCCAAGGACTGGCGCACCGACCGCCGCCTGCGGCGCCTCGAGGCGCTGCTGTGCGTTGCGGACAAGGAGAGCTCGTTCATCATCTCGGGCAACGGTGACGTCATCGAACCCGAGCACGACCTGATGGCGATCGGCTCCGGCGGTCCCTATGCGCAGGCCGCGGCGCTCGCGCTGATTCAGAACACCGATCTCGGCGCGCGCGACATCGCGGAGAAAGCGCTGCAGATCGCCGGCGACATCTGCGTGTACACCAACCAGCACATCACTATCGAGGAATTGTAGGAGCGCCCCGCGGGCGCGATCGCGGCCATGGGCCGCTCCTACGAGGGAATCTCTATGTCTCAAATGACCCCCAGGGAAATTGTCCAGGAGCTGAACAAGCACATTGTCGGCCAGGACGAAGCCAAGCGCGCCGTCGCGATCGCGCTGCGCAATCGCTGGCGCCGCGTGCAGGTGGACGAACCCCTGCGTAGCGAAATCACGCCCAAGAACATCCTGATGATCGGGCCGACCGGCGTCGGCAAGACGGAAATCTCGCGACGACTCGCGCGACTGGCCAAGGCCCCGTTCGTGAAAGTCGAGGCGACCAAGTTCACCGAGGTCGGTTACGTGGGTCGCGAGGTCGACAGCATCATTCGCGACCTGACCGATATCGCCGTGAAGATGATCCGCGAGGACGGCATGGCCAAGGTCCGGCATCGCGCCGAGGACGCGGCCGAGGAGCGGGTGCTCGACGCCCTGCTGCCACCGCCCAAGCAGCCGATCGGCTTTGCGTCGGACACTGGGCAGGCGGAGCGCGACGACGGCGACACGCGCCAGAAATTCCGCAAGATGCTCCGCGAGGGCAAGCTCGACGACAAGGAGATCGAGGTGGACATCCAGGCCATGTCGGTCGGTGTCGAGATCATGGCGCCGCCGGGCATGGAGGAGATGACCAGCCAGCTGCAGGGCATGTTCCAGAACCTCGGCGGCAGCCGCACCACGACGCGCAAGCTCAAGGTCAAGGATGCGCTCAAGATGCTGACGGACGAGGAAGCGGCGAAGATGCTCGACGAGGAAGAGCTCAAGACGCAGGCGCTCGAGGCCGTCGAACAGCACGGCATCGTATTCCTCGACGAGCTCGACAAGGTCGCCCGGCGCTCCGAGACCCAGGGCGCCGACGTGTCTCGCGAGGGTGTGCAGCGCGACCTGCTGCCTCTCGTTGAAGGTTCGACCGTCAATACCAAGTATGGAATGGTCAAAACCGACCATATTCTGTTCATCGCGTCAGGCGCCTTCCACGTCTCCAAGCCATCGGACCTGATTCCGGAGCTGCAGGGCCGGTTCCCGATCCGCGTGGAGCTCAAGTCGCTCACGACCGACGACTTCGTGCGCATCCTGACCGAGCCCGATGCGTCGCTGACGTCGCAGTACCAGGCGCTGCTCGCCACGGAGGACGTGGACGTCGAGTTCACTGAGAGTGGCGTGCGCCGGCTCGCCGAGGTGGCCTACCAGGTCAACGAGAACACCGAGAACATCGGCGCGCGGCGCCTGCACACGGTCCTGGAGCGGCTGCTCGAGACGATATCTTTCGAAGCTTCCGACAAGAGCGGCACACACGTGCAGATCAACGCCGGCTATGTTGACGATCATCTTGCCGAGTTGTCGAAAGACGAGGACCTTAGTCGGTATATTCTGTGATGCTGACCGGCTCGCGCGTTGGTAGCTGCTTACCGGAAGTAAAGCGCAGCGCAGCGAGCCATGAAGGTAAGTAGCTACCAACGCGCGAGCCGATGGACATGACAATTAGCCCAACTGATATTCGCCTGCGAACGGAATCGAAGCTGCTCGAGATCACGTTCGACGACAGTTCCACGTTCAGTTACACCTTCGAGTACCTGCGGGTGCATTCGCCCAGCGCCGAGGTGGTCGGGCACGGACCGGGCCAGGAGACGCTGCAGACCGGCAAGGAAAACGTTGGCATCACGGGCGTTGATCCCGTCGGTCATTACGCGATCCGGCTCGTCTTCGACGATGGCCACGACACGGGACTGTACTCGTGGACCTATCTGCACGAACTCGGCCGTAACATGGAGGCGAACTGGAAGCGCTACCTCGACCGCCTCGCGGCGGCAGGGTATGCTCGCCAAAAGCCCGAATAACGCCGCATCATGAACAAACCAGACGCCCCGGTCGAAACCACTCATTTCGGCTACAAAGACGTGCCCGTGGAGGAAAAAGCCGAGCACGTCCGTGGGGTGTTCGACTCGGTCGCCCAGCGCTACGACATCATGAACGACCTGATGTCGGCCGGTCTGCACCGGCTCTGGAAGCGCCACACGATTGACCAGGCGGCGGCACGACCCGGGCACCAGGTTCTCGACCTGGCCGGGGGTACCGGCGACCTCGCAATCAAGTTTGCCCGCCAGGTCGGCGAGTCCGGGCACGTCGTGCTTGCCGACATCAATGCGGCAATGCTCCGGGAGGGCCGGCGCCGGCTTGTGGATGCCGGCATCGCGGGCAACGTAACGATCGCCCAGGTCAACGCCGAGGACCTGCCGTTCGCAGACGCGAGCTTCGACCGCATTACGATCGCCTTTGGGCTGCGTAACGTTACTGACAAGGACGCCGCGCTGCGCTCGATGTACCGGGTGCTGAAGCCCGGCGGCAAGGCGCTGATCCTCGAATTCTCCGAACCGGTCAAGGCGCTGAAACCGGCCTACGACCTGTACTCGTTCAAGGTGTTGCCACTGATCGGCAAGGTCGTTGCGAAAGATGCGGACAGCTACCAATACCTGGCCGAGTCGATTCGCATGCACCCCGACCAGGAAACGCTGCTCGGCATGATGGCGACCGCCGGTTTCGAACGCTGCCGTTACCAGAATCTCGCTGGCGGTATCGTCGCCCTGCATATCGGCTACCGGGTCTAGCGCCGTCATGAACCCGCTCGAGACGCTGCTCAGCCCGCTCGCCGCCTCCCTGAACCGCAACATTGGCGAATCGACGCCCGCGCGCGAGCTTTGCGCACAGCTCGACGGCCGAGTCATTGCCATCCGGGTGCGCGATACGGGACTGGCGATGTTCTTCGAGATCAATAACGAGGTGCTGAATCTCAGGACCGACACTGACGCTGAGCCGGACGTCGTTCTGACCGGGTCGCTGGTCACGCTCGCGAGAATGGCGGGGCCGAATGGCCACGATCACAGCCCCGCTGCGGTCAAAGGCGGGCTGGACATCACCGGCGACGCGTTCACCGCGCAGGCCTTCCAGAAGCTGCTGGGCCACGCCAGGCCCGACCCCGAGGAAGAGCTGTCGCGCATCGTCGGCGACACGGCCGCGCACCATGCCGGCCAGCTCGCCAGGGGAGTCCGCGACTGGGCTATCGAGGCCCGTGCCACGATGGGCGCCAACCTGCGCGAGTACTTGCAGGAAGAAAGCGGCCAGGCGCCGAGTCGTTACGAGTTCGAACGCTTCGGTCGCGAGGTCGATGCGCTGCGCGACGACGTCGCGCGCCTCGAGGCGCGCGTTAACCGTCTGTTGAGTCGCGTTTAGCCATGCGCCGCCGCCAGACACTCCGGCGTATCCTCGGCATCCAGCGGGTGCTCGTGAAGTACGGCCTGGATGACGTCATCAAGGAAACCCACCTGCTGCGCCCGCTGCGGTTCGTGTTTTACCTGCTGCCGCGGCGGCGCAAATCGTCGGCGCCGCTCGGTGAGCGTATCCGGCTCGCCCTCGAAGAGCTCGGCCCGATATTCGTCAAGTTCGGCCAGGCCATCTCGACCCGGCGCGACCTGCTACCGCCCGACATCGCCGACGAGCTTGCCAAGCTGCAGGACGAGGTTCCGCCGTTTCCCGGCGAACAGGCGGTCGAGATTCTCGAGGCCGCTTACGGCGAGTCGCTCGACCAGGTCTTCAAGCGTTTCGACGTGGAGCCGTTCGCCGCCGCGTCGATTGCCCAGGTGCACACGGCACAGCTGCCGGACGGCATTGAAGTCATCGTCAAGCTGTTACGGCCCGGGGTGCAGGAGCAAATCGAGCGCGATCTCGACGTGCTGCGCATGCTGGGCGGCCTCGCCGATCGCTATTGGGAGCACGGCAAGCGCCTCAAGCCGCTCGAGGTCGTGGCGGAGTACGAAGAGACCATCATCGACGAGCTCGACCTGATGCGCGAGGCTGCCAACACGGCACAGCTCAAGCGCAACTTTGCCGGCTCCGACATGCTCTACGTGCCCGACGTTTACTGGGACTATTGCCGCCCCGAAGTGCTCGTGCAGGAGCGCATCTACGGTATCCCGATCAGCGACATGAAAGCGTTGCGAGACGCCGGCGCCAACATCCAGGTGCTCGCCGAGAACGGCGTCGAGATTTTCTTTACGCAGGTCTTCCGGCACAACTTCTTCCATGCCGACATGCACCCCGGGAACATCTTCGTCATCGTCGACGACCCGGACAGGCCGAAGTACGCAGCCGTGGACTTCGGCATCGTCGGCACGCTGAGTCCCGAGGACCAGAAATACCTGGCCCACAACTTCCTGGCGTTTTTCGATCGCGACTACCACCGCATCGCGAAGCTGCACATCGACTCGGGCTGGGTTCCCGAAGGAACCCGGGTCGACCAGCTCGAGAGCGCCGTGCGCACGGTCTGCGAGCCGATCTTCAACAAACCCCTCTCCGACATCTCGTTCGCGCAGCTCCTGATGCGACTGTTCCGCGTCGCACAGCGCTTCGACGTCGAGGTGCAGCCGCAGATGATCCTGCTGCACAAGACGCTGTTCAATATCGAGGGGCTGGGCCGCGAGCTATATCCGCAGCTCGATCTCTGGAAAACGGCGCACCCGGTGATGAAGCGCTGGATGAACGAGCAGGTGGGGCCGCAGGCGATCCTCGCGGACCTGCGCGAGAACCTGCCGCAGCTACGCGCCATCTTCCGGGATCTGCCCGCGGTGCTGCACAACCTGGCCGCGTTCCTCGAGAAGGCGGCCAAAGACGACAGGAAGCCCAACGAATGATCCTGCCGCACGTTGCGCGCTTCCTGCTCTGGCTCGGCGGCTGGACGGCCGTTGGCGAGAAGCCCGCCGTGCGTAAGGCCGTGGTCATCGCGGCACCGCACACCTCCAACTGGGACGGTTTCTGGGCGATCGTCTACAAGGTTTACATGGGCCTCGACATTCGCTGGTTCGTCAAGGATTCGATGTTCTGGTTTCCGCTGAACGTGCTGTTGCGGGTCAACGGCGCGATTCCACTCGACCGCAAACGCGCGGGCTCATCGGTCTCGCAGGCAATCGAGGCTTTCGACGAGTACGACGACTTCTACATGGGGCTGGCGCCCGAGGGCACCCGCAGCCTGACCACGAACTGGAAGAGCGGCTTCTACCGCATCGCGGAGGGCGCCAACGTACCTGTCGTGCTCGGTTTTCTCGACTATGGCAACAAGCGCCTCGGGCTCGGCCCCACGATCACGCTGACCGGCGATCGCGAGAAGGACCTGGCCATCATCGAGTCATTCTATTCCTCAGTCTCCGGACGCCATCCCGAGAAGATGGGCCCGGTCAGGCTGTCGCGCTGATGTCCGTATGGCGGAACGGCGCGAACAACACCATCGCCCGATCCGGAGCTTCGTTCGGCGTGCCGGCCGGCTGACCGCCTCCCAGCAGCGCGCCCTCGAGGAGCTCTGGCCCGCCTACGGCGTCGAGTACGCGGACGAATTGCTCGACTTCGCGCAGCTCTTCGGCCGCAATGCGCCGGTTGTTCTCGAGATTGGTTTCGGCAACGGCGACACGCTGGTCGCGATGGCGGCCGAACGCCCGGACCACGACTTCCTGGGCATCGAGGTTCACGAACCCGGCGTCGGCCACTGCCTGATTGCCGCTGACAAAGACGGCATCACCAACCTCAGGCTCATCGTGCACGACGCGATGGAGGTGCTGGAGCACCAGGTCCCGAGCGGTAGCCTCACTCGCATCAACCTCTACTTTCCCGACCCCTGGCCGAAGAAGCGGCATCACAAGCGACGCATCGTGCAGCCGGGCTTCCTGGCGCTCTGCGCCGATCGTCTGGCGGCCGGCGGCGCGATCCATGTCGCGACGGACTGGGCCAACTATGCGGAACATATCGACGAGGCGTTTACCGAGTGCGAACACTTCCGCTGCGCTGAACGCCGTGAGCACCGGGGAGACCATCCGCTGGATCGTCCCGTCACCAAGTTCGAGCGCCGCGGCCTGCGTCACGGCCACCGCATCGTCGACTGGCGTTTCGAGAAAAATGCCCTATAACTAGAGTAAGGGTTCGACAAACTGGCGAGGCACAACGACGATGCTCTACCCGACAATCGGCAAATGGTTCCGGCGCCCCGATGGCACGTTGCTCGAGGTTGTCGCCGTCGACGAAGACGACAAGACGATCGAAATCCAGATGTTCGATGGCACTATCGACGAGGTCGACGCCGAAGCCTGGCGCGAATTGTTCCTCGTCGAGATTGCCGCCCCCGAAGACTGGTCGGGCTCGGTGGACATGGACCCGGATGACTACAAGGGCACCGCCGTGAACGAGATGCCGGCCGGCTTCCACGACCCGCTGGAGTTCCTGGACAAAGAGTCGTAGGAGCGCCCCGTGGGCGCGATCGCGGCCATGGGCCGCTCCTACAGGCTGGCCGGTCCCGTCACGTAAACGACGCCGTCGCGGACCGCCACGTCAACGCTGCGCAGCGACTTGCCCTTGCACGGACCGGCGAAACATAACCCGGTGTCGATCTCGTACATCGCGCCATGCGACGCGCAAATGATGGAAGACCGGTCTTTCGTCAGGAAGCTGTCGGGCGCCCAGTTCAACGGGTGGCCGACGTGCACGCAGAAATTCTGGTACGCGTAGACGACATCGCCCTGGCGCACGACGAAACCGCGAAACGGCCAGTCGCCCTCACCGATGCGAAACTCGCGGCAGCCCGGGTCCTCCAGCTCGTCGAGACGACCGACTTCGATTTCCCTCATCTCAGTCATCCCGCGCCTCCTTCCACGGCGCTACTTTGAACAGCAGCAGCATGCCCGGTACGGCCAGCGCGGTGCACAGCAGGAAGAAATTCGTCCAGCCCGTTGTTTCGACGATGACGCCCGTGACGGCATTGGCGAAAACCCGCGGCACGGAGGCGAGCGCCGTAAACAGCGCTAGCTGGGTCGCGGCAAACGCAGGATTCGTCGTGCGCGCCATGAAGGCGATCAACGCAGCGGAACCCAGGCCGACGCCCAGGTACTCGAAGGCAACGACAACACCGAGCATCCAGGGATTCGGCCCCAGCTCCGCCAGCACCGCGAACCCGAGGATGCTCACGATCTGCACAACACCAAACAGCCAGAGTGCCCGGTTGATCGGCAACTTGACCATGACAAGACCGCCAACCATGCCGCCGACGATGGCTGCAATCAGCCCGGCCGACTTGGCGATGGCGCCGATCTGCGTCAGCGTGAAACCGACATCGATAAAGAACGGTGTCTGTAATGCCGTCGCCATGTTGTCGCCGAGCTTGTAGAAAAACAGGAAGGCGAGCACCAGCATCGCCGGCCACAGACCGGAACGGCCGATGAAATCGCGGAACGGGTCGATGACGGCATTGCGCAGGGTTTGCGGCGGCGTGGGCTCGGCGATTGCCTCGTCAATGACCAGCGTCATGATGATGCCCACCAGCATGAACGCGGCAATGATGACGAAGACAATATGCCAGTCGAAGTAGTCGGCGAGAATCAGGCCAAGCGCGCCGGGCACGAGACCGGACAGCCGGTATGCCTGCACGTGAATGGAGTTGCCGAGGCCGAGCTCGACGTCCGGTAACAGCTCGCGCCGATACGCGTCGAGTACGATGTCCTGGCTTGCGCTGAAAAACGCGACCGCGGCAGAAAGGTAAGCCACCAGCCAGAGGTTCAGGTCCGGCCGTATGAACCCCAGCGCGGCGATCGACACCAGCAACAACAGCTGCGTGACCAGCATCCAGCCGCGGCGGTGGCCGAGAAACGGCAACGTGAAACGGTCCATGAACGGCGACCAGAGAAACTTCCACGTGTAGGGAAACTGGACCAGGGCAAAAAAGCCGATCTCGGCCAGTCCCACGCCTTCGACGCGCAGCCAGCCCGGCACGAGCTGAAACAGCACGTAGAGCGGCAAACCTGACGTGAACCCGGTAAAGACGCAGATCAGCATGCGCCGGTTGAGGATCGCCTCTTTAAAGGTCTCTTTGCGCGTGCGATCCATGGGGGCGCTAGCCGTCATGGGCCCAATCGTAATCCATGATCAGCGGTGCGTGATCGGAAAAACGCTCGTCGCGGTAGATTTCCGTTCTGCGAACCTTGTCGCCAAGGCCCTGCGACACGACGTGATAGTCGATGCGCCAACCGACGTTGTTGGCCCAGGCCTGGCCGCGGTTCGACCACCAGGTGTACTGCTCCGGCTCCTGCTCGAGCGTGCGGAACGCGTCTACCCAGCGGTACTCGCCAAACACCTTGTCGAGCCACGCGCGCTCCTCGGGGAGACAGCCGGAGTTCTTCTGGTTCGACTTCCAGTTCTTGATGTCCTGTTCCTTGTGGACGATGTTCCAGTCGCCGCAGATGATGGTCTCGCTGCGCTTACGCCGTAGCTTGTGCAGATGCTCCGTGAACGAGTCCATGCAACGGTACTTGGCCTGCTGGCGCTCGTCGCTGGAAGAGCCGGACGGCAGGTACAGTGAAACCACGTTGATGCCGTCGAGCTGTACTTCCAGGTAGCGGCCCTCGGCGTCGAACTCCTCGTCGCCGTAACCACGGACGACCTTCTTGGGCGCGTGCCGGGTGTAAATCGCAACGCCGCTATAGCCCTTCTTGACCGCGTCCTCGTAGTAACAGTGGTAGCCCGCCGGCGAGAAGATCGCGTCACCCAGCTGATGCACCTGCGCCTTGGTCTCCTGGATGCAAACGACGTCCGCATCCTGGCTGTCCATCCAGTCGAAAAACCCCTTGCGGGCGGCGGCCCGGATACCGTTGGCGTTGAGGCTGATGACGCGAAACATGATTCCTCCATGGCGTGCCGCGTGTCATACTGCGACCGGCTATTCGAAGCCGGCCATCATACAGAAACACAACGTTCATGCAGGCCTATAAACGGGAATTCATCGACCTCGCGCTCGAGCTCGGCGTACTGCGCTTTGGCGAGTTTACGCTCAAGTCGGGGCGCGTCAGTCCGTACTTTTTCAACGCCGGCCTGTTCAATACCGGTTACGCTGCGGCGCGCCTCGGGCGCTACTACGCGGCGTCCATCGCCGATTCCGGCATTCGCTTCGACATGATTTTCGGACCGGCCTACAAGGGCATTCCCCTGGCCGCGCTGTCGGCCGCCGCGCTTGCCGAACACCAGGATATGGATGCGCCTTTTTGCTACAACCGCAAGGAGGCCAAAGCGCACGGCGAGGGCGGCAGCATCGTCGGCGCGCCGCTAAGCGGCCGTGTGCTGATCGTCGACGACGTGATCACGGCTGGAACGGCGGTGCGCGAGGCTTACAAGATCATCGCCGCTGCCGGCGCCGAAGTCGCGGGACTCGCGATTTCGCTCGACCGCCAGGAGCGCGGCCAGGGCAGTCTGTCGGCGGTACAGGAACTCAAACAGTCCCTCGGCATACCGGTTTCGAGCATCATTCAGCTCAATGACCTCATCGATATCCTCGAAGAATCAGAGGAGTATGCGGAATTCCTCGACCCGGTCGTGGAATACCGGCGGAAATACGGGGTACTATCGTAAGTCGCTGAATTTACTGTGTAATCGCTAAAGATTTTACAAGATGCAAGCGGCAGTCTAAGCTTGAAAAGCGCGAACCAGCGCAAACTTTTTTGTCGGGAGGCATGGCATAGTGGCGCTATGCGAATAATAATTTCGTCAGTCATTCTTTGTATCTTGCTGCCGCTGACCGTGTCGGCTCAGCAGCAAGGGCGCGGCACCTTCAAATGGGTTGATGACGAAGGGGTTCTTCACTACGGCGACCACATTCCGCCCGAGTACGCCGACAAGCCCAAGCAGCGTCTCAACGACCAGGGTGTCGCCGTCGAGCACCTCGAAGGCAAGAAGACCGAGGAACAGCTCGCAGCCGAGAAGAAAGCGGCCGAACTCGAACTGCAAAGAGAACTACAGCGACGCGCCGACCAGGCCTTGCTGAACACCTATATCAGTGTCG
Source organism: Woeseiaceae bacterium (assembly GCA_030066075.1). Lineage (GTDB taxonomy): Bacteria > Pseudomonadota > Gammaproteobacteria > Steroidobacterales > Woeseiaceae > UBA1847. Next base: position 48,848 of record JASJCH010000019.1, read on the forward strand.
ACGAAATCGAGATGCATCGCGACCGCCGCGTCGAGCTGTTCCGTGCGCAGGCGCGTGTGACCGAACTCTACCTGCGCAACCTGGCGCGTCGACTCGACCAGCTCAAGCGCACGGCCGGGCGTTACAAGCCCTACAGCTCGGACCCCAACGCAGAGACGATAGATCCCAGCCTGGTCGCCGACATCAAGGAAACCGAGCAGGCGATCGAACGCCACGAGGGCAACCTGCAACAGTTCCAGGACGAGGAAAAGAGAATTCGCGATCGCTTCGAGGGCGACATCGAGCGTTTCAAGAACATCAAGGGCATCGAAGACGATTCCAGCCTGGCCGAGCAGCCGCAGACGGCGGCGACGAGCCTGGCTCAGGTCGTTCCAGAGTGACCGAAACCGCCGTCGCCGCGATCGCTGTCGGCGAACTCCTCGACCACCTCAAACCTCACCTGCTCCACCGGCACGAAGACCATTTGTGCGATGCGCTCGGCCGGCTGAATCTCGTAGCTCTTTGAACCGCGGTTCCAGCACGAAATAAACACCTGCCCCTGGTAGTCGGAATCGATAAGCCCGGTCAGGTTACCGAGCACGAGACCGTGTTTATGACCCAGCCCCGATCGCGGCAGCAACACCGCAGCGAGCGCCGGGTCGCCGATGTGGATCGCTAACCCCGTGGGCACGAGCACCGTCTCGCCGGGGTCGACCGTGATCGGTTCATCGATGCAGGCCCGCATGTCGAGGCCGGCTGAGCCGCCCGTTGCGTAGTGCGGCAGTTCGATGGCGTCGCCCAGCCGGGAATCCAGGATTTTCAGTTCAATCGATCGCATGCAGTTTCGGTAGTGCCGGTTGCGTGTCGGCGCCGCGCGTGGCGGAGTAACGCGTCACGACGAGTTTTATGATGTCCCTGGCGAGATCGGTCTTCGCCGCCTGCCCGAACGACTGCTCGCCGCCTTCCCAGAACACGTCGACCGCGTTCTCATCCTGGTCGAAACCACGGTCACGGCCGACCTGGTTCGCCACGATCATGTCGAGCTTCTTGTTCTGCAGCTTGCCGAGTGCGTAATCGCGGACCTTCTCCGTCTCGGCGGCAAAACCCACCGTGAACGGGGCATCAACAAGCGCAGCCACTGACACGAGGATATCCTTCGAGCGCACGAGTTCGATCTGCATCGTCTCCTCGCTCTTCTTGATCTTCTGTTCGCGCGCATCAGCCGGCCGGTAGTCCGAGACGGCGGCAGCGGCGACGAAGATATCGACCTCCGCGATCCGGTCATGCGTGGCGGCGTACATCTCCTCCGCCGTCGTGACGTGGACAACATCGATGCCGGCCGGATCTGCGAGGGAGACGGGGCCACTGACGAGTATGACGCTGGCGCCCTCGGCGGCCGCGGCGCGCGCGATGGCGTAGCCCATCTTGCCGGAGCTGCGATTGGTGATGTAACGCACGGGATCGATCGCTTCGCGCGTCGGCCCGGCGGTCACGAGTACGGTTTTGCCGGTCAGCGATCCTTCCACGGGCCCGCCACCGAGATCCGGCCCGAACACGAGCGCCGCGATTTCATCCGGGTCGAGCATGCGCCCGGCGCCGGTTTCGCCGCAGGCCTGCGAGCCATGATCCGGTCCCAGCATTCGCACGCCGCGCTGCTCGAGAGTCTCACGGTTCGTCTGCACCGCCGGGTTGCTCCACATCACGTGATTCATGGCTGGTGCGATCGCGATCGGCGCCTCGGTCGCAAGGCACAACGTGGTCAGCAGGTCGGCCGCTGCACCTGAGGCCAGGCGCGCCATGATCTCGGCCGTGGCCGGCGCGATCAGCACGACGTCGGCCCAGCGCGCGAGCTCGATATGGCTCATCGACGCCTCGGCCTCCTTGTCCCAGAGGTTGGAGCGTATCGGGCGACCCGACACCGCCTGCAGGGCCGTCTCGGTGACGAACTCGGCCGCCGACGTCGTCATCACGATTTGCACGTCGGCGCCGCGCTCGCGCAGGCGACGGACCAGCTCCGGAGTCTTGTAGGCGGCGATGCCGCCCGTGATGCCGAGTACCACGTTCATGGGGCGGCAGCTTATCCCGATGGCACGGACGATTTCCAGCCCGCCTGCATCCATTCGGCGGGATGGAGCATCTGCTGGTTAACGGAGGGACTGCCAATGCACAAACTGCAACGAACACTGCTTCTGACCATCCTGCTGCTCGCGTCACCGGCAGCGCTTGCGGGCGCCAGCGCCACGTGGCGGGTATCGCTCGAGTCCGGGCCCCTGGGGCCGGTCGAGTTCTACCTCGAAACCACGCTCGACGGCGACGAGCTTCGTGGAGTGAGTCACTCAGGCGCGGTCGAACTGCTGAGGAAGATTCCGGGTGAACGCAGCATCGACGACGGCCTTTTCGCGTTCTCCGCCGCGCGCGGCGATGACGGGCAGTACGCCGGCGACATTGTCGCTCCGTGGCAGGACGGCACAATCACCATTGGCGTCGACGGCGAGCAGATATCGGGTTCGATCGATGGCGGCATCTTCGCGGGCTCGTTCAATGGCGTCCCGGCTGACCAGGTTATTTCCTTGCGCGACTACCAGGCTGTTCTCGAAGCGTTCGACTCGGTGGTCGCCAACAAGGTCTTCGCGCCGGGCGATCTCGAGCAACCCGCCTACCTGGAGTTCCGTGAACAACTCGGCCGCGTCGCCGATAAAGCCATCGACGACCTCGACCTGCTGTTCGGCTTCCGCTGGCTGTGGCGCAACGAGCCCTTCTCGCACTTCCGCCTGCAGCGCTCGGCGCAAACGGCGGAACAGATGTTCACGTTCTTCGACCAGTACCGCGTGGGCTTCGAGGCCGCGACCGTGGACTTCGACGACGATATCGCCGTGCTCAAAGTGCGGACGATGATGGGCGCCGACACCATCGAGCAGATCCAGGCGGCCTATGCCCGCATCGCCAAAGAGCGGCCGGCGGCGCTCGTCATTGACCTGCGCGGCAACGGCGGTGGCGCCTTCGCGGTGAAGCCGCTCGTCGAACACGTCATCGATGAACCCCTGGACGCCGGCTTTTTCATCTCCCAGGTCTGGAATCGGGAACACGATGACCCGCCGACGGCGACCCAGGCTCTCGCTGCACCCCTGTGGCAGGGATGGTCCATCATCGGCTTCTGGAAGGCCGTTCAGGAAACCGACATTGTCCGTGTGCAGTTCCAACCCGCCGAACCGAATTACGACGGACCGGTATACGTGTTGCTCGACGAGCGCTCGGCATCGGCCACCGAGATGGCGGCCGATGCGTTGCGCAGCTCGGGGGTCACGACCCTGGTCGGCCGCCGATCTGCAGGCGAGATGCTGTCACAGAGCATGTTCGACGTGGCCGACGGCTTTATCGTGAGCTTGCCCGTTGCCGACTACTATTCCGTAACGCACGGCCGCATCGAGGGCGTCGGCGTGCCGGTCGACATCGAGTCCGAACCCGGGCAGGCGCTCGACGTCGCAATCGAACTCGCACGAAACCGGTCATCCGGCGCCGATTGAGACGTTGTACCCGGCGCCAGGGACCCGACAATGGTCCCTGATGCCCGATTCCGACACCAAGCTGCTGGCGGCCCTCTTGCAGGGTCGCTCCGATACGTCGCTGGAACTTGCCGGGCGCCTGCTCGGCACGTTCGGCGGGCTGCGTCCACTATTGCAAGCCGACACCGCCAGGCTGCTCGCACAGCCCGGCGTCGGCAGGGTGCTGGCCGGGAGAATTCACGCCGTGCCCGAGCTCGGCCGGCGCTACTTCGAGGCTTCGCTCACTCGCGGCGACGCCATCCGCAGCCCGGCCGACACCGAGACCTACCTGCAGGCCCGATTGCAGCATCTCGGCCATGAGCTGTTCTGCTGCCTGTACCTCGACAACCGCCACCGCGTGCTGTCCTTTGTGGAACTGTTCCGCGGCACGATCGACGGCACCAGCGTCTACCCGCGCGAAGTCGTCAAGGAGGCACTGGCTGTGAACGCAGCCGCGGTCATCCTGGCCCACAACCACCCGTCAGGCGTCGCCGAGCCCAGCCAGGCCGACGAGCGCATCACGCGGCGCCTGCGATCGGCCCTGGAACTCGTCGATATTCGTCTCCTCGACCACCTGATCATCGGCGCTGGCCGGGCCACCTCGATGGCCTCACGAGGTCTGATATGAAAGGGGTCAGAACCCTTTTCGCGAAAGGGGCTCTGACCCCGATGCGGTCCTTGTAATACAATTCTCAGGCTGGTATAAAGTCCCGCTCTTTGCTCACAGGCAGTGGGCAACCCTTTGTAAAATCAGAGACTTACAGCAATGTCTAAGGTATGTCAGGTCACTGGGAAGCGCCCGCAGACCGGAAACAACGTTTCTCACGCCCACAACAAGACTCGCCGTCGTTTTCTGCCCAACCTGCAGAGCAAGCGTTTCTGGCTGGAATCCGAGCAGCGCTGGGTGCGCCTGCGCGTCTCGCACAAGGGCATGCGCATCATCGACAAGCACGGCATCGACAAGGTGCTGGCCGACATTCGCGCGCGCGGCGAACGCGTTTAATCGGAGGACGGACACATGGCCAAAGGTAACCGCGAAAAGATCAAGCTCGTGTCGAGCGCCGGCACCGGGCACTACTACACCACTGCGAAGAACAAGAAGCTCCATCCCGAGAAGCTGGAGACCAAAAAGTACGATCCGACAATTCGCAAGCACGTGATGTACAAGGAAGCGAAGATCAAGTAAGTCGCTTTCTCATCGAATCTGAAAAGGCCCGCTCAACGCGGGCCTTTTTGATTGTGCCACCCGTAGGAGCGCCCCATGGGCGCGATAGCCTGCTGCGGCGGCCCAGTCGCGCCCATGGGGCGCTCCTACAGTAAGATCAGCCCATGCCCGAGTTACCCGAAGTCGAAACCAGCCGCCGCGGCATCGCCCCGTACATCGAGGGGCAAAGAATAGACCGCGTTGTCATCCGCGAAAGGCGGCTGCGCTGGCCCGTTGCCCGGGACGTCGAAGACCGGCTTGAAGGCGCAACCATCGACTCGGTCGCGCGGCGCGCCAAGTACCTGCTGCTCAACACCGCCGACGGCAGCGCCATCATTCATCTCGGTATGTCGGGCAGCGTGTTCATTGTGGAACGCGACACGCCGGCCGCCCTGCACGAGCATTTCGACCTCGAGCTGGACTCCGGCCAGGCGCTACGCTTCCGTGACCCGCGCCGGTTCGGGTCGCTGCACTGGACCAATGACCCGATGCAGCACTGGCTGATCCGCGATCTCGGGCCTGAGCCACTGAGCGAGGCCTTCGACGGCGAATACCTGTGGCGCAAGTCTCGCGGTCGCAAGGTCGCTGTGAAGCAGTTCATCATGAATGCCGCGATTGTCGTTGGCGTGGGCAACATCTACGCCAGCGAATCGCTGTTCTTGGCGGGCATCAACCCGAAGCGGGCGGCAGGTCGAATTTCACGGCAGCGCTACGGGCAGCTTGCCGCTGCCATCAAGCAGGTGCTCGCGAAAGCCATCAAGGCCGGGGGCACGACGCTCCGGGATTTCTATGGCGGCGACGGCGAGCCCGGCTACTTTCGCCACGAGCTGGCCGTCTACGATCGCGAGGACGAACCCTGCGTGACGTGCAGGTCACCGGTCGCAGCAATCGTGCAGGGGCAGCGGCGCACTTACTACTGCAAGAACTGCCAGACCTAGCGGCCGTACTTCTTCAGCAACGCGTCCTTGACCGCGGGCGACACGAAACTCGACACATCACCGCCGAGCTGGGCGACCTCACGCACCAGGCTCGACGAGATGAACGTGTACTTCTCGGTCGGCGTCAGGAACGCGGTCTCGACCTCCTCGGTCAGGTGCCGGTTCATATTCGCTAGCTGGAATTCGTACTCGAAATCGGAAACGGCGCGCAGGCCACGGATGATGACGCGCAGATCGTTCTCCAGCGCAAAGTCGACGGTCAGTCCCGCGTAGCCGGTCACCTCGACGCTTGGCAGATCTGCCAGCGCACTGGCCGCCATCTCGACGCGCTCTTCGGTCGTAAATAGTGGCGCCTTGCTGCCGGGATTATCGGCAATAGCCACCACGACACGATCGAACAAGGTCGTGGCGCGGCGCACGAGATCTTCGTGCCCGAGCGTAATCGGGTCAAACGTACCCGGGTACATCGCAGCAACTGTCATCGATCGGCTCCTTTATGCTCGGTCGCCCGTCCGCGCGAGCGAGTATCGTACATTGCCGGCTGTCTTCGACCGCGTGAGGTCCCAGCCTTGCGGCAGGTCGACCGGCGTCGTCGCCCGGTCTTCCTCGATGTACACCAGCGATCCCCGGCGCAACCACGCGTTCTCATCGAGGAGTCTACACAATTCGCCGTGCATCGCGGCGGCGAACGGCGGGTCCAGAAAAATAATGTCGAACGGTTGGCCTGGCGGCCGGCCGAGAAACCCGAGCGCGTCGTCCTGGCGGATCTCCGCGCCTTCGGCCTCCAGCAGATCGGCATTCGCGCGCAGCGTGCGTGCCGCAACCGGCGACTTTTCCACGAATACGACCTGCTTTGCGCCGCGCGACAGCGCTTCGAGACCGAGCGCCCCCGTGCCGGCGCACAGGTCGAGGCAGCGACTGCCGGCGATCGTCGGCGCCAGCCAGTTGAACAGCGTTTCCCGAATGCGCTCGGCGGTGGGCCGCAGGCCATCCACGTCCGCGATATCCAACAGACGGCTACGCCATTTTCCCGCTACAATACGCAGCCGTCCCGGCCGAGTTTTTTTTGCCATTTCCCGTGCGACTCGTGTCGATACAAAGTGCTACCCGAACAGTGTAGGTGATTCGCCGCTGACAGGCGCGCCGACCGGTGACCGTAAGAGCAGATGTTATCGAACAAGGATAGTGCAGAGCCTCGCCAGGGGTTTTTCAAGAAGCTGCGTGCGCGCCTCAACAAGGGTGACAGCTGGCTTACTTATGACCTGGCGAACCTCGCGCCGGGCGGCAAGATTGATGAAGACGTTATCGATGATCTCGAGGCGGAACTCGTCATGGCCGACGTCGGCATCGAGACGACCGAGCGCATCATCGCCGACCTGCAGAAGAGCCTCGCCCGCAAGGAACTCAAGGATGTCGATGCGCTGCGCGACGGGCTGCGCCGGTCACTGACCAGCATCCTCGAACCGGTCGCCGCGCCCCTCGATATCGCGAGCGAACACCATCCTTACGTCATCCTGATGGTCGGGGTGAACGGCGCCGGCAAGACCACGACGATCGGCAAGCTCGCGAAGCGGTTCAAAGACCAGGGCCTGACGGTGATGCTGGCAGCCGGTGACACGTTTCGCGCTGCGGCGGTCGAGCAGCTACAGGCCTGGGGCGAGCGCAACGACGTGCCCGTCGTCGCTCAGCAGCCCGGCGCCGATCCCGCGGCCGTAATCTTCGACGCCTGGGACGCGGCGCGTGCCCGCGATGTGGACGTGTTACTCGCCGATACGGCCGGCCGGCTGCAGAACCAGCAGGGACTGATGGACGAACTTGCGAAGATCAAGCGCGTGGTCGGCCGGCGTGACGAGACAGCCCCGCATGAGGTCATGCTCGTGCTGGACGCGAGCCAGGGCCAGAACGCGCTCGTGCAGGCCGAGAAGTTCAACGAGGCGCTCGGCCTGACCGGCATCACGGTGACCAAGCTCGACGGCAGCGCGAAGGGTGGCATCCTGCTGGCGCTTGCCGATAAGCTCGGCGTACCGGTCCGCTTCATCGGCATCGGCGAATCGGCCGATGATATGCAGCCCTTCGTCGCCGCCGAGTTCGTTGACGCCCTGCTGTCGAGCGGTACGCCATGATGATCCAGCTCGAAGACTGCACCAAGCGTTTCCCGGGGGGGCAGGAAGCGCTTTCCGGATTGACGCTCAACGTCGACAAGGGCGAGATGCTGTTTATCACCGGTCACTCGGGGGCGGGTAAGAGCACTCTGCTCAAGCTCATCGCGCTGATCGAACGGCCTACGAGCGGCCAGGTGATCGTCGACGGGCAGAACACGCGGCGCGTCAAGCGCCGCAAGATACCAGCCTATCGCCGGCAGATCGGCATGGTGTTCCAGGACCACAAACTGCTGTACGACCGGCCCGTGGCCGACAACGTCGCCCTGCCGCTCGTTATCGCCGGTGTCGGCCGGCGCGAAGCCGCGCGCCGCGTGCGCGCCGCGCTCGACCAGGTCGGCTTGCTGCACAAGGAAAAGCGCAATCCGGAAACGCTCTCGGCCGGTGAACAGCAGCGTGTCGGCATCGCGCGCGCCATCGTCACCCGGCCGAAACTCCTGATCGCCGACGAGCCCACCGGCAACCTTGACCCCGACCTGTCGCTCGAGGTGATGCGCATCTTCCGGCGCTTTAACGAGGTCGGCGTTACGTTGCTCATCGCGAGCCATGACATCTCTTTGATCGATCGGCTCGGTTGCCCGCGCATCGAGCTCGACGCCGGCAAGCTCGTCGAGCACGTGGATGAGGAGGACCCACTATGGCCGTGACCCGCCATTCGGACGCCGTCGCGCCGGTCCGCTCCTCCGGTCCCCTGGCGACGTGGTTCTCACGCCATGTGAGCACGGCCGGCGGTTCGCTGGGGCGGTTGATACGCCAGCCTTTTGCGAGCCTGATGATCGTCCTCGTTATCGCAGTGACGCTCGCCATACCCGCGGCGCTGAATCTTGTCGTCAAGAATGCCCAGGCAGTCAGCAGCGGCTGGGACAACGCGCTCGACTTTTCGATTTACCTGAAGCGCGACATCACCGAGAGCGAGGCGGAAGGGCTGGCTCGACTGATCGGACAGCGCGCCGACGTTGCCTACGTGCAGTTGATTACGGCGACGGACGCGCTGGAGGAGTTCAAGCGGCAGTCCGGTTTCGGCGATGCGCTGGACCAGCTGTCCGACAATCCGCTGCCCCATACCCTGGTCGTGCGGCCGAGTCCTGCCAACACGAGCCAGTCAATGATCCTGCTGCAGGAGGAACTCGCCAACCTGCCCGAGTCCGACCTGGTGCAGGTGGATACCGAGTGGGTGCAGCGCTTCCACGCGATTCTCGACATCGTGCGCCGGGCCATCGTGATCGGCGCGACGCTGCTGGGACTGGCCATCATCGTGATCATCGGCAACACGATTCGGCTCGATATCCAGAACCGTCGCGAGGAGATTGAAGTCACGAAGCTGATCGGTGCGAGCAACGCGTTCGTCCGCCGGCCGTTCCTGTGGTCCGGCTTCTGGTACGGCCTGCTCGGCGGTGCACTGGCGCTGGGACTGGTGCAATACGGGCTGTTCCTGCTCAAGGATCCGGCGGCGCGGCTGGCCGGGCTGTACCAGAGCGGGGTGTCGGTACTGGCGCAATCGCTCGAGGAGAGCTTGGCAATCCTGGGCGTTGGCGTATTGCTGGGCCTCGTCGGCTCCTGGTTCGCGGCGGCCCGCCATATGCGGCGCATCGAGCCTCGCTAGGCCAATTGAACATAACCTGCTGCAGTCGGTACAATACAACCCATTGTTTTAAAGGGCATTTCCGGCTAATTGTCTAGGGGAACCTCTGGGGCTGTTAGCACTCTAACTCTGCGAGTGCTAAAATTGCACGGCATACATGGGAGGTTATGAATGACGACAGCAGTCGTACCAGTTAATCACGATTTGATCCTTGCCGGCCCGGTTGGCAGCCTGGACGCGTACATCCACGCGGTCGGCTCGATTCAGGTACTGAGCAAGGAAGACGAACAGTCGCTGGCGAACCGCTTCCGGGACGAAGAGGATCTCGAGGCTGCGCGTGAGCTCGTGATGGCGCACCTGCGATTCGTCGTTCACATCGCCAAGGGCTACACCGGCTACGGCCTGCCGCTGGGGGACCTCATCCAGGAAGGCAACGTCGGCCTGATGAAAGCCGTCAAGCGCTTCGATCCGGACTATGGCGTGCGCCTCGTGTCGTTCGCCGTGCACTGGATTCGTGCCGAGATTCATGAGTTCGTGCTGCGCAACTGGCGCATCGTCAAGGTGGCGACCACCAAGGCGCAGCGCAAGCTGTTCTTCAACCTGCGCAAGTCGAAGAAGAGCCTCGCGTGGCTGTCGCACGAAGAGACCCAGGCTGTCGCCAAGGACCTCGGCGTGACGCCGAAAGAAGTTACCGAGATGGAGCGTCGGCTGAGCGCGCGTGACGCGATCTTCGACCCCGCTCCGGACACAGATGACGAGCGCAGCTTCACGCCCGCCGCTTACCTGCCGAGCCCCGACTCGGACCCGGCCGTGCTTGTCGAAAAGACCGACTGGCATAACGACGCGACCGGGCGTATGCACCGCGCACTCACGGCGCTGGACGAGCGCAGCCGTCACATTCTCGAAAGCCGCTGGCTGACCGAGAAGAAGCAGACGCTGCACGAACTCGCCGACGAGTACGGCGTGTCGGCAGAGCGCATCCGCCAGATCGAAGCGAACGCGATCAAGAAACTGCGCACCGCGATGGCGGTGTAATCAGGAGTAAGTCTTGCGACGGTGGCTGATCCAGCCACCGTCTTCCTGCCCATGTGGATCCCGATGTGTCCAGTGCACCATGCCGCCCTGGTCGTTCCACTCGTAGATCCCGCGAAATTTCACCCGGTCGCCCATCCCGACCGGCACCCGCTCTGCCAGGTCCAGGTTGTGCGCGACCAACAGCGTCTGGCGCCCCGGCAGCGTCACAATGAACCTCTGGTGCCGCCCTCCGTCCTGGTCGTCGTCGATCAGCCGTGACACATAGCCGGAGTCTTCGATCCAGCTATCGTCGTCGCGTTTTCCGTAGTTCGATGCTATGTCGGCATCACCCGGCGGTGATCGGCACCATTGTGATCTCGACCCGGCGATTGAGCTGCCTGCCTTCCGGCGTGCCGTTGTCGGCGACCGGCATCGACTCGCCGAGACCAACCGTGATGAATCGCTGGCCAGGGATCTTGCGCGAGGTGAAATAGTTGGTCACCGTCTGCGCTCGCCGCTCCGAGAGCTGCTGGTTGTAAGCGTCGGTACCGGTGCTGTCGGTATGGCCCGCGACCTCAACCACGGTCTGGTCGAACTCCTTGAGCACCTTGGTTACCGAGCCCAGCACGTCGAAGAATCCGGCATTCAGGTCAGCGCTGTCCGTGGCGAACGTGACGTTGCCCGGCATATTCAACGTGATGTGATCGCCGTTGCGCGTAACGCTCACGCCGGTGCCTTCGAGTTCCCTGCGCAGTTCCATCTCCTGGCGGTCCATGTAGTTGCCGACTGCGCCGCCGGCGAGCGCGCCAACGCCTGCGCCGATCAGCGCGCGCTGGCGCCGGTCGACCGCGTCATCGCCAGAGGCCAGGCCCACTACGATGCCCGCCGCGGCGCCAATTAACGCGCCCTGGGTCGCCTTGCTGGTCTGACTCTCACCCGTGTAAGGATCCATCGTCTGGCAACCTGCCAGCATTATTGCCAGTCCGGTCGCTGTAATAACGGCCAGTTTCGTATTCATTAGTGATCTCCCTATGCCCAAGGTCAGGAAATTAGACACCACCATTCCTGAACGATCACTAAATGATACTCCTTATGTAGAATGACCAACCCGGGACGCGAGATTGAGCATGAGCGAAACCGACGGCTGGCTCCAGCAGTACGAGGAAACGCACCAGGACCTGACCTACCCGATGGTCTACTGGGCGGCCGTGCCGATGGTCGTGCTCGGTACGGTCGGCATCCTCTGGACGCTGCCGATACCCGACGAGTTCTTCGAGATATCGCCGCTGCTCAACTGGGGCACGCTGTTCGTAATGGCCACTGCGGTTTACTACTTCATCATCTCGGTATCGCTCGCGATCGGCATGCTGCCCTTCCTGCTGGGCATCGCCGGCATCCAGAGCTGGCTCGCTAATTCGGACTTTTCGCCCCTGCGTGTATCGATCGGGCTGCTCGTCGCGGGTATCATCGGCCTATGGATGGGGCACCGAAATCAGGGTAGTCTGCGCCCCGTCATTCGCGACCTGCAATTGATGATGATAGGGCCAGCCTGGTTACTGTCGGTGCTCTATCGCCGTATTGGAATCCCGTTTTGAACACCAGAAATTCGACCCTCGATCCCCTTGATCTCTACGACGTTCGCTCCGAGCTGAGCGACGATGAGCGCATGGTCCAGGAGACCGTCGCGCGGTTCGTTGACGACGCCGTCATCCCGTTGATGCGCGAAGCCTTCGAGCAACACACCTTCCCGACGGAACTTGTGCCGCAGGTAGCCGAGCTGGGACTTTTTGGCAGCTCTATCGACGGCTACGACTGTGCCGGACTCAACAGCGTGTCCTATGGGCTGATATGCCAGGAACTCGAGCGCGGCGACAGCGGTTTGCGCAGCTTCGTCTCGGTGCAGAGCAGCCTCGTCATGTACCCGATTCATGCCTACGGCTCGGACGAGCAAAAAGATCGCTGGCTGCCGGCGATGGCGCGCGGCGAGGCGATCGGTTGTTTCGGTCTGACCGAACCACACGGTGGCTCCGACCCGGGCAACATGAAGACGCACGCAAAACGCGACGGTGACGACTGGGTGATCAACGGCGCCAAGATGTGGATTACGAACGGCTCGCTCGCGGACGTGGCCCTCGTATGGGCAATGACCGACGAAGGCGTCAAAGGATTTCTCGTAGAGAAAGACACGCCCGGATTCACCGCGCAGGAGATCGAGAACAAGTTCTCGCTGCGCGCGTCGGTGACGTCGGCGCTGTTTCTCGACAACGTGCGCGTGCCCGACAGCTCCGTGCTGCCGGGCGTCACCGGCCTCAAGGGACCATTGAGCTGCCTGACGCAGGCGCGTTACGGCATCTCCTGGGGTGTCATCGGCGCGGCGCAGGCCTGCCTCAACGAGGTTTTGACCTACGCCGAGGACCGGGTCCTGTTCGACCGGCCAATCTCGCACACGCAGACCATCCAGATTCGCATGGCCGACATGGCGCGCCGTATTACTTCGGCGCAGCTGCTGTCGCTGCGTCTCGGCCGCATGAAGGACGCCGGCAAGATGACACCGTCGCAGGTCTCGCTCGCAAAATGGAACAACTGCCGCGCTGCGATCGATATTGCGCGCGACGCCCGCGATATCCTGGGTGGCTCCGGCATCAGCGCAGAGTACGTGCCGATTCGCCACATGCTCAACCTCGAGAGCGTGATCACCTACGAAGGCACGGAGACCGTGCACCAGCTCGTCATCGGCAAGGAGCTGACCGGCGTCAACGCCTTCGGATGAACCCATGACCGCCCGCGCGGTGCCGACGAATCGCGACGTCTGGCGCATCGCCGCGCCGATGATCCTGTCGAACGTGTCGGTGCCGCTGCTCGGCATGGTCGACACGGGCGTCGTCGGCCATCTCGAAAGTCCCGTTTATCTCGGCGCCGTCGCCATCGGCGCCACGATTTTCGGCTTCCTGTACGTCGGAATGAACTTCCTGCGCATGGGCACCACGGGAATCGCGGCGCAGCGCTACGGCGCCGACGACTTCGATGGGCTCCGGGTATCGCTGGGCCAGGCGCTGATCGTCGCGCAGCTGATCGCGCTCGTGCTCCTGCTCCTCCAGGGGCCTCTCGGGCGGATCGCACTCGAGCTGATCGGCGCCGAGCCTGACGTTGAGACCTTTGCACTGGAGTACTTCTCGATTCGGATCTGGAGTGCTCCCGGAACGCTGGCCAACTACGCGTTAATCGGCTGGTTCCTCGGGCTGCAGAACGCGCGCGTGCCGCTGCTGATCTTCCTGACGATCAACCTGACGAACATCGTGCTCGACCTGGTGTTCGTGCTGGGCCTCGGTATGAAAGTGGACGGCGTGGCGCTTGCCTCGGTCATCGCCGAGTACACCGCCTTGATCGTGGCCCTCGCCTTCGCGGCGCGGGAACTCAAAAAACGCGAGGGCCACTGGCCACTGGCGCAGCTATTCCGCGTTCGCGCCTATGCGGCGTTCTTCTCGGTTAACGCCAACTTGTTTATTCGCACGATGGCCCTGATTTTCGCCTACTTTTTCGTTACGGCGCAGGGTGCGCGACTGGGTGGGCTGGTGCTCGCCGCCAATGCCGTGTTGCTGAACCTCGCGAACCTGACGTCATTCGCGCTCGATGGCATCGCCCACGCCGCCGAAGCGCTGGTTGGCAAGGCCGTGGGGCAGAAGAACCGGCGGTCGCTCGAGGAGTCGGTGCGGCTGTGTCTCAGGTGGTCCCTGTACTTCGCGGCGGGTTTAGCGGTTGCTTATTTCTTTGGCGGACGCTTTATCGTCAACGTGCTGACCGACCTGCCCGAGGTGCGCGAGACCGCCATGATCTACCTGCCCTGGTTCATCGTTTCGCCACTGGTCGCGGTGTGGTCGTTTCTCTATGACGGTGTTTATGTCGGCGCCACGCGGGCGCGCGCCATGCGCGACATCATGCTGGTGTCCACCTTCCTGGTATTCCTGCCGGCCTGGTACCTGCTGCAGGGCTTCGACAATCACGGGCTGTGGGCGGCGTTCACGCTGTTCATGGCCAGCCGCGGCATCGGCATGCACGTTGGTTACCGGCGCAGCCTGTTACCGTCGGTAGGCTAACAGCCTCGGGCCGGTTGCTGAACGATCGAACCACCGGTTTGGCTCGGATAGCGGCCGCTCGAAAGATCGTTTTCGGCGTATGATGGGCGGCGGCTACTCACCCAAAGCTGTCATTAGCGTTATTACATGGATAGAGAATGAGAAGCTTTCTACTCACGCTGACCGGCATTGTCGCTACCGTGGCTATTTGGGCGGGTCTCCTGATACTTGCCGCATCGCAAGGATGGACAAAGCGCGCAGTAGCGCCCAATGGAGACTGGGATGCCTTCGCGCAGGTCGCTGTTGAGACCATCGAAGCCTCAAACGCAGGCAATGCAGCTTTCATCCTGATACGCGACGGTGAGGTTATCGACGAGTATTTCACTTCTGTCGGGAACCCGATGAACGGCGATACGTTGTTTCAGATGGCGTCAGTC